>CAYHXT010000027.1:0-11213 GCA_964360675.1 uncultured Methanosarcinales archaeon
TGGCTTAAGCAACGCTCCCTTAAGGATCATATGCAAAGAACTGGGCGCGGGATTAGTAGTGACTGAATTTAAAAATATACACGCGGTGGTTGCTATGTCTGCAGACATAAGGAAATTCATCAGATATTCAGAGGAAGAAAGGCCTATCGCAGTCCAATTATACGGATCAGATTTAGGTGCATTAAAAAAAGCTATAAAGATAGTCGAACCCCATTTTGACATCATTGATTATAATCTTGGATGCCCCGCTGGTCACGTGACTCAGCAGATGGCCTGTTCTGCACTGTTGCAGCATCCCGACCTTACCCGCAAGATATTCAAAACTATGCGTGAAGCGACCACAAAACCGGTAACAGTAAAAATCAGGGCGGGAGCGGATAAGCCGGATAAATGGAAGATTATAGCCAAGATTGCTGAAGAGGAAGGGTTAGATATGATCACTTTTCATCCTCGGACTGTAAAGCAAGGATATTCCGGGAAAGCCGATTGGTCTTTGATAAAAGAATTGAAAGAGTTGGTTTCTATTCCCGTCGTAGGCAATGGAGATATCAGGACACCAGAAGATGCCAAGAGAATGTTAGATGAAACCGGGTGCGATTATGTCATGGTCGGCCGGGAAGCGGCTAAGAATCCTTTCATATTCACTCAAATCAACGATTATCTGGCGGAAGGAAACTACGCCGAATTATCGCCTAAGAAAAAGATCGGATGTTTTTTCCGATATATGAAATATGCAAAAAGGTATCCGCCAATTAAGGTGTCTAACCTAAAGATACAGGCCATGAATTTTTCTAAAAGCTGTCCGGGCGGAAAGGAACTGCGCGTAAAAATAATAGCAGTTAAAGAAGTAGCTGAAATAGAAACATTAATGGCGAAGTTTTATGAGAATTTATGAATAGAAACTAGTTTGTCTTGTATATACCAGCCTAAATAAAAATTTATAATTAGTAAATAAAGTGTTGTTATTTATGGAACCATTAGAAGCTATTAGTCCGGTTGATGGGAGATATGGAAAATATACCAATCCGCTAGCAGAATATTTTAGTGAAAAAGGTTTGATCAAATATAGGATGCGGGTCGAAGGTGAATATCTTATTTTCTTATCCGAACATGCTAAGATAGGAACCAGAGTATTTTCTGAAGAAGAAAAAGGATTAGTGAGAAAATTATACGGCCTTTCCATAGAAGATGCAGCCGTTGTTAAAGCAATTGAAATGAAAGGATACGGAAAGATAAAGCCGACCAATCACGATGTCAAGGCGGTTGAATATTTCATGAAAGAGTCTTTGAAAGGCACTTCTTTAGAAGATTCCTTAGAATGGGTCCATTTTGCGTTGACTTCTGAAGATGTAAATAATTTTGCTTATGGGTTAATGTTAAGCGAAAGCTTGGAAAAAGTGGTCCTACCTGCTGCGCAAGAGCTCTATGCATCAATAGAAAAAATAGCCCATCAATATGGGCATGTTCCCATGCTGGCAAGAACTCATGGGCAGCCCGCTTCACCAACCACTTTTGGTAAAGAAATGAAAGTATTTTCTGCAAGAATGAAAAGACAATTAGACCAATTAGAAAAAAAAGAGATTCTTGTAAAACTAAATGGAGCAACCGGCAATTACAACGCCCATAACCTTGCCTACCCCGAGGTAGATTGGTTAGCTTTTACGGGTAATTTTGTAGAAAAATTCAATGAAGGAAGAAGAATTAAGCTAAAACCAAACTATATCACTACCCAAATTGAATCTCATGACAATTATGCGGAACTATTTGATAATCTACGCAGATTAAATACCATCCTTATAGATTTTAATCGGGATATATGGAGATATATAAGTGATGAATGGATTACTCAAAAACCAGTTGAGGGAGAAATAGGATCTTCAACCATGCCCCACAAAGTGAATCCAATTGATTTTGAGAATAGCGAAGGTAATTTAGGTCTTGCTAACGCACTTTTCAGTTACTTTTCTACTAAATTGCCCGTATCAAGGTTGCAGCGAGATTTGTCGGATTCCACCGTAGAAAGAAATGTTGGTGTTGCTCTAGCTCATAGCCTTATTGGTTATAAATCTGCATTAAAAGGATTAACTAAGATTAGTGTAAATGAGCTAAAAGTAATCCGGGCATTAGAAGAACATCCAGAGATTATTTCAGAAGCAATACAAACGGTTTTACGGCGGGAAAGAGCAGAAATGCCCTACGAAAAACTGAAAGAATTAACCAGGGGGAAAAAAGTTACTCTGGATGATTTTGGGCATTTTATTGATGGGTTGGATGTTACTGATAAAATCAAAGAAGAATTAAAATCAATTACGCCAACGAATTATATTGGAATCGCCAGCCTTTTAGCAGATAGTTAATATTGCCTTATAGTAAATCACAAAAGTAATGAAACACAAAAATGACAACTATCATTTTTGTGCAAAATGAAACCTTTGTTTCATTCTGTGCATTACGCCATGCGATTTACTATTCTAGCAAATCTCGGCAAGTTCCATTATTAACGAGATTTGCTATTAATTAAACTTTTTAATTCAAAGATTAAATCTCATAAAATCTTCTGCCACTACCGAATTATCAAAATAAGTTCTGGCCTCTTCAATAATCTCCGAAGGCACTTTATATCTCTGGCTGATATGAGTTATGACTAACCGTTGCGCATTATTCTCGGATGCAATTAATGCAGCTTGTCGAACGGTCATATGCTTTGCCTTCTCAGTTTTTTCTTTGATTTCATCCAAATGTGTTCCTTCGCAGATTAACAAATCCGCATTTTTTGCCAATTTATCCGCTCCGCGGCAAGGAACGGTGTCAGTAACATAACTTACTTTTTTTCCAACGACGCTATAAGTGACTTCTTTGTGCTTTATCTTTTTTCCTTTCAGCATCACATCATGCCCTTGCTGCAATTTTCCCAGTATCGGCCCTTCTAATCCTAATTTATTTGCTTTCGCTACGTTTATACGCAGCCGGTCCTTTTCACGAAAACTATAACCTATACAAGTAGTTGAATGTTCCAAAGGCTGGGTTTCCAGCACAAACTCTTCAGTTTCTAACGCTTTTCCGGGTTTCACTTCATGCACTTCATAAGGGATGATATCCTTTGCCGCAAAACTCTTGAAAATATGGGAAAGGTACACTTTAGATCCTTTAGGGCCATAAATATGCAGTACTTGTTCTGCTTTATCTGCGCCCATGGAACTTAACAATCCCGGGATGCCAAAAACATGGTCTCCGTGCCAGTGGCTGATACATAATCTAGTAATTTTCGCCGGCTTGATTCCAGCTATTCTCATCTGCCGCTGAATTCCTTCGCCGCAATCAAATAGAATATTTTCTTTTTGGAAACTAAGCAGTACTCCGGCATGGTTTCTATTTTTTGTAGGCTGCATGCACCCCGTTCCCAGAAACGTGATTTCTATCATATAGTTTCTAGGAGCGCTTGGAGTTCTTTAAGGTTTCTGATTTTTGGGTTAAATTCTTGTCCGTTCTTGCGGTCCATCAAAATTGCCTTTATACCGGCATTTTTAGCTGCTTCCACATCACTGAGGATGCTGTCTCCGACCATAACGCAGTCTTCCGCCTTTAATTTTAATTCTTTTAAGACACATTTAAGAAATTTTTCTTCGGTTTTTATCAAGCCCATTTGATATGATAAAAAGATTTGGCCAAAATATCCCCTCAACTGAAATTTATCCAGTACTTGTTCAATAGAAAAGCAATCTGTATTTGAAACTAAGATAAGCCGGTATCGTTTCTGCAGTTTTTCCAGCTCTTCCTTTACTTCCTCATATGGTTTGGCAAGCATCCATGATCGATTCCATACCCCAATCAATTGTTCCATTTTCGCTTCCGTGCAGGGAATCTCAAATTCTTTACATACATTCTCAAAAGCATCTTTCAGTGAAAGAAAAGTGCTGGCCATCATCGCCTTTTCCATGCGCACAACATATTCGCTGAAAGGCACATCAATATCTAAGATCTGCTTTACTTGTTTAATGGGGCTCCACACCCCATTTTCTACTAAAGTTCCCCAGAAGTCAAAAATAATAGCCTTTACCATGGTCCGTCCCCCATAATTTTAAAATATGGGGGCAGTATTTATATTTTACTGAAAAAGAGCACTAAGGTTTGTTTGGAGGAGAAACAATCACATCGCCAGAATTAGATGGTTTAAGAGATCCCTAATAATATTTTACTTCATTTTGTTTTATATATAGATATAAATCTCTTTTAACTAAATCAACCATTTCTAAAAAATAACTATCATTTTGTAACTGTGTGGGGTTTACTCCATCATAATCCTCATAAGAAATACTGCTTGCTAACTCTTCTAAGAATGATTCACGTTCGAACAAATTAAACTCATTAAAATCTGTGGGGCGATTTAAATGAGCTTGAGTTCCACCAATAACATCAACAGCCATTAAAATTCGTTCTCCAACACGTCGCTTCGCTTCTGAATTATCTTCAATGGCGTAGGACTTTGGAACAATTTTTTGTACCAATTCTTCAGATACAGTAAAAGACATTCTTTTCTTAATGTTATATTGATTTTTAAATCTTCT
Source organism: uncultured Methanosarcinales archaeon (assembly GCA_964360675.1). GTDB lineage: Archaea > Nanobdellota > Nanobdellia > Woesearchaeales > GW2011-AR9 > JACPIL01. The sequence continues at coordinate 4,566 of CAYHXT010000027.1, forward strand.
TTAAATCTCCCATTAAATATTTAAACCCCCGCCCTTTCTATTTTTGTAAATGAATCCGGAACAAAAGCTTGCCTTAATAAAAAGAAATACGCAGGAAATCGTTACTGGACAAGAGCTTCTTGAACTTCTAAAAAAGAAAAAACAGCCGACGGTCTATTTAGGGACGGCCATTACCGGAAGGCCACACTTAGGTTACTATGTATGGGTTCTCAAAATGGCCGATTTTCTAAAAGCCGGTTTCAAAGTAAAAGTGCTCTTAGCAGACCTCCATGGCGCTCTGGACAATTGCCCGTGGAGCGTCCTGGAAAAAAGATACAAGTATTATTCTGGTGTCATTCCTTTAATGTTTCAATCCTTAGGCGCCGATGTTAAAAATATTGAAATAGTAAAAGGCTCGGAATTTCAGCTTAAAAAAGATTATATTATGGATGTATTGAGATTATCAACCTTCACTTCGATCCATGATGCGACCAAAGCGGCATCAGAAGTGGTCAAGTTCGGCGACAATCCCAAATTAAGCGGCATACTATATCCATTAATGCAGGCACTGGACGAGGAATATCTTAAAGCAGATGTACAGTACGGTGGCATTGACCAGCGGAAAATACTGATGTATGCACGTGAATATTTGCCTAAAGTAGGTTACAAGCCCAGAATCGAAGTGATGACTCCATTGATTCCCGGATTGATAGGAAAAAAGATGTCCGCTTCTGAACCAAAATCAAAAATAGATTTGCTGGATGATGAGAAAACAGTGCAGGAGAAAGTAAGGGGAGCATATTGTGAAGAAGGGAAGCTTGAAGATAATGGGGTTCTGGCTTTCCTCAAATTAGTGGTCATGCCTCTGAAACAGGACCGGAAAGATAAATTTGTGATTGAACGTCCTGCTAAATTTGGTGGTAATATCTCTTTCACTTCCTATGAAGACATAGAAGATGCTTTCGTCGCCAAGAAACTCCATCCTCTGGATTTGAAAAATGGATTAGCCAAAGAAATTAATGCGCTGCTGGAATTATTCAGAAAGAATAAAGCTAAGTTAGATAAGATTGCAGCAGAAGCGTATAATTAGTTTTCTAATTCATGTAAAAAGTCTTCAAGATTTGCTTTGAACCCCTTAAAAATAAGTCTTGCTTCTTCATTGTACTCTTCCATAATTCCTTGGGTCTCTTGTTCTTTGGATAAACCTTTGTCTTTTTCGAGATAACACTTGATTTCCTGTACTATATCTTTTTCTACTTCCACAAGAGCCTTTTCGATATTCTCTTTAAAATATTCAATTAGTTCAGCTCCTTCTTCAGCCATCTTTTCAGCTTCTCGGTAAGAAATAAAATACACTCCATTAAAAAATCCCAGTTCTATTGCTTCACGCACTTCCGGTGTAATCTTATCAAGCTTAGCTACTAAATCGTCATGCGTAGGAAGTTCATTCTCACAATCATGGGCTCGGTACAATAAGCGTAATCTTTCCGCTAAACCCTCCGATTCATTTTTTTCATTCATTTACATTCTCACTTCCCTTCCAGCACCACTTCAGCATAATACTTAAGATATTTATCCACAACTCTTCTTTATAAATCGTTAGGTAAATTATTAAATAAACTAGGGGGCAATATTGTATTTAGTGATTACCAAGAAGTCGAAACTGCTTTTCTGAACAAAAAACTTCATCCTCTTGACTTGAAAAATGCTCCGGCTAAAGAAATAAACGCTCTTTTAGAACCATTCAGGAAGAATAAGGCCAAAGTAGATAAGATTGTCTGGCCCCATCATCATAGTACCTATCTATTAATTCCTTTATTTTTTCTACTTCTTCATAAGAAACAGGGTAAACACAAAGTTTGGCTACTAAATCATCATGATCCGGCAATTTAGACTCGCATTCATAGGTCTTATATAACAAACGCAATCTTTGCGCAAGATCTTCAGATTTTTTTGGTTTCATCTCTTACTTCCCTTCCAGCACCACTTCAGCATAATACTTAAGATATTTATCCACCACTCTTCTTACATCAGCAACTCTTACTCTTTTAATTTTCTTCAGGTATCTTTCCATTTCTTCTGCATTCTTAACCTGCTCCCAAAACAATAGCTGATCAGCGATCTTTTGCGTATCCTCCATTTCCAGCAAATAGTTGCCTTCAATATAATCCTGCGCTTCTTTCAATTCTTCCTCGCTGATTTTTTTCAGCTTCGCAATCTCCTTCATCATTAAATTCTTCACCAAAGCAACATTTTTCTTATCTATGGTAGCATATATTGCAAAATAGCCGTAATCATTTTCAGAGATGGTCTGTGTACCCACGTCGTACGCTAATCCGCGCTTGCTTCTGATTTCAGTGAACATTTTTCCGCTTTGCCCGCGGCCAAGGATTCCGGTAATTACTTCTAAAACATACGAATCAGCATGACTCCGCGGAATGCCCTTAAAGCCCAGCACTAAGTGCGTGTTTAAAATTTTCTTTTTCCGTAAAATCTTTTTATTTTTCCGCAGCGCCGGCTCAGAAGATGGCATAATCTTCGTCAATTTTCCTCTTCCAACCGCAAATCTTTTCAGTATCTCTTTCTTCCAGTTTGGCACGTCGCCGACCACGGAAATAACCATATTATTGGAAACATAATGCTCTTTGAAGAAATCCAATACTTTATTTCTGGTTAATTTTTTAATGCTTTCCACATCGCCGTAGGTGGGGTATCTGCAGGGGTGCTTCTCAAATAAATTTTGCTGCAGTAAGATCCACTGGTAAAACCGCGGTTCATCATAAATCATGGCAATCTCTTTCAATACCACATTTTTTTCTTTTTGGATATCTTTGTCTCTCAGCAGGGGATTTTGCAATATGTCGGCAATGACATCAGCAGCGACAGAAAAATGTTTTTTCAATACTTTGGCATAAAAACAGGTTTTCTCAGTTGAAGTGTAGGCATTAAAGCTGCCGCCGACCCGTTCGATTTCATTAGAGATTTGCCTGTTAGTAGGCCTCTTTTTCGTTCCTTCAAACACGATATGTTCCAAGAAATGAGAAATTCCCCGCACATCACTTTTTTCATGTATGCTGCCAACTTTTATCATTACCTCTACTACGACTGAATTGCCCTTTTTAGGATAATAAAGGGCGGTAAGCCCGCTCTTAAGAATCATTTTTTCCATAGGCAAGATGTTATTTTTATGCTTTATAAGGGTTGCGGGCTGGGGGGCTTTGCACAGATACTAGCTCTGTTCTTGTGCAAAGCAGGACTGGGAACGCCGCCTCTTAACTTCACAGAACATTTTTAAACCACAAAACTGTTTCTGTAGCGATGAAACTTAAAGAATTCCAATCTCATCTTAAAGCCAACAATATTGATCTTGCTTTCTTGGTCCATCCTGATGTCAATATCACTTATTTCACTCAGCTGAACCCTTCTTTTGCGCTTTTTCTTGTCACTTCATCGTCGGCATCGTTGTACCTGACTAAATTAGATGAACTCCCCTCCCTAAAAAATATCTCTTCAGCCGTCTTGCAGAAAGGCTGGGATAAAAAGCTAACTAACCCTAAAATCAAAAAAGTCGGCGTTAACAAGTCCGCTCTTTCTTTAGGATATGCAGAAAAATTAAAGAAAATGTATCCTCAAGCAGAATTGATTGATGTCCTTCCGGCATTAAACCAGTTGCGCGCCCAAAAAACACCGCAAGAAATCAATAAAATCACCAAAGCCTGCGCAATAACTTCTTATGCATTCAATGAATTGATTGACAAATTTTCCACTCATAAATTCAAAACGGAGAAAGATATCGCTTTTTTTTTAGATAAATTTATCTGCGAACATGGCGCAGACCCGGCTTTTCCCTCCATCATCGCCGGCGGAAAAAACAGCGCTACCCCCCATCACGTAACCTCGCCGGCAAAATTAAGAAAAGGGTTCTTGCAGCTTGATTTCGGCGCCCGTTACCTCAATTATTGCTCAGACATGTCCAGGATATTGTATCTTGGAAAACCATCCGTTTCCGAAAAAAAACATTTTAATTTATTATCCGATGTCCAGGCAGCGTCAATAAAAGAGATAGCCCCGCACAGGCCTTTTTCCGCATTAGAAACATTTTCCAGAAAGAAATTAGGTAAATATTCTTCCCGTTTTATCCATTCTTTGGGCCATGGAGTGGGCGTAGAAATCCATGAACATCCTTCTTTTTCTCCAGAAGCAAAAAACAATGTAAAACCAAACCACATCTTTACCATTGAGCCGGGAATTTATTTCCGCGGTAAATACGGGTTAAGAATTGAAGACACTTTGCTTTTTGATGGCAAGGCTAAAATACTTACTACTGCGCCTAAAGAATTAATCCTGCTTAAATAACCACAAATCTTTTAAAAACCAGCAGGAATTAAGCGATATATTTATAAATGAGTTGTAATGGGGCTGTAGTGTAGCCTGGTATATGCTGCTCACGAGCGGTTTATGAGGCAATATCACTAATGGTTTGGGTGTATATTACTGCAAAAAAACCATTGAACCCCGGTTCAAATGCCAGCAATCAACGATTGTTTGGATGAAAGTCCGGGCAGCCCCATTCATAATCAACATGTCATCTACAAAACGATTTGGTACGCGGTACGGAGCCAGCTTAAAGAAAAAATTTGCTCTGATAGAAATCCAGCAGCGTTCCAAGCACAAATGTCCCTCCTGCAACAAAATCAGTGTTAAGCGTATAGCGGCGGGCATTTGGCACTGTTTAAAATGCAAAATTAAGTTTGCGGGGAAAGCTTATTCAATTTAGGTGCACTAAAAAATGTATTACATCTGTTTTGACTGCGGTAAAAAAATAGAAGACGAACACACTAGAGTGAAGATTCGTTGCCTTTACTGCGGTGGAAAAGTTCTATATAAAGATCGCCGCACCACCGTAAAAATAAAAGCCCGCTAAAAAGCAGGATTATTTTATCATGGTTCAATCTAAAGTTAACCAGCTGCAGTTGTTGCAGCAAAATATGCAGGTAATCATCGACCAGAAACAACTGCTGCAAAATCAACTGGCAGAAATTGATTCAGCATTGGACGGGCTTAAGAATTCTGAAAAGGCTTATAAGATTGTGGGCCACATAATGATTGCGCATCCTGCTCCTGCTTTATCAAGCAGTCTGGCGGAAAAAAAAGAAATACTCGCCCTTCGTTTTAAACATTTCACCGCTCAGGAAGAAAAGCTTAAAAGAGACCTAGAGGTTCTGCAGAAAGAAGCAGTAAAAGAGTTAGGTTCAAAAAAAAATGAATGAGCCATTTCAAGAGGTCATTGCGCAACTGGAAGCGCTGAAAGAAGAATTTGATTCCAATAAGAAAGTAAAAGAAAAATTAAGCGTGGTCATCGCTATACTGAGCAAGAACGCCGATTTAGCGGTGGAAAAAGCGCTGATTGAATTGGAAGAACTAAATTATCTGAACTTGCCTTCGTATCATAGGACCCAGGTATGGGGCGTAGCCAGTCTTCTTGAAAGCCTGAAGAATTAATTCTTAACCTTAACCTTAAACGTAGATTTCAAAAATAAAATATTAGGGACGTACAGTGTATCTCCCGGTTCCGTTTTGATTTCCGTTTCCAAATAGCCTATTTTTTCCACTCTGCCGGCGATTTCCCTAACTTCCACCATCCTTCCTATAGTGATCTTTTCATCTTTCTGCAGCACTAGCCAAGCTACAAAGTTAGGTATGACATCTTTTAATCCTACGATGAAAGTAAGCACTAACAGCATCAGCACCCCGCCAAGAATAAGATATAACACAATCGATTCTATGCCCAGGTGCCTGAGGAAAATAACTCCAAAAACCAGATAAATCACATAAGAAACAACCGAACTTACTCCCTTTTCGAGGTTGTGATTAACCCCTACCTTGGTGAAAATATGGTTCAGCTCTATTTCTTTTAATATTTTTGACAATAATTTCTGTGCCAGAATTCCCAACCCGAATCCTATCAGGAGAATGATTACGCCCTCTGCTATAAGTGAGAAGTATGATTGTACGGTTCCTACCACTCCCACCACTGTTTCATTAACCATAGTCAATTTTCGTGGATTTACTTTATAAACATTACGAAAAAATTGGCGGAAAGTATTAAAAGCCGAAAGCTGAAATTAATCATATGGTTGATTATAATCAGCAAATTAAGGAATTGGAAGATGAATTAAAGAAAACCAAATATAACAAAGCTACGCAGGGGCATGTCGGTATAGTCAAAGCTAAAATAGCCCAGCTTCGGGAAAAACAGGATACCCGAACTCAGCAAAAGACCGGAAGGTCTGACTATGGTTATTCGGTCCGTAAATCCGGAGACGGAACAGTTCTGCTGCTGGGCTTTCCTTCTTCCGGGAAATCTACTTTATTGAATAAGTTAGCCGGTACGCATTCTGAAGTTGCGGCGTATGCTTTCACTACTCTAACCGTTATCCCGGGGATGATGGAATACAAACAGGCAAAGATCCAAATATTGGACGTTCCGGGCATTGTCAGCGGGGCAGCTTCCGGCAGAGGCCGGGGCCGGGAAGTCCTTACTGTTATTCGCAACGCAGATTTAGTCCTTATGGTTGTAGATGTTACCCATCCGGAACATCATCCTGCAATCCTGAAAGAAGTATGGGATTCCAACATTCGCCTTAATAAAAGCCGGCCGGAAGTGTT
>CAYHXT010000028.1:0-11115 GCA_964360675.1 uncultured Methanosarcinales archaeon
TGTAGTCAGAAAGGGAATAATGGGTGAATCCTTTAGAAACTAGATAATTTGCGGCCGTGTCTTTGCCGCTTCTGATAGTTCCGGTTATTCCGATAATCATAATTGTTTAGGTTCAGAAAGTGTATATAAAATTATCTGCACTTAAAAAGCACTATTTTAAGTTTTAATAAGCAACGTTTTTATAGTAACCTTATTTTTTAAGAAGCATAAAGAGAACTTTGCAAAATCCAATGTTCGATGTGCAAAGTTCTAAAGAGAATTTGAAATAGCCGTAATTTTGATATTAAATAAACAACTAATTTGTCAAAATTACTATTTTTCAAATTTCTCTAAAACAATATATGGGGGAATGTATACATGAATGAAAATGAGGCTCCTGTCAAAGTGGGGGAAGAATACGAAGTCAATATCACCGCAGTGGGCGGAAAGGGCGACGGCATCGCCAAAGTGAAAGGATTTGTGTTGTTTGTTTCCGGAGCAAAGAAAGGCGATTTTCTAAAAGTGCGGATTACCAAAGTTCTGGCCAACGTAGGTTTTGCCGAATCAGTAAAGAAACTGGAACGGCCTGAAAACAGGAAATATGCTACCATTTCTGCGAGCGAATTGCAGGAAGCAGAAGAGGAACCAGAACAGAAATTTGAAGAAACCGAAGATTTCGGCGAAGAAAAATAAATCGAAGGAAATAATGAAGCGGCTGTTTGTAGCGATTCCAGTTTCTGAAGAGATCAAACGGGCGATTGGACCAGTAGCTGAAAGCATCGTGAATACCGGTGTGGCTTTAAGGCTGGTGTCCCTGGAGAACCTCCACTTCACCCTGAAATTCTTGGGCGATGCGGATGAAAGCAGGATTCCGGAGATCAAAGATAAATTGCAGGATATAGCCGGAAATACCGAAAGGTTCATGATCAAGGTGAAGAAGGTGGGAGTTTTCCCTTCGCTGGAGAAAATTAACGTGGTGTGGCTGGGGGTGGAAGATAATTCTTTGGTGTCGCTGATGAAAAAGATAAATCAAGAATTGAATCACATCAAGGCGCAGGATCATCAGGAAGAGATCGCCCACTTGACTATAGCCAGGATCAAATCGGGAAAGAACAAGGCGGCTCTGCAGAAATTATTGAAGAGCATCGAGGACCACGAATTCGGAGAGATGGAAGCCGACCGGATAATTCTATATGAGAGCGAACTGATGCCGGAAGGGCAGGTGCATACGGTGGTGAAAGAGTTTCGGTTTGGTTGAAGAACTTAATTCCTGTTAGCCGGGGGTGAGGAGCGAAGCGGAGAAAGTTTCTGAGTTACCGATACTTCTAAGTGTTATCTTCGTTTAGACTTTGTTATATTTAGTCACGAAGTGATTGAAATGGTTTTCTTTGGTCGTCTAAACGAAGGTAACACTGTCCGGAAGTATCGGCTTTCCGACGAGGAAAGAGCCTGTTAAAATAACTAAGAAATTTAGTATAACGATGTTAAGCTCTCACCACTTTATGTAGTGGTCAGAGCATAACGGCGAAGTTCAGAAACCCAGTACCACTACCTATTGATTGTTGATGAGTATACCCCCTAGCTTGCTAGGGGGATTTTGATTATTCAAATTATAAACAAATGGAAGAATGTTTATCTGTGTAATTAAGAACCTAATCTTTTTATATCAACGTAATATTTTACTAAAAATGGAATTAGAAAGTAAATATTTTGTTTTTGATTATGGGGATACTTGCTCGGAAGGCCTAGCATTTGCGATTTTGCAAGTTGAGAAAGGAATATTAGTAGATCGTTTTCATCCATTAGACCATTCTTGTGTAGGGGTTGTTGGTTACTTAGAGGATGAATTAGCTATTCGATATCTAAAAGAGAATAGTATTAAACAAGTTTATACGGTTTCTTATCGAGTAGATGAATCAAAGCGTTTTCTGGGAAGAATATTGCGTGAAGGTAATCGGGACCTTAACTCCCCAGACTGTGATTTTTTTCAATATGAGCCTTTGATTAGTTCAAGAAAGGAGCAATTACAGAGACAAGGAATAGAAGTTCTTGTAATCGATCCCAGGCCATATATATCATAGCTAGTACGATGGCGAAGCGTATAATAACCTCTAGCTCTCGTGAAGTATCTCATTTATCTCTTATTTTTTAAGAGCCATTTTTTATGTAAGGGTACATTGTTTAATGGTTTCTGTGCACATCCTGGCCTTGCCGTCATTCATCAAGTAGATAGTATCCTGCCCAAACCAAGCCGAGTGGTAACCGGAACGCGCCAATCATTCCACATCCTTGCAGCATCTGAATCCAATGCTGTAATCAGTATATGGCGGCCAGTGGTCTTTAGTCGCTTCTGCGCAGCTTTGGGCAGCAGAACGGGCGTAATGAGAACCAACAAAAATTACTCGTTCCTTTGGGAAATTATTTGCGATATGGGTGTCAGCGACAATTTCATGCACGTTGCCAACCAAATCATATACGTCGTAGCTGTTGGCGCATCCATGAAAAGCGCCAGTTTCCCGTTTCATGGGAAGTCCTTCTTTTCCCAGAAGCGCGCCGATGCGCGGATCAAGCATTTCCGCGTTGTTTTTTCTTCCTAAGAGATCAGGCGGCCATATTCCCTCCTGAAAACCCAGGTTGCATTTTCCGTATTCATAACTTAAACCATAAGGGTATGCTTCGGGAAAAACTTCATCACCATCTGAATTCAAGTAAGGGGCCGATTCGTGCGGGCCTGCACAAGCCGTGTACCATTCTTTTCTCAGGCATAATCGTTTTTCTGCGTTTCTGCAGGCCTGTTCAGCAATGTTTTTGGTCACATAACTGGCTGGAATTTTATTCGCAACAGAAACCGCCGCAGGTTCAAAATTTAAGAATTGCTCTGCGCCGCGCGCAGGCATGGAAACGGGCTGACCGTCTTTTACGAGCTGCTGAATCTTTACGGGAAGCATTTCTTTTTTCTCAAAAAAATCATACTGCCAGTCAGCGTTCTGCGCCCCTTCCTGAGATGGGATATAATGTGGAGAAGCTTCTTTTCCAGTGTTTTTGTCTACAATAGAAGCTTCGTATTTATCGATGCAGAATAGGTTTTCAATATTAGCCATCCCTTCCGGACAAGCATCAGCGGTTTCCGGAGCAACAATTTCCGCCAAAGGGACAATAATAGGTGATTTTTTGAGGGGAGATATTCTTTTCAGGGCCAGTTCTCGGTGCGGGCGATTCACAGCAACGTCATTCAAACAGGAAACATACAGTATAAGACCAAGAAAGATTTTAACCTTAGATTTCATCGTATTGGTATTCGAGAAAACTTCTTGCATTCAAAACAAGAAATGATGACTTTTCCGTCCCTGACCCTGATTCTGGCGTTAATCCCCGGTTTAAGTAGGCTATAACAATGCTTGCAGTAGCGGCGTTTTAATTCCAAAGGAAAACGGAGGCGTACTTTCATAGCTATCTTTCTGGCTAAAGCGACATAACGGCCGGCAAGCGATTTATTTTTTGGGAAAACTTCGTCTGCTTCTTTAAACAGTATTTTTATTCGTTCAAGAGCAATTTCTTTTTGTTTACTTTTAGAGATTAGCGGTTTAGACATTAAATTAAGGAAATCATTTTAAACTTTAAAAAGTATTTCTAAATTATGGTCAAAGGCAGGCCCGTCAAAAGCCAGATCAGGCAGAATATCGTGGAAATACTTCATTACTTAGGGGAAGGTTATGGGTATAAAATGGCGAAGATGTATAACGAAATTTTCCCTGCAGTAACCCAAAGAAGCATTTATTACCATCTGCGCAAGGGCATTTTGACCAAAGAGATTGAAATGCACAAGATTGAGCAGGAGAAAGGCGATTTCTCCTGGGGAAGCGTAGTGGAAAAGAAATATTATGTTTTAGGCAGGAATGCCGATCCCAAAGGTGATAAAAGGGTAAAGGCGTTTATTTCGCGATGGAAAAGGTAAGTTTTGCATAAACCTTAAGCTTCTAATTCCAGAACTTTTTTAAAGGGACAAATCCGGCTCTTAATAATGTCCATGTTTTCATTCAAAGGGAAAGTATTGGAAAAGAGAAAGCTTACCGATGATGTTATTCTGCTTTCTTTGACTACGCCGGAAGAGTTTGCCTTCCAGGCAGGACAGTTTGTTACCCTGCGGGTAGAAAAGGGGGCGGAATATAAATTCAAATCGTATTCTATCCTCAGCCCTCCTTCGCAAAAAGGAAGAATTGATTTCTGCATCAAGATAATAGACGGCGGTTTTGCATCAGAAGTGTTCAGTGAAACTAAAATCGGCGATCAATTTGAGGTCAAAGGCCCCTTAGGGCATTTTGTATTTGATGGCTCTGATAAAAATAAAGAATTATGGTTTTTAGGGACTGGAACCGGGGTCGCGCCATTGTATAGCATGATCAAGGAACATCTGGACAAAAATAGCGGCCAAAAATATACTCTTCTTTTCAGCATAAAATTCAAAAAAGACCTTTTCTTACATGAAGAGTTCCAGTACTGGGCAAAAAAACATCCCCATTTTACCTATATACCTACCTTGACCAGAGAGAAATGGGGCGGGGCAGTAGGCAGGGTATATGACCATCTGCCGGAAAATATAGAAAACAAAACTTTTTATATATGCGGGCTTAAAGAATTCGTATTGGGAGTCAAAGAGTTTTTAAGCAAAAAGGGTGTCAAAACGGAACATATTAAATACGAAAGATATTCTTAAGTAAAAACAAGTCAGATGCAGCCTAATCTAAAAGATTAAAAAAATAAAAAAGGGGAACAAAATGAAGATAACTACTGCGGCAAATTTGGATAAAAAACAGGAATTGTTATTTCTCGGCCTGTTCGAAGAAGACAAGGACAATTATAAATCATTGAGCGAAGAGCTGGCCAAAGAACTTTCTGAAGCGCAGGACCGGAAAGCATTTTCTAAGAAATTCGGCGAGACTTATTCAACCAAAGTAGAAGGACTGCCATATAAGAAAGTAGTGCTGCTAGGATTAGGTGCAAAAAAAGAAATGAACGTGGAAAAATTAAGGCAGGCGCTCGGTAAAATAGCCATGGCTGCCAAGGGCACCTTGTATACTTCTATCTCAACTAACGTAGTGGAAAAAGTCCGCGTTCTAGGGCATTTTAATCCTGAAATGTTGGGGAGGGCTACTGCTGAAGGCCTGATGCTGGCAAATTATGATTTCATCAAATATTTAGCTAAAGATAAACAGGAAAAAAATAAGCCCTTGGAGTCCGTTTCGGTGCAATGGGCCGATTCTTCCGTTTCATTTACAGCAGGGATTACCAGCGGTAAAATCATTGCGGAAACGACTAATTTTATCCGTGATTTAGTAAACGAACCGGCCAACGTAGTAAATTCAGAATACTTAGAGAAAGTTGCCAAGCGAATAGCAGGAGAATATCATAACGTCAAGCTGAAAGTATTAGATAAATCAGAGTTGCAAAAGGAAGGGATGGGCGCATTGCTGGGAGTAAATGCAGGCAGCAAAAGTCCGCCAAAATTGCTTTTGCTGGAATATCACGGTTCAAAGAACGGAAAATATACTGCTTTAGTAGGCAAGGGGATAACTTTTGACAGCGGCGGTTATAACTTAAAGCCAACCAGATATATAGAAGACATGAAAACAGATATGGCTGGGGCGGCGGCAGTTATGGGAACAATAAAAATTGCTGCCGAACTGAAACTGAAGAAAAATCTGGTCGCAGCGATGCCTTTATGTGAAAACATGGTTGATGCGAATGCGCAGCGCCCCGGTGATATTGTCAAAGCTTACAATGGCAAGACTATCGAGATTGGGAATACTGATGCGGAAGGAAGATTGGTCTTGTGTGATGCGTTAGCGTATACTGAGAAAAACTATGCGCCGGAAGTGATGATTGATTTAGCTACTTTAACCGGAGCTTGCGTGGTAGCTCTCGGCTATTATGCTGCCGGAGTGGTAGGCAAAGATGAAGAGTTGCTGCAAAAATTGAAAATAGCGGGTGTGTCTTCCGGTGATAAAGTGTGGCCTTTGCCATTTTATGATGAGTATCAAGATTGGATGGACGGCACTATCACTGATTTAAATAATAATTCGCAGAAAGGAAAAGGCTACGAAGCAGGATCCATAACCGCAGCAGTATTCCTGAGCAAGTTTGTGGAAAAAGCCAAATGGGCGCATATCGACATCGCAGGTTCTGCCTATTGGATGGTCGATGGCGCATACTTAGTGAAGGGAGCAACGGGTTCAGGAGTGCGGTTGCTATCTTATTATCTGTTAGATAACCAGGAGAAGGAGTAAAAGGGCCCCTTTTCACTTTTATTTATTGTTTATTACAGTGAATGTTTTGGTATTTTCCAATCTTTCTCCAAAACAGAAGCTTTTAAATAATACTTCTTTTCTCAATTTATCATGGAAAAAGTACTCATCTTAGGGACAGGAATTGCCGGCTGTACTGCCGCCATTTATACTGCTCGTGCCAATCTGCACCCTTTGGTCATCTCCGGCCCGGAGGATGGCGGGCAATTGACTTTAACTACGGATGTAGAGAATTTTCCCGGATTTCCTGAAGGGGTGCAAGGGCCCGAACTGGTGGAAAGATGCAAGAAGCAGGCGGAACGTTTTGGCGCTAGATTTAAAGTGGATATTGCTTCTGAATTCAAGAAAATTAAGAATGGGTTTGAATTAAGCCTGATGAGCGGAGAAAAAGTGCAGACTAAAACTTTGATAGTTTCTACCGGCGCTTCCGCCAGATGGTTAGGAATTCCGTCTGAAGAGAAGTATAAAGGCCGGGGCGTAACTACCTGCGCCACTTGCGACGGCGCATTTTACAAAGGGAAAGAAGTAGTAGTAATCGGCGGCGGTGATTCGGCCATGGAAGAGTCACAATTTTTGACTAAATTCGCGACCAAAGTGGTGGTTATACATAGAAAAGATTCATTCAAGGCATCTAAAATAATGCAGGACAGATTTTTCAAAAATACTAAATGCAAAGTGGTTTGGGACAGTGAAGTCGCCGAGGTTTTAGGCGACGGAAAGAAAGTTACCGGCGTAAAAATAAGGAACGTGAAGACCGGAAAAATATCTGAATTGAAAACCGACGGCGTTTTTTTGGCGATCGGACATGTTCCTAATACGGCCCTATTTCAGGGAAAGCTGGATTTAGATGAAAAAGGGTATATCCGGACGGATAGATTCATGAAAACCAGCATCGCCGGAGTATTCGCTGCCGGAGATGTGCAGGATGTTCGTTATCGGCAGGCAATCACTGCCGCAGGCTCGGGCTGCCAAGCGGCAATGGAGGCAGAGAAGTATTTAGCTGAACTGAAATAAATCTTTTCTTTTTTACTATTTGGGAGTAACTCATTCTTAAATAGTAAGCCTGCTTTATAATGAAATTATTTGAGGTGAATAAATAATGGAAAAAGATTCTTTAACTATATTGGTAGTCATAATCGGTTTAGTGGTGGTTTCCGCAGTAATGCTTGGCAGCCAAGGTTTAACTGGCGAAGCTGTCAAACTAGGCACTAAATCTTATGAGATTGACGCAGTAACGGTAAAAGACCGCGGAGAATATTCCGTCAATGAAGTAAGTTTCAGTTTGGCTTACGGCGAATCGAAAATGCTTTTGGACGGGGTCAAGTTGTTCCACGAATCATCTTTAAGCAGCGGGACACGCTTTGAACTTTCAGGGGCTTGCAGAAATGCCCACACCATCAGCGCAATCTACTTGGGCGCTTACTCTTCAGGCGAAGAACTCGGAGAATTTAACGTCAGGATAAATGGGGAAAAACATGCCCAGTTCGAACTGAAAGAAGGCGAGTCAAAAGTCCTGTCAGACGGATCTAAAATCACCTTATTAAATCTTCACCGGGGTTCTTCTTCCGGCGACAATCGAGGAGCAAGGTTTGAGCTAATCTGTCATTAATTTTTTTATATTATTTTTTATTATTTTAGATCATGTTTCTTTCTTTGTTTTAGTAAATAAATTTATTTAGAAGGAGAAATTATAATCTTTCTTTGATTGCTTCTTTGATTATTAATAAAATATCCAATTCAATCTTCCGTTTAGGGTATGGCGCATAATTGCCTTTTGGATTCGGGTCGACAAAATCAATTCCAAAATAAAATCTTGGCGCGTTATAACGCGGGATCAGATGAGCATGCAAATGAGGCGCTTCATTCCCAAGAATCGCTACATTGGGCCTATCATGTTGAAATAACCGATATACTGCCCGATCCCAGGCCGGGATGATGGTTTCAAACAATTCTACTAATTCTCCGCTATTAATCTCAGTTATTTTGTCAGCATCTTCCCGTCTTGCCCAAGCGTAACATCTTCCCAGATAAGGGAATTGATTAATATGTAAGAATAAATCCCAATTATTGTACTCTTTTATTTTAAATTGGTCATAATCCATAACATTGTAATTTTATACCAATTATATTAAATTATTGGTGGCCGCGGATAATGATGTTACAACAATTTGCTCAGCAGCGGATAGAATAGATTAAGCAACAGTATCAGCAGGAAGAATAAACTTACCTTGCGGTAAACCCATTCTCCTTTCTCTGCGCCTTTAAGCTTATGCAGGAATACCTGCGCCATTCTTCCCCCGTCGACTATAGGGAGCGGCAAAAGGTTAAATAATCCTATGCCTAAACTCAACAGGAATAACCAGCGTAAAAATCCAGTAACCCAAGTCAATACCAAATAGATAACCTTCCAGAAGCCCTGCCGATATTGTTCCTTCGGCTCAAATTCGTTGTTGATATTCTGGATGCCCAGCAATGCTTTTTTTGGATTGTCGGGATTTTCTGCCAAGGTGATTTTATATTCTTTGTCTTTAGTTGACACGGTTATCTGTTCACCGGAACGATGGTAAGCAAGCTCATCACTGAATTGCTGAAAGTCGGTAACTTTTTGTTTGTTGATTCCGGTTATTACTGTGCCGGGAATTATCCCTGCTTTGGCTATGGGCATGTTTTCGTTGGTATACTGAGCAAAAGTAAATCCGATAGGTTCTTCCATGTTCTGCTGTAAAGGCATAAAGGCCAAATTTAGCAGGATGACTGCGACGATGGCCAACACCACGTTAGAGAACGATCCGGCAGCCAGCACAGAATATTGGACAATATCTTTTTCACTTCGCAGTTTTTTTTCGTCAGGTTCAACAAAGGCGCCCAATATCGGCCCCAGAAACACCAAACCAGTGTTTTTAACTTCAATTTTATGCGCTCTGGCTACGATGCCGTGTGAAAATTCGTGTACTAAGGCGATACTAAATATGGCAATAATCCAATACCAGAACGGCAATACGCCCAATCCCGGAACATGAATGCCTGGAAGAACCAAGGAGACGCCGGAAGCGACATCTGGTTGAGTGATTAGCGTGATTAAATTATTGATGAGGATGTAAGATATCAATACTAATCCTACAAATCCGGCGCCCATGCCGACGTAACCAAATAAGACGATCCATTCGCGAAACTTCCGGGCTACAGAATCCATCAATTTTAAGCCCCATTTTGTGCGATAGAGAAAGATTATTTTCGCCTGTCGTTCTATCTTTTTCCATTTGAGAGCTATGAATAAGACTACCAACAGGTAAAACAGAAGGATAAATTTGTACTTCAGCACAAAAGCTAAAAGACTTTCAATCATGATGATAAAGAAAGAACAAATGGCTTTTTATATGTTTGGGTTTTATATTTTTAAATTATATCTTAGATTCTGAAGGAAATTTATAAAGCCAGCGCGTGCACTATCTAAATTCTCATTTCTCATACAAAATGCTCGTTGGCCTCCAGGGAGATAGTTAATCGATAACTCGTAAAGAGGTCTATTCTTATATCTGTTCCGTAAATTAAATGAGCCTCCTATAATAAGGGGGTATTCCTTCCCTTCTATCAAACTTTGGAAGGTTTTTGTTGCGAGCAAATATTCTTGCCGGCCTTCAATTTGTTCAGCTAATTCTAACTCTAGCCAGAACGCATGCAAACTATTTATTTCTCTTGCTTTTTGCAACTTTGTTTTAATTATTTCTATCTCTTGTTTATCGTTAATAGGGGGTATGTAAGGGTAAAGCCTTATATTCTTAAACTCTAATCGTTCAAAATTAGCTATTGCTTGATCTATTGTATCCATTTTAAAATTCGGGCCTATTTCTTCCTTTTCGGCCTCAATTTCATAGAACTGCAGCTTCTGCATCTGACTTTTCCCTGACTCACTTTCAAGCTCGGAGCCCTAATCTTTGCTTTGCATACTTTACATACAAATACATTCTTAATAATTCTTGCCAATGCTTCTTCAAATTTATTTGCCATAGTTTATCACTTACTTAACTTGTTTTTACCTGTTTCATTACCTTTGCGCCCATAATTGTCCAATACAAAACTTCTTTTCCTTCTTTTACTTCCTCTTTTAATTCTTCCGGAATTTCCATATCAAAAGTTTCGTAAGTATCCATATCCATTACATTAGCGTTATTTCCAGATATGGAGAGGATCTGCGCCGATTTTTTTTCAATAATGGGCGCTTCTACTTTATCATGCCCGGGCAGGACCATTTGGCGTTTTTTTCCGTCCAGGATTCCTACTGCGGTCAAGTTAACTTTAGCGTGCCCATGTTTTCCCGGGCGCGAAGTTGCGGTATCGGTGATCTTACAAGGGGCGTCATCAATTATGATGGTGTCGCCTTTTTTCAGGCCGCCTACGCTGACCGATTTTTTTTCATACATGCCCTTAAAAAATTAAGGGTTATTTTTAAATGTATCGCTGGGCTAAACTCACTTGTGAGCTTATTTGAACATTCCCCAGAAACCTGCTTTTCTTTTTCCACCATATTTTTTTCTTCTAATAATTGTTTCAATTTCTTTCTCAATCAAGTCCATATTTGGATATCGTTGTTCGTCTTCCCTGAAAGCGCTGGTATGGAAGGAACTTCTTCCTTCATGGTGTTTGAACTTATGGTGCTTATGCAGCATTTCATGGTACATCAGATAATCCAGAACCTCCGGCCGGGCATCCGCAAAAATAGTAGATACAGCAATAGTATCGGTATGGAAATTATAGCTGGCTAATTTGCGGAATGAATCGGTGCCCCAGGTTAAATTTGTTTTTTCTACCGAATCAGATAAGAATAGGCCATTCA
>CAYHXT010000029.1:0-10776 GCA_964360675.1 uncultured Methanosarcinales archaeon
AGAGCCTTATTGTGACTCGGACTAAGTTATCACCGCACGGCCGGTGCATTTTATTTTTTCAAAAATCTATCCTGAACTCGTTCCCATGATTTTTAAAACCTAATTTATCATATAACTTATGCGCTTTCTCATTTGAAAACCTGCTGGTGCATATCAGCTTGTAGCATCCTTGTTTTCGGGCTTCTTCAATGACTGCTTTTGTTATCTTTTCTCCGTAACCCTTGCCCCTGAACTGCTCTTCAACGAAAACATCTTCCAGAAATCCAAACGGCTTTTCATGCATATCATTCCGCAGCAGATACAGAAATGCGCGGGCAATAATTTCATTTTCCACCCAGATAGTTATTTTTATCCCCTCTGCAGAAATATCTTGCTTATTTATTTTCATCAGTCGATTCCATCAACTAATTTTCTTTTAGATATTCCTTATAGGCGTGCTTGTCAGATTGCATATCAAAATATTTTTTAATGACCGCATGCAGATTCCAGATTCTATAATAAAGCTGATCAAAGTGTTTTGTTTCTAGGGGATTCAGGTGTGGCAATTTCATCAGCCAGGCACCCAGCATTTTTGCGAATTTGCTGCCGCCATAGCGTTTCTGCCAGTCGTAAGTGATGGTTCCTTCAATCCAGAGATATAACCTTGCTTTCGTCAGTGGTTCTTTTCTTCCTTCCACCTGCACATCCTTGACTTCCCACATATGGATGGTGAATAGTATGCTGTATTGGATAAATTCAGTCACTTTTTTTGTGAGCAGCCATTTCAATTCCTGTTCTGCTCCTTCTGCAGAAGGCACTTTGTGCTTGTAATCTACTTCATGCCACATGTAACCGTAATTCTTGGCCCAATCAGTGACCGCAACATAAAAACCATTAAAGTCAAAAATACCATTATAACGTAAAGTAATTCTTGGAAGCTGAAGATCCGGCATAAAAACAAAAAGTGCTGGAAGGTATATAAATATTTCTGCAAAATCTCCGTTACTGTTTATCAAAATAAGCAGTAAATTCTTCCGCTTTTACTTTGAAAGGGCCGCCATGCGGTAATTTTCTATCCGGTTCAGCGGTAATCAATTCAAAGGTTTTGGCGCCTACTTTTAACTGGATATCTCTTTTTAATGGCATCAACATTTTTTTCATACCTATGCTTGCTTTCAGATGCAATACTATCTCTTCAGTTTTTTCCATCCCGGCTTTTTTCCGCAGCTCCTGCACGTTCCGCATGATTTCGCGGGCATATCCTTCCGCTTCCAGCTCTTCCGTCCGCTCTGCGTTTAGCAGCAGATACCCTTCCCGCAATTCCGACAGATGATAATTATGCGGAGCTTCCCTTTCGATGAAAAGCATTTCTTTGGTAACCTCAACTTCATGCCCATCAACAGTAAAAGCATACTTCCCTTCTTTTTCAAGATGATTGATAATCGTCTGCGGGCTGTCTACAGTTAATCGGGCGATTATCTGCGGCGATAAATTACCGTAAATAGGCCCTATTTTGCTGTAATCTGGTTTGATCAGATACTGTATTTCTTTCACCTCTCCGGTGAAAATTACCTTTTTAGCATTCAACTGATTGGAAATGATATTTTGGAATTGAGGGGCAACTTCTTCTATCTCTGAAGATTTGCTGACGATGGCCACTTCCTTCACCGGCCAACGCAACCCCAATTTAGCTTTTTCCCGCACATGAAGGCCTGCCTGGATGATTTCTAAAGCCAGTTTCATGCCTTGCTCCGTTTTTGGATTTATTTTTTTTACGTCTGCTTTCGGCCAGCGGTAATGGCTGATGCTCTCTTCTCCTAAAGCGAATTCTTCTTTCAGATTTTGATATATGGCTTCGCAGATAAAAGGCGCAATGATGCTGTACATCTTCATGGTTTCCAGCAGCACCGTAGCGATAGTGTACAGGCAGGCTTCCTTTTCCTCTTCCTCGCCCTGCAAACTTTTGTCGCGTACCATTTGGATATAAGCGCGAGATAATTCCAAAAATAATTCTTCCAGTGGAGCAGTTATTTCATCCATCCGATACTGTTCCATCAATTCAGTAACCTGCCTGATAACTGAATGCAGCCGCGATAACATATATTTCTCTTCAACTGCAAAACATTTTCTTACTGCAGCTTCTTTAAGTAAAAAAGGGCGGATGTTAGTTTCACGGGAAAGGTTGATAAGGAGTTTGTGCGTGTTCCATAATACCGTGAGGCTGCGGACTTTAGATTTGCATTCCTCCCAACTGAAATTGATGTCTTCACCGGCATTAGTCTGGCACATGTAACTGCGCATGACATCAACACCATATTTATCTATTAATTCATAAGGAGAGATGACGTTGCCTAACGATTTAGACATTTTTTGCCCGCCGATATCATAAAGCATGCCGTGAACGTACACGTTCTTAAACGAATTTTTACCAAGATAAAGATAGGAGACGATTGAAAGCATGCTGAACCATAATCTGGTCTGTTCCTTAGCTTCAGAAATAAAATCGGCCGGGAACCACTGCTTCATCTTTTTGGGATCGTTATCTAAACAGTTCCAGCTGGCGGTCCCCGCATCCACCCAGACATCAATAACGTCGGGAACACGAGACATGGAATTTTTGCATTTGCTGCAGGTAATTTTCACATCGTCAATCCAGGGAAGATGAAGATTTTCCGGTATTTTTCCCGCTGCTTTTTTCAATTCTTTTCGTGAACCGATTACCTTTACCTTCTCGCATTTATTGCATTTCCAGATTGGCAACGGCGTCCCCCAGTAGCGCTGCCTGGAGATGGAATTATCTTTAAGATTTTTGATCCAAGCTTCGTAAGCATGCTTAGCAGTATCCGGCACCCAGCCAACTTTTTGGTTGCCACACAGCATTTTTTCGCGCAGATCTTCCACTCTGAAGAACCATTGATGGGTTATCCTGAAAATGACTGGATTTTTGCAGCGCCAGCAGTGTGGATATTCGTGTTCCACTTTTGTTTTCTTCAGAAGAACGTTTTCATCATCTAAAGCTCCGATAAAAGCTGGATCGTCGATTTTAGCGCGCAATCCCTTGAATTTACCCATGCTTTCGGGGAAAAAACCATTTTCAGAAAGTGGATTGAATGGGGGAATATTGTATGGCTTGCAAGCTTCCTGGTCTTCCGGACCGCAGCCGGGAGCAGAATGGACCAGCCCGGTGCCGGCGCTGATATCTACAAATTCCTTGCTGAGAATAACTGTATGAACTTTTGGATGTTTCTTCTTCAGATCGGCATAGGCAGGAATGAATTTTTCAAAAGGATGGGAATACCCCTGCCCTTCAAGTTTTTTTCCTTTGAATTCTTCTATGACCTGCGGTTCTTCCCCGGTCAGAAAAGGAATCGCTTTTCCGGCAAGTTCCTTTGCCAGAACCCATTTTTCTTTTCCGAACTTTACTTTGACATAATCAATGTCCGGTCCGGCCATTATCGCTAGATTGAAAGGGATGGTCCAAGGCGTAGTGGTCCAAATGAGGAAAAATTCATCGCTTTTCTTTTGGAGAGGGAATTTTACGAAAATGGAAACATCTTTCACGTTTTTGTATTCGCACTCGTGTTTGGCGACAGCAGTTTCGCAATGCTGGCACCAGGTCAATACTTTCTCCCCGAAATACAGCCTTTTCTTTTCCCAGGCTTTTTTAATCAGCGCCCATTCCCCTTCCATGAATTCCGGCTTCAGCGCCATGTACGGATTAGAGACATCAACAGTCACTCCCATACGCTGTAAATCCTTAGTCATTACCGCGGCCATCTCCAGGCAGAATTCCTGGCATTCCAGTATGAATTTGTCCAAACCGAATTTTAGGATATCTTCTTTCGTTTTTAAGCCAAACTTATCCATTACTTTATGCTCAGTAGGCAAACCATGGACATCAAAACCATTCCGATCCCATACATTTAAGCCATGCATGCGTTTGTAACGCAAAGCGATATCTTTTAGAGCATAATTCAAGGCGTGGCCTAAATGGAACTTACCGGAAGTATAGGGCGGACCATCCAGAAAATAAAATTTTTTGCCTTTCTTATTTCTTTTCCGCAGCGTTTCTACGATATTGTTTTTCTTCCAGAACTCTATTATCTGCGGTTCTAATTGCTGTGGATTATAATTGGGGAATTGCATCAACGTGGTGAAGTAGAAAGTTCTTTAAAAAGATTATGCTGCTGATTATGCTGCGGGTTTGCTTTTTGCTCCGCCGGGAGAAGTTTTATCAAGAGTTATCTTTCAAAGGTCCTTCTTTTAAAAGAATGACATTACCCCGGCCTTTCTTGATTTTCTCTACCAGTTCCTTATGCTCTAATTCAGTGACGATAAGGCTGACTTTCGCTTCTGAGAGATATAACAATTCTTTGCGCAACTCTTTTTGGGTGATTCTGCCGCCATGACTTTTTATTATTTCCAGCGCTTTTTCAACATAACTGGGTTCTTTTTCCAACTCCTCTTTATGCTGTTCAAGGGTTTTTCTGCTTTCTTCCTTGATCCGGCGCCTAAACAGATGCAGGGAACCATATTTTTTCCTGACGTAAATGATTCTACTCAACAGAGCCAAAAATATAACGCCGGCGATGATCCAAGATAAAAGACGACGCGGAATCTCTTCCGGATCGACCACCAGTTCTTCTTCTGTTTCCTGCCACAATTCATCTTCTTCGGTAAATTCCGGAAGCAGGAAAAGGTCTAATACGTATTCTCCTTTTTCAGAAAGGACGATTATCTCTTCAGTTATGGCATATTGATTATTTTTTGCCGTGAGCAGATATTCCCCGGGTAAAAGCTCAAAGGAATAGCTTCCTGTTTTCGCCAGATATTTCTGCTGCGGAACGGTGCTTATTTCTACCAGGACATCTTCAGCCAATTCCAGATCTTCCGTGTATATCTCTCCTTTAAGAGTCGCCGCTGAAGCTAACGAAGATAAAAGGATGATAATGATAAGTAAATGGATTGGCCGGTTCATATTTACTATTCTGGTGCGGAGATTTAAAAATATATCGGGGGAATTGAAAATTATGCATGATTGCTTATTAAAAACCTTCCTAAAGCTTCGTAAAGCGTCCTGTAAAGTATTCCTTAAAGTATCTTTAAAAAGAAGCTCCGGCGCAGAGAACCTATCAAAATCAACAAAGCGCCGAAAGTGCACTTTGTATATCAACCACGGAGGTTAAAAACATGAAAATATTGCATAAGATGGGCGCCATACTGGTGCTGGCACTATTCGTATTGAGCGTATTGCCGGCAGGTTTGGCAGACGAGACGGAAGTAAATGAAGATAGCGGTAAAGAGAATGATGATGATAAAGAAGATAAAACAGTAAAAAGTAAAAATGAAGGTAAAGGAAAGAAGATTTCCCAAAAAGAATTAAAACGCGAAATTAAACTAGTTCAAAAAGAAGCGAAAGAGAAATACGAAAAATCCAAAGAGCAGTTCAAAGAAGCCAGGGAAAAACAAAAAGAACACCAGGAAAAATTACAGGGATTAAATAAAGCAGTAAAAAGCTGCGATGCAGAATCAGAAAACTGCACTGCACTGAAATCAGAGCTGCGTTTGGGTGTCAAAAACCATTTAGAGAAAACTGTGCAGGTGGTAGAAAGATCTTTGGAAAAGCTTCGCAATAAAATAGAAAGCATTGAAGATCTGTCTGAAGTAGAGAAAGAACATGCTTTGAACCTGATTGCAGAGATGGAATTGGAGTTAGATGCCATAAAGCTTAACATTGAAGGGTTCACTGCAGAAACACCAAAGGAAGAGATTAGCGCAACCATCAAAGAATTGAAAGAATTGACCAAGAAAGTCAACCAGCTGCAGCGCAGGATGGTAGGACTATTAGTGAATGCCAAATTACGTACTTTGGTGGAAAAACATCTTGATCTGCATGATGCCATGCAGGCGCGCATTGATGTTCTGGCTGAACAAGGTGCAGATGTTTCAGTATTGACGAAGATCTTAGCTGGATTTGATGTTGAAGTAGAAGAATTACAGGCTGATTTCGAAATTGCGCAGGAAATGTGGATGAACATCGATGTAACGGAAGACTTTGATACGTTCAACCGTGAATTGAGGAAAGCGCAGCATGAAGTGCGAAAAGATTTGCAGGAAACCAGAGAGTCCTTACGTGACTTTGTGGCAGCTTACAAAAAGATAGCCGCCGGATTAAAAGCGGAAAATGAAACAGAAGAACCGGAAGAAGCTCCGGAAAATGAAACTTCAGAGCTGCCGGTCAACGAAAGTGAAACGCCTAACACACCTGTGAATGAAAGCGAAGAAACCACGGAAGTTCCTGTAAACGAAACTGCTGGAAACGAATCCGCGGAAGCTGAATTGAACGCCAGCGTCCAGGTTTGAGGTGAATAAACATGAAACTGATGCGAATTTCACTGCTGCTGCTTATTTTATTCGCCGCTATCGCCGGCGGATGTAAAATAGCCCAAGAAGTGACGGATGGAGAGCCCGGCACCCTGCTGGGAAAAGGCCTTCCTGAAACTTCTGAGCAGGAGCTGTCATCCGGCCTGGAAGAGATCGACGAGATTGAGAAGTTAGAGTTGGATGAATTGGACGGCAGCTTAGATGAGTTAGAACAGATGAACTGGGAATAAAAAAGAATGGTTTATTTTTTTATTTATTTTTTTAGATTCAATCTATTTTTTATCTGATTTTTCTTTTTTCTCGTATTTAACCGGCTTGTATCCGGCCCGCTGCAGCTGATTTTCAGGATTGCCGGAAAGCAACGCCATGTAATGCTCTTGTTGTTTTTTTGCTGAACGCATGATGTGGGGCTTTTCATGTTTGAATCCCCGCTCTTCAAAAATAGGGGTAAGGTATTTAGCCATATCCAAACGGTCATCTTCAGAAAGCAATCCTTCCAGCGCCTTGCCATGCAGATAAGAAGTATAACTATTTTTTACTCTCTCTGATATATTCCTTAACTCATCAATCAGGTCGAGCTTTTTCTTCCCTTTTAATTTCTTTAAATTTTCATCGCTCAGGATATTTATCGGATTTCCCCGGTCATCAAAATGGTATTGACTCATTAATTCACCTTTTAATTCCCGCAGTTCCTTTTTGTCCAGCTTCCCCTCTTTTTTTGCATGCTCGATAGTTTTAGTAAACACGGACCCCATAGATTTTTGCAAGAAAGTATCAACATAAGTTTCCAGAATTTCAGCTAATTTATCTTCGTTTTCCAATTTGTCAGCATCATTTTGAAGATGCTGGTCTAATTTCTTATATGCTTCATTATATGCTCCGGGGTATTCTTTTTCTTTTCCCGGCTTCCCAAAAACGGTATAATGAGCATGATGTATAAACTGCTGCAGATGTATATTGTCCGGATCATGAAATGCCTCAAATTTTTTTATTCGTTCTTTAAATTCCTTTCCAGATTTATGATGAAATTTTTGATAACTAGAAATTATATCTTCCACCGACTCAGATTTCTTTTTTTCCGCCATGCATATTTGAATATAATACTAATATTTAAATATTACTATGCTCATCTTTACTGACCGAAATGTCCCACTACCAAAAGAAATAAATATAAGTATCCAAAATATAGGTTATTTTACCCATTATTTTTGTCGCAGAAGAACAGACCGGAAAACAAACATGGCAAAGAAATCAACCTTGAAATCGATGCAGCCGAAAGAGATCAAGACTGTTTTAAACCTGCCCGGGCTGCCTTCATCCGCCAATCTGCCGGCCATACCGCCGGAAGTGGAAAAAAAACTTAAGGCCATCAAAGAAAAACTGGACCTATTCAAGAAAAAAGTTCTGGAAAAGTTCGGAGATTACATTGTAGGCATTGCTTTACTGCCTCCGGAAAAGCAGAAAGGAGATCCGCAAAAAGAAAGCGGAGAGAATACTGAAAAGAAAGACGAAAACAAAATACATCTCCTGATTGTTGTCGATGACACCACTTCTCAAAAGATGTCTAAAGAAGAATTATTCAACAAATTCTCATCCGTGATCAAAGTTTTGGCTGAAGAGGCTGATAAAGATATCGCCGCGCAATGCGCGCTTTTGACCGATGTCTGGCAGAGCTGTTATGATGCAAAATACGACCTTAACCAGCTTATTTCCGTTAGTGTGCCCATCTACGATACCGGAATGCTGGCAGCTATCAAGATTGCAGAGATCCACAAGAGCATGGTGGTTAAAAAGTTTGAGAAATATATTCTCAGCTACGTCCTTGCAGGTTCGCTGACCCAGGGAAAAGCGACGCCGACATCTGACATTGACGTATGGATCGTGATTGATGACACTGATGTCAAGAAAATGAGCAGAGCGGAATTGAAAGATAAACTGCGCGCCATCATAATTGGCATGGGCGCGGAAGCCGGAGATATGACCGGCATCAAAAACAAGCTGAATATCCAGGTGTACATTCTCACTGATTTTTGGGAATCGCTTAAAGAAGCCAACCCCATCATCTTCACTTTATTGCGGGACGGAGTTCCGTTTTACGACCGGGGAATTTTCATGCCCTGGAAACAGCTGCTGCGCATGGGGCGCATCAAGCCCAGCAGGGAAGCCATTGACCTGTTCATGAGCACCGGAGAGCAAAGCATCAGCAGAGTGAAACTTAGATTGAAAGACATGGGCATGGAGGACACTTACTATGCTATTCTAACCCCTTCACAAGCGGCAATAATGCTTTACGGTCTTCCCCCGCCTACTCCGCGGGAAACTCCTGAAGTTCTGGAAGAAATTTTTGTTAAAAAAGAAAAAATGCTGGAACCAGAATATGTAAAGATTCTGCGCAACAACGTGGAGCTGCGCAAAAAAATTGAGCACGGCGAAAAAAAAGAATTGAGCGGCACGGAACTGGATAAATTCATCAATGATGCGGAAAAATTCCTCAAGAGGATTAGGGAATTATTCAAGGAGATCGAGGCGAAGCATGACGAACGAAGCATTTTGTATCTGTATGATGAGATAATTACCATCACCAGAGACATACTTAAGCTTGAAGGCATCGAGAAAGCGCAGGATGAACAAATGGTAAAGTTATTTGAAGATGAACTCATAAGCACCGGAAAAGTGCCGGCCCGTTACCTGCGCGATTTGAATGAGATAGTAGATGCAAAACAAAAACATGATCAGAAGAAGTTGACAAAAACTGACATTGAGAAAGCTCGCAAGGGAAGCTCCGGATTGATTAAGTTCCTGATTGAATATATGCAGCGCAAGCGCGGACAGGAATTAGATAGAGCGCGCATTAAAGTAAAACATGGCGAGAAATTTGGAGAAATTATTTTATTTGATGTTGTCGCGTTTATAATTTATGACATTGATGCCAAAGAGCAGCAGATTGAGAAAGCGGCCCTTAAATCTGATGGAAGCCTCGGCACGAGAGAAAAAAGCAGCCTGGAAGAATTGGAAAAAGAACTGGCTAAAGCCAAGTTCCCTAAACGAGTTTTCATCAAGGAGCCGTTGTTTGAAGATTTGAAACACCTCTTCGGCCGGGATGTAGAAGTCTTATTACAGTACTGATAATCTTTTATTCTTCTTTCGGCTAATATGAACTCCTCGGCCACTAACCCCCCCTGACTTACTTTAGATGAAGAGAAGCTGTTTGGCGAGGTTGCCCGTAACCCACGAAGTGGTAGGATTTCCTATTGGCCAATTTTATATATATTTTCAAAGATATATTTTTAAATAACTACTATTATTTCCCGTAAATGCCCAATACTGAAAGGAAATATATTACCCTAAAAAACCGGACTTATTCTATTCCATTCTATCAAGGGGCATTTTCAGAACTAAGAAAAGCCGATTATGGAAAAGGTTTTATCATGCCTACCTATGGGGAATTAATCCCTCTATTGCATTGGGCTTATTCTAACTCCGAAAATGATGGTGTAGCAAGAGAGATTATGGATGTTTTTTGTATATCTCCTTTTTCGGAAGGTCAAGATATTGTTGCAAATACCGGCGTTCTCCGTACTCAAAAAGGAATGTTCGTACAGGATAAACCAAAATTTAGGAAAGTCTACTCTGTTTATACAGAAGAGGAAGGGCGGTATGAAGTAAGTAAGGAAAAATTTCTAAAATCATCAAATGAATTTAAATGGGAAGACACCTCTTTAAGCATGAATGCCGATGATTTAGAAACAGTTTTAAGAAATGGACATTATCAACAACATGGCATTTATTTTAGTACAGATAATTCCATTCGCTTTACTGAATGGGGCGAATTATTTAGAAGAAGAAGATCGGCCCGTCACCTGAGGCAGAATCCTTATGTCTTGGCTCTGGTCGGAGACATGGAAAGGGTAGAAATGCTCGTTGATATGGTCTTGAGAAGTTATGGGCCGGGATTAGATACTTGTCCAACAATCACTGCCCCTTATTCTGATGATGATGTTGTTTTCGGAGCAGGAGGGGAATGGACCCCCACACTTGCTATGGATGATGGTTTAATCTTCGGACTTACAGTGGCACGTATCCTTGAGGAAGAACGGGAAAAACGCGATTTGGTAGAGAGAGAAAAAGAAATGGAAACCCCTTTTCTAATTGGTATGGGTGCCATTTCTTGCGGAATTAATGGAGAAGATACAACGGAAAAGATTGCACTCTCAATATTTAAGCCTAAAGAACGTAATGAAAGTTTTTATTATAATCCCCTTACCGGAAGTATTGCAGAAAATGTAGAGACTAAGAAGGAATCCTTCATGCAAAAAATTTCACGTTTTTTTAAGGAATAGATTTCAACTAGGGAAAGATATCTAAGATAAGTTTTATATATTAGGTTATATTTCTACCCCACAAGAGGTGATT
>CAYHXT010000030.1:0-10484 GCA_964360675.1 uncultured Methanosarcinales archaeon
GCGTCATAACTTTAAGCAATCAGTATACACTTTTATTCTTTTCCGGACAGAGCCGTATTCAAAAAAAGCTGACCACTCCAGCTAATAGGCCGGTAGTATGCCCGCCCTTCAGGCTCCGGTCGGCTTTTTTGTTCTCATTTTCCACGGAAATACCCGGTGGGAAATGATATTTTATCCGTCTATTTTCAGTTATTTGTTTTTTAGCAATATTTATATAGATAAAATATCCTATCTTTAAAATATGCTCGACATTAAATCTGTCCGTGAAAGTCCTGAATTGGTGAAAGCTTCTGAAAAGAAACGCGGCAGGGATCCTTCAGTAGTGGAAGCAGTCCTGAAACTGGATGAAGATTGGAAAAAAGAACTCAAAATAGTGGAAGAACTCAAGCATAAGCGCAATGTCGTTTCTGAAGAGATCAACAAAGCCAAGAAAGAAAAAAAAGAGAAAGAAGCGGCCCTTAAAATTCAGGAGATGAAGAAAGTTGCGGAGCAGATTAAAGAAAAGGAATATCATGCTGATGAGCTCCTGCATCAAAGGAATAAAACACTAAAAAAAATAGGGAACGTGTTGGATAAACAAGTTCCGCCAGGTAAAGATGAACATGATAACAAAGAATTAAGCAAATGGGGAAAGGTGCCTAAATTTACGTTTCCGATCAAGGACCATATTGAACTGGGTTTAGAGTTGGACTTGATAGATTTGGAAACCGCTGCGGCAGTTTCTGGAGCAAGATTTTATTATCTTAAAAACGAAGCGGTACTGCTTGACTCGGCTCTGCAGCGTTTTGCTATGGACACATTGATGGAACATGGTTTTTCATTGCATTGGCCTCCGTTCATGCTTAACAAAGCGGCATTAGAAGGCGGAGTCAATCTTAATGAATTTGAAGATACCGTCTACAAGATTGACGGCGAAGATTTGTATCTCATCGGGACTTCTGAACATCCTCTGCTGGCGTTAAAGAAAGATAAAATGCTGCAGGAGCAGGAATTGCCGCAGAAAATGGGCGGATTGAGCACCTGTTTTCGTAAAGAGGCCGGGGCGCACGGAAAAGATACTAAAGGAATTTTCCGCGTGCATCAGTTCAATAAAGTGGAGCAGATAGTCATCTGCAAGCCGGAAGATTCTCCCAAATATTTCAAGCAGATGCAGACCATCACCGAATCTCTTTTTAAAGAATTGGAAATACCTTACCGGGTCGTAGCGGTATGCAGCGGGGATATAGGGAACAAACAATCTTTACAATATGACATCGAAGCTTGGTTTCCCGGCCAGAATGACAAGAAAGGCGCATACCGTGAAGTTACTTCCTGCAGCAATTGTTTAGATTATCAGGCCGTGACATTGAATACCAGATTCGTAACCAAAACCGGCGAGAGGAAATATGTGCACATGCTGAATAATACTGCGATTGCCACTTCCAGAGTTATTGTGGCTATTTTAGAAAACTTCCAGACTAAAGAAGGCACGGTCAAGATACCTAAAGTTCTCTGGCCGTATATGAATGGAATCAAGGAGATCAAAAAAATTAAGAAAAAGTGAATTTTGCTTTCATGTCCATAAGTAAAACGTAAAATTGCATCTTATTTACAACCCTACTTTTAAGTGGTTAAAACAACTAAACATTTTTAAATTCAGGGTCAAATTCAACCACGTATGGCTTTAGCGTTTTACCTTTTCGCGCTTTCCTAAAGGCTAAATAAAGATTTTCGTAAGAACAAAGTTGAGTATACAGAGTATCTGTCATCTTCCTCTCAACTTACTTCTGATTCTGCAGTCTTAAAAAGAAGGAAGATTTCCTACCGCTTATAGTTTAATCTAAGCTATAAAATAAAATGGGCCCAAAAAGGGCCCTGCGGCGTATAAACCACAATTTGACGCCACCGCCCGGACTTTCAAGTCATAATCTAATGAGCCGCGGTGGGTTACTGGTAACCCGCCCAACTCGCCTAGATTGCTGGCTTTTGAACCGGGAATTCCTTACGGAACAGGATTAGCAATCCTGCGCTATACCGGATTAAGCGACGGTGGCACTAGTTTTTAACTACTTTCAGCCTTGTTTTTAAATTTTCCGATATCATTTACTAAAAGAAGAGAAAATAAATTTAATAAAAAGAAATGATAAATTTACTGCGGTTCTTCATCGCCGGAGAGATTGTTCCGGTGGATGCGCGCAAAATACGGCACGGCTACAACATAATCTTCGCCGAAACCAGCAATGTCGCCTTCAATCGCCTCACAGGTCTTCCGTAATTTAGAGATAGCCCGTTTCAATTCAACTAAATCTTTTTCCCGCAAAGGTTTAATATTAATCAGGGCAATCGTTGATCCTTCCCGCAAAACATCAAGGATGGTTTTGATATCTTCAAATTCTTCCATCACAAACGGACGGACCATCACTTTAGCTTTATCTTCCTTAGAAGCTGCTCCAGCCTCTAACTCAACATAATTGTCGCCTTGCTGCGTATCTTCCTCTTCGGAAGGACGCATAAATTTTTCCTTTAATTGTAACAAAAAATCTTTCATAGTCACACACCCTCGCTTTTTGTTCTACTTTTATGAATAAGACGAGGTCTAAAGAAATAGACTAATATATAAATGTTTTTATCTTGCGATATTCACATTAAAAGAACCAGAAAGTCACGTATTTTGATAGGTGAATAATAGCTTTCTGTTTCTTTTATGTCCCAAAGTGCGGGGTCAAGAAAGCGCCTTCTTTTTAAGCTAATTTATTGTAAGCTTTAGTGCGTAGTTAGGCGCTTTCAAGAAATATGAAGCTTATCATATTTCTGAACTGAAAACAAGTCGTTGCTGGTTTTCATGTTCCAGCACTTTTAGGACATTTAGGCAGAAGCGTCCGCTCTATTCTTCCAAGCGGAAGACATTGGAATAAGCTTTGCTTAGCCTGCTTCCTTTCTTTCGTTTGAATTCTACTGTTGCCCGGGGCAGGCTGAATGTTCCCAGAATGTTTAATTTGGCTTTGATTTTATAACTTATCAATCTTTGTTCATGGCTGTCCAGTTCAGCAAGGGACCAGGTAACTTTAGTGCCCATCTTAGTATGCTTTATTTCCTGTGGCTTAAGCGTTCCCAGTTCCAGGCCGCGATCGATGTTGGCAATGCTGGGCACAAGATCGGTGACCATGACTTCTTTAATCAGCTTCTTGGAATGATTCTTCAGTTCTAAAGTTATTTTTACTTCTGAGAGCGTGCCGTCTTCATTGCTGCGTGAAGTGGTCGCAGTTTTTTGGACGCTTATCGGAGATTGCACGTAAAAATAAAATCCGGCAAATAAAAGCAGGGCCGCAAGCACATAAGCAATAATCCGATAATTGACTGCCATCGGGATGTCGACAGTTTCTCCCGGTCCTAAGGACATTTCCCAGGTTAAATAACGCTGTTCTTCTTCCACAAGCATTTTACCGTCGCTGCTGGTGAATAAAACAGACCATAGCGAAACCGGTTCTTTAACTACTTGCGTATTGCGCACATTTCCGATATTTTTAACAGTAAGAGTCTTATGCGTCTTAAGATATTTTGTTTCTTCGGTGCTTATGACTTCAAATGGGGGCATAAGAGAAAGGACTTCTATTTTTTGCTCAATGATTTTCACCATTTCGCCGTTGCGTTCAAAGACGAAAAAAAGAGTGTATTCCTTCGGCTGCTGGTAAGGATTAGGCACGATGCTGAATTCCACAGTTTTCTTCTGCAAAGGAGGCAGATCCACGGAAAGTTCCTTTTCAAATTCAGGGATGTCGGTTTGCAAACTTATTTTTAATCCAGTTAAATCCAACGGATTTCTGTTTTCCAGAAATAGTTTGATTGATAACAGCTCCCGCGGATCGACTTTATCGACCATGTCGACCGTCGCCTTGATAGCCGGGATATAATCCATGGGTTCTTTCGGCATCAAATACATTTTTAATGCTTCATCATAAGATTCGCCTAAATCGCTTTGGATGGTGACGTATACAAAATAAATCCCCGGAGAAAAATCCTCCAATGGCTTAGCGACTATGGTGGTGGTGTATGATCTTCCCGGCGCTAATAGTATTATTTTATCTCTGAGAGGGAACGCATCAACATTCCACCCCTGCCCGGATTGCAGAGAATAGATGCTGTAACGTTGAGCTTGGTCGGCATTATTGGTTATGGTCAAACTGAATGACGCTTCTTCCAAAACGGTGATTTCGTTCTTAATGGGCTCTGAAACTATAGAAGATTCAGCTAGAACTGAACCGGATAATATGGATAATAACAGCACCTGCAGCAGAAAAAATTTCATCCCTCGCACGTTTACTTACACCTCTCTTAAGGCTCACTTAAATGAGAACTACTATTTAAAGAATTCGTTTTTAGTTATGGTTTGTTGGGAAATCTTTTGTTAAAATAAGCTCAAAACCATTTTCGCAACATTTATATACTCTTTTCTTTTAATTTGTTTAAGAAAAAGGAGTGCGATAGATGGCAGAAGAAAGCGCCTTCCGGGGCATGATTGGATTTCTGAACAAATTAGGGGTATACGATGTTATCCTTCCATTTCTACTGGTCTTCACTATCGTGTTTGCTATTCTGGAAAAAACCAAAATCCTGGGCGTAGATAAGATTGAAGGAAAAGAGTTCGGCAAGAAAAATATTAACGCCATGGTAGCTTTCGTGATTGCCTTTCTGGTAATCGCTTCCACGCAGCTGGTCGCCGTCATTAATCAAGTGATGGCCAATGTGGTGCTGCTTATTATCTTGGGGGTTTGTTTCCTTTTGCTGATAGGGGTATTTTTTGGCGATAAGGAATTCACC
The DNA here is from genome assembly GCA_964360675.1 of uncultured Methanosarcinales archaeon. Lineage (GTDB taxonomy): Archaea > Nanobdellota > Nanobdellia > Woesearchaeales > GW2011-AR9 > JACPIL01. The sequence continues at coordinate 4,798 of CAYHXT010000030.1, forward strand.
CTTAAAGATTTCCCCACCTGGCAGACTATCCTGATGGTGCTTATGTTTATAGGTATAGTGGCCATTTTTCTTGATGCGTTGGGATGGTTAGAGTACCTATTTTTCCTGTTTGAAAATCTGAATGCTGACTGGGCGGCATCAATAGTTTTCATAGTGATCATATTGGGCTTCATGTGGTTTATAACCCGAAGCCCGGAAAAAAAAGAATCTAAATAAAAGTGATAAAAATAAAAGTGAAAACAAATAAGAGTGAAAAAAAGTGACAAAAAACAATAAACGTGAAAACATCATGAGAAATAGGAGGTTAAACTATGGTTAGTCCAAATTTTTCCAACCTGGCGAATTATTTTCAGGCTTACGGGGTGATGGATTTTCTGCTGCCATTCATTTTAGTATTTACTATCGTGTATGCGGTAACTGCACGGCTGTCCTTGTTTAAGGATCATAAAAATTTTCAGATAATTATTGCTTTAGTGCTGGCATTGATGTTTGTAGTTCCGCACATCACCGGAACTTATCCGTTAGGTTACGACCCGGTGCAGGTCATGAATGAAACTCTGCCCAGCATCTCGCTGGTTTCCATCGCCGCCATCATGGTTTTATTGCTTATGGGCATCTTTGGCGCAGATTTTTCAGCAGCTGCCGCTCCCTGGATTGCTTTTTTAGCGTTAGGATTTGTCGCTTACATTTTTGGCGCTTCTTTAGGATTATGGAGGGGTCCCTATGACATATTTTACTGGTGGAGCTCCGAAGTGACTGAATTGATGGTAGTTCTACTTATTTTCGGTTTAATAGTGTGGCTGATAGTCAGAGAACCGGGGCAGAAAAGTCTTTTCAACAAAGTTTTAGAAGGCGCCAGCAAACTGGTGGAAAAAAGGTAATTGTGAAAAAGAGGCAATTTAGATAAACATGGTCTCCGTAATTGATTTAGGGCTGCTGCAGCTGGTTGATTTTGTGTTTCCCTTTCTGCTAGTATGGGCTTTTGTTTACGCTCTTCTGCATAAATTCAAGTTGCTGGGAGAATCTCCAGCCATTAATGCCCTGGTCGCGACAGCCATCGCATTTACGGTGCTGCTTTCCAGAACAGTTATTGATTTAATTAACTTCATGATTCCATGGTTTGCCATTGCTATAATTTTTTTCATTCTCATGGTATTGTTGTTCATGATCATGGGCGCTAAAGAACCACTGAGTGCATATCAGGATAAAAGTTTGCAGTGGCTGCTCATCGCGATAGGTATTATCATTGTTTTTGCCGCCTTCGGAAAAGTTATGGGGCAATCGTTTTTAGAGCAGGCTTCTCAGCAGGGAGAAATTTCTGCCGGAGAAGAAGGTGCAGCCGGCGGAAGCTTTCAGCAGAACATCTATGCTACTCTTTTTCATCCCAAAGTATTGGGTTTGATCGTTATCTTTGCTATAGCCGTGTTTACGGTTGCCTTGTTAAGCGGATAGATTAAAAAAGACAGATTGAAAATATTTGACAAAATTCAAGAAAATTTTTTAAATAAACCCCTATTCTGCAGTATATATACTGAAATTTTTTAATAATCAAACAGAATTTCATATATAGTTCGTTTATATAGTGGCGGATAATAATTATTGGGTCATATGACGACGCCACTATATATGAAGGGCACAACAATTTGTTCAGTTATTTGTGTCCTTCAGTATAGTTCAATTATATTGTTTAATTTCAAACGCTGAGAATTCCACCATGCTGAAAAATGCTTCGCATTTTTGGCACACCAAAATTTACAAGGTAAATTTTTAGTGTTCTAATGAATGGTGGTTTGCAAGCAAACCACTTATCAATTAGTGGAATTCTGGCGCAAGAAGGGATAGTTTTCCCTTCTGCGCTGAAAGATGGTATCTTTCATGCGTGCTCAAAAAGAAATCGACCCGAGCAAAGCATAAAATAAAGCAACGACTTTATTTTAGCTCAGAAAAGAAATCGCTGTTTCTTTTCTTGAGCGAGCATGCAAGAAATGAGAAGACCATCTCATTTCTGCACAGAAATTAAATCTTTGTTTAATTTCTTGTGCCACCAGTCTATTGACTGGTGGCGGTCGATTTCTCTTTTTGACAGGAAACTCACTATATGTCAAAAACAAAGAAAACCGTATGTGCCGGCGGAGTAGTATTGAACGACGAGGGCTTGGTGCTAGTTGTCAATTCCCGCGGTAATTCCTGGTCCTTGCCTAAAGGGCATATTGAGAAGGGAGAAAGTCCTCTTGAAGCGGCTGTGCGTGAAATTCGGGAGGAATCTGGAGTGACCGAACTGAATTTAAAGGGTTATATAGGCAGCTACAGCCGACATAAAAGAAGCGCCAATGGCGGGAACGGCCGGACAGAACGCAAGAAAATTCATTTATATCTTTTCAAAACCACCCAGAATGATATTTACCCTTTAGATTACCATACGCGAGATGCACGTTGGGTTTCCAAAGAACAGGTTCCTAAATTACTGACTCACAAAAAAGATAAAAAATATTTTAAGCGAGTTATGCATGGATTGTATGGTTTTTATTTTTGATGAGCACTTTTTTAGATGGGCTTAATGCATATCTTCTTAAGAAAACTTATTATAGTTCATTTGACTATTCTGTTGCATGAAGCGTACTCAATGCGCCGGAGGCGTGGTGCTGAACAAAAAAGGTTTGGTTCTGCTGGTAAACCAGCGCGGCACTTCTTGGTCTTTTCCCAAAGGACATATCGATAAGGGAGAAGATCCTTTAACCGCAGCCAGAAGAGAAATTCATGAAGAATCGGGAGTGACCGATTTGAAGTTGATTAAGGACTTAGGCAGTTATGAGCGATACAAGAGCGGCTTAGAAGGCGGCGATGACACTTCCGAGTTTAAGACCATCCATCTGTTTTTATTCTCCACCGATCACGAAAAATTACAGCCCTTAGATCCCTGCAATCCGGAAGCGCGCTGGGTCGACAGAAAAAAAGTTGCGGGCCTGCTTACCCACCAAAAAGATAAAGAATTTTTCAGAAGTGTTGTCCACAAAATATAAGGGCTATCTCTCATCTCTTCTTTTTCAAATCTTCTTTTATTGACGATAATTCCTTAACATTCTCTACCAACGTTGGAATCACGTCCTTAAACACTTTTCCGACCGCTTTTAAGTCAGTTCCTACGGCCTGCATTCGGGCATCATAATCTTCTAATTTTCCCAATACGGCTTCATGCAACATTTTAAAGTCTTCTTTTAATTTCTCAACATCATTGGCTAATTTGATCTGCTTTTCTTCCATCTTATTTTTCCATTCAATGATTTTCTTGACTTCCACAATCAAATCGTCCCACTTTTCATCAATCATACTTTCAGTAATCTCTTCAATCCGTTCGTAAATGTTGTTCACATTATCTTGGTATGCTTGCGGGGTAGGCATTTCCTGAGCGGAAGACCTGGTTTCGGCCATGGGCATCGCTTGGACGCCGGGCATATTATAAGCAGTAGACTGTCCGGACTGGTCGGCCATGGCTATCGCTTCGCTTATCTGCTGCTGCGCATAGCCGCGCTGAGAAAGCTCATCAATAACAATATCGTCACTTAACCCCTGCTGCCGCAGCTGCAGCACCTCAGAAACAGGAGAAGATTTCTTTTTATCAAATAAGGCCATCATATCACCAATATACAAGTAACTCTTTCAGTCTTTTTATTCTTTTCGCACCAAAACTTTTTCCGTCTGTTTTGCGTAAGCCTGTAATTTCCCTTCCACCGCTTTTTCCAGGTCCTTTTGAGTCACGAAATTAAGCGGGTTCCAAAATTCAACATATTTTTTTAAGGTCATGACTTCTTCAGCTCCGGCGGTCTGTTTAAGCTCTTTAATGATAAGAACCATTTTCTGGTCCATTTTTTCCTGCTGATGCCGCAGTTCCATCAAATCCTCGCTCAACGTCTTGAATTCCTTATTAAGGCCATTGGCTCTTTTAATGAAATCGTTTTTCAATACATCTACTTCCCGGGTAAGGTTGTTGATTTTGCCTTCTAATCCCCTTACCCATACGTACAGCTTAGATGGTCCGAAATCCGAACCCGGCGAAACTTCCTCTGATTTAGCCATTCCATAGTTTTAGGAAAGAGAATATAATAAAGTTATGTGAGTATCGGGGAGTGGCACAAATAAACTTTCCTCCACGGCACAATTCACTTTATGGGTGATAATCATCGTCTAGGCCAAGAGGTGAGCCGAGCTGAGCATTTCGTAAGAAGTAGTTAAGATCAAAACTAATAGGTAATTTCATCGAATGTTCGTGTTATCATCACCACGAGGTTTTGCGAGGCGAACGGCCAAGATGATTATCACTCACTTTTCGGATTGTGCCTCTTCCACAGAAAATATAATAAACCCCTTTCTTATTTAACTTTTGAAATAGATGATTCCTGAAAAAGCCAAAGCTTGTTTTGATTACGATACTTTCCACGAAGGAGAAAACAAAATCCTTAAAATATACTGCGAAAGCTGCACTTTTCCCCCGTCCATAGAATACGGGGATCTATGCATGTCGAAAGTGGTCGATACTTTAATGCAGGCGACAGGCATTACCGTCATCATCCTGTCCCAGCATAGGGAGTATGAATATGATTATGACCAGACTTCTCTTCTCAACGAGCTGGCTGCTACGTACAAACGATTGACACAGGAAGAACGGTTTACCTACTCTAGTGTTGTCACCGATCCCTTGCATGAGCGATATGTCCGCGGCAGTTACACGCAGTTTCAGCGGCTGATATCCAAACGGCTGAAAGAAGATCCTTTAGCGGCATTTATTGAATTGAAACGGCTGGAAACCAGGGAAAAAATAAAACTTGATTTTTTAATCGATGCTCGGCACGCTGCCAGCCAGAAAAAGTTCATTGCTCTCATGCAGGAAGCGATTAAAGCTATTGAAAATCTGAAAATAATAAAATTGCTGATGCCCCATACCAAGGAGTATAAAGTGGGGGAAAGGCAGATTTACAATAATATTTTCCACCCCCAAACCAAGCCGGATTTCATGTTCACCAAACTGATTGCCGAATTTCCGCAGGGCAATTTAGAGGACAGCTACAATTTTTCCGTAGATAACGACGACTGCGAAGTTAATATTTTTTCCTTCGACGACAATGTCAAGACTTTATACCATCTGACTCCGCCGGAATTTCTGTTTACTGAAGAAGAGCTTCAATTATTGGACGATGCCAAACGCATCATGTCCGAACACAAACCTGCCCGGGAGGAATTCGTTGATCCGCAGCGGATGCGGGAAGTATTCCTTAACATCGGCAAAGATCTGGTTACTGATTTAGCCCAGTACCGCAACATGAGGCTGAAGGAAGAAAAACTGTACCAGCTTTCCCAGACACTGCTGCGTCATACGGTAGGTTTCGGATTGATTGAACTGCTTCTTTCTGATTCTAAAGTGCAGGATGTGAATATTAATTCCCCAAATGGCGAACTGCCCATATTTATTGTCCATCAGGATTATGGTGATTGCTACACTAATATTTATCCCACGGTTTTAGAAGTGGAAAGCTGGGCCACCAAATTGAGATTAATTTCCGGGCGCCCGTTAGATGAAGCCAACCCCATTTTAGACACAGAGTTAAAAGTTACCGGCTTTACGTCCAGAGTTTCTGCGCTCACTGCCCCGTTAAGCCCCACCGGATTGACTTTTTCTTTCCGCAGGCACCGCG
>CAYHXT010000031.1:0-10192 GCA_964360675.1 uncultured Methanosarcinales archaeon
CCAGAGCATGCATATGCCGGTTTAGCTTCTGCTGCCTTTCGGCAAGAGTTCCCCGGCCAATGAATTCAGCCCTGAAATGCGCGGTTAAAGAATCTATCACCACTAAACGCACATTTTTACCCTGTTTTGAAATCAAGTCTTCGATCTTTTCAGTCAGCAGCATTTGGTGATCTGAATTGTAAGCTCTGGCCACCATGATTCTTGATAACGCATTCTCTACGTCCATGCCTGCGCCTTCGGCAAATTGCTTGATCCTTTCCGGGCGGAAAGTATTTTCCGTATCGATATACACGGTGGTGGCAGTAGAATCTTCTTTTAGTGCATTGACGGTCAATAAGTGCCCAATCTGTGTTTTTCCGGAACCGAATTCCCCGAAACATTCAGTTATGGCGCCGCTTTCAAAACCGCCGCCCATCAATTTATTAAAGCTGGCTGAACCGGTTGATAATTTAATGACTGATTCGCGTCGCCGCAGGATATCCATGCCCGTCTCAAACCCCATCTTCATGCTGTCTCTGGCCGCATTGATCATTTTTCTCGCAACGGCTTCCGATACGCCGGTAACTTCAATCAGTTCGCCCACGCTGGAAACTGCCATAGACATCAAATCATGATATCCTGCGCTTTCCAGTTTTTCTGCGGTCGCTGCCCCTACGCCAGGTAAATCCATTAAAGTTAATTTTTCCATTTTTAGCCCCTTGCTTGGTTCATTATATCTGGGTACTTTAGATTTCAATTCATCTTGAATCAATTCATCTACAATTGCTTTAGTTTTTGCTTCTGCCATCTTAGTTTGCGCCTCCTTTAAATAAATCTTGCTCCTGCAGTACGATGTGCTCGTATGCTTTTTGCAGCACTACCTGAGCTTTAGGCAAGTCCGTAATGCGCAAAGAATTGGTGGACTGCCACTTTCCGGTCTTATCTGTATAGCTGCGTTCTATGGAGATGGTCTTATACTCGGACTCTTCTCCGTTCGCTTTTTGGCCCTTGTTGCGCCATACCGTCGCAGAGATAGCTCCCGCTCTAAATTTTTTTTCAGGGTAATTTCCCTGCACTTGTTGTGTTATGTTTTGTGTCATTTTTTATGACCTCTTCCTTTCGGATCTTTTTTCAAACCACGGCTAATTTTAGCCGCAGCGAGGTGCAACCAAATTATTGATTGCTGGGATACTATGACCGAGAGTAGTTTATAAGTTCCAGCCGAACCTGTCTAGTGCGGGAGTGGGGATCTTAATACCGCTTCTAAACCAAAAATTTCTTACTTTTATCGGTTTTCGCCACTAGACAAACACCTTGACGAGTGCGATTAGAAATAGCTTAATTTTACAGCTTAATTTTAAAACTTGTTTTCAGAATCAAGAACTCTTTTTCTCCAATTGCGCTAGCTCTTCTTCCGGCTTGGCCCGGAATACCATCTGCACATTCAATTCTAACCGCGAGAACATATCATTCTTCTTTACCTGCCCTAACAATTTCAGCTGCTCGCCCAGCAGGCCATTCTTGATTTCTTCGAAAAGCGCAGTATTATCTTTATACAACACTACGCCGTCCTCTGTTTTCCCCAGCAGATTATTTGTTTGATTTTTCCACAAGACCGCGCGGATAGTTCCGGTTCCATCATCTAACACCACATTCATGACATAAGAAGTAATCGGTTTTACTTCAGCATGCTCAGCGCATTGAAAAACGCCTTGAGTTTCCATAACCCGCTTATGACAGTCCGGACAGACGTAAAAAAAACGCGGGTCAAATATTTGCACTGCCGTGCCGACAATTTCTACCCCTTCACCGTCATGAAGCTCTTCTATTTTTTTCCGTTGAAATGAAGTGCCTTCACGCACTATGCCGATACTCTCGCCTTCGGGATTGACTGCGATACTGCCTTGGTTGCCCAAATGGATCTCGCGATCACGGTTATTTTCTTTGACGTAAGCATCCTTAACCAGCAAAATGTCTCCTTCTGAAACTGTGCGCAATAAATCCACCTGTTCATTCCAAAAAACAACCCGTATGGTTCCGGTTTCATCGCCCAATACCAACGAACATACCTTGCCGGAACGGTTATCTTTCAAAAATTCTCTGGCTTCAGATTTTCTCATTACTTTACCTACGGCAGTGATATTGCGCATGCCGGCATATACTTCCTTTATTTTCAGTTTCTTGCTGCTCAAGGAAACCAATTCTACGCCCAGCTCGTTAGCTATGATATGCGCCGCCCCTTCTTCGCTGATCAAACCGGATAATTCGTTTATTTTCGCTTTAAGTTTAAGTTCTAATTGTTCTGCAGAAAGCTTTCCGCTGGAGAGAATTTTTTGCTTGATGTCTGACAAAGGAATCTTATACATGTAATCACCCGGAAGATATTTACTATTACTAACAGCAAAAAATGATTTATCATTATTTATAATGATTTATGTGGTTCAGGATATAAGGGAATTAGAATAAGCCTTTTTTGGTTAAGAAATATCAGAACCCGGCGCCATGAATTCTGCCGGTGAGGGGATAAAATCCAGCCCTAATTTATATTGAATGCTTATTTCCTTGCCTTCTTTAAAAACGCTGTATTTACCGGGACTTTCGACACAGAAAGTAACTTTTCTGCCTTCTTCCTTAAACACCGGATTATCGCAATCGGAAAATTTCCAATGCCCCGGATTATGTTCCTGCAGGCAGCTCTTTAAATCGTCTTTCCACTTGCATACATTCACTAAACCAGCCGCTTCATTCTGCAGTTGAAAATATTCATCAAAACGATAATCAATACTTATCCGAAAATGCGGCGCAATGGTATAACTGTTTGCCCCGTCTGCAAATATCATTTCCGTTACTGCTCCGCCCACTAATTCCCAGCCTTGATAAGATATGGTATAAGGTTCATCGCCGCCATACTCTTTAATAAAAATAGCATTGAAAGCGTTATTGACTTCTTCAGTCATTTTGAGAAAACAGAAGGTTTCTTGGGTATTCCAATAACGAATTCCATTTGAGGAGCCGCATTCTGAATCTGCTGCAAAACCGCCATTCTCAGCCAGCGCTAAAATCGTTTCTGTGCCCGCTTCCAGAGCAATTTGCTCTATCTGCAGCAGTTGTTCTTCTGCCGGAATATAATAATCCCGCAGAAATCCAAGCTGCCATTCCCCTTTTACTTTCGTCCCAATCTCCGAATCGTAATTAAACAGCATAAAAATGCCTATGGCTGCAAGAACGCCGAACGTGATCCAATGGAACAGTGCACCTTGTTTAGATTTCATTTGTTTGCTGAGTTGATACTTTGCCCCTTTGGGGCAACCTCTTTGTTTAATGTTTGTCGTTTCCAGCAAACATTAAAAATGCCCTGCCGCTTGCGGCGGTGGGGATTTTTATTTTACCCCTGCATCACGATGGTGATAAAACCAAATTGTTTATCCTGTAATGTTGCCTCGCTTCTTCCGCCGGAGCTAAAACCATTGGTCTCTGAAAATAACGGCAACCCGCCGGATTGATAAGCATTAGTTTCGTACACCAACACGGTTCCTTCAAACCCGCGCTGCTGGAAATATTCTCTGGTTTTCTGCTGGAATAATTCTTCATCGTTGGCGTTGACCGCATCAAAAATAATTTCTTTCATGCGCATTTCACGGCCGTTAAGGACAGCAGGATAATTCAAGTAGTCTATCAGGCTTAAATCGCTGCGGAAAAAATCCAATTCTGCTTTAGTTGCGTCGCTCTTTGCATCCTTATCCGTTTGAAATACAGCCAAAACAAAAAAAAACATGAAAAAAAATGCTAAGGACATGAATATCAAATCTGCAAAATCTTCCATTATTCCTTTTTTATTGGCCGGCATCATATCTTAGTCTGCACCTGTATGGACATTCTGCTGGCTTCCAGCTTTCCGCCGGAACGCACCAGCACATTCTTATGCAAAGTAAAATCTACTTTATTGAAAAAATTATTGCTCATCAGAAATTTCTTTTCTCCGTCAACTATGGGCGTGAACCCTTCCAATTCCAAAGCGAAGTTATAATCCTTAAATCCTTTTTCCAGTTCGGTGCGGTAACATTGATCTAACCTTTCTTGTGAGAACTTATCTAAATCGATTATCCCAGAAAATACTCTGCCCGTCTCCGGATCCTGATAAGTAAAACATTCCGGAGCATTTACAAAACGCAAACTTATGAGCTCTGCCCTCAATTCCGGAGGAACTTCCGTTAATTTCCCTCGATAGTTAGAAAGAAGCAAGGCGAATAATATCACTACTATAGTGATTACTACTCCGGCAATCATCCAATAAATCTGTTTCTGCGCTAAAGTGAATGTATCTGCATCTTCTTCGGTCATTTTATGGGTTTCTTTGGAATTTTTATGCACAGAAACGGCAAAACCCTGACCTTTAGGTCGGGGATACGCCGTTTCTGGCATCCTAAAAATCTGCCCGTTGAAGCAGGTGTCCGAACAAACTCCGTACTTTAGTACGGGGTAGGACACCTGCGGCAGATTTTTATGATTTCTGCTGCACGAACGTTCCGCCGCTATCCTCCGCCAAGCCTTTCAGCACTTTAATCCCTATCTCTTTATCTATCCTCGCTTCGGAGCCTTCTTTTCCGGTGATGGAGAATACTCCCACCGTATTAATTTTTATTTTATTAACATTGTCTTCACGAATCTTCTGCAGGAACTTATCTGGATTGCTTACTCCTTCGTAAGGCCGCCCATCCGTGAGAAGGAAAACCGTTTCAACATTTTCAAATAATAATGCTTTATTCAAAGGAGCATAAATGTTCGTTCCGCCGTAAGCATCTAAACCATCAGCAAAATCGCCGGCTTTTTTACGGGTTTCAGAATTTAATTCTTCTAATTTAGGGAAGACCGCGTCGAATTCGTTATTGAAAAAAACAATATTGAAGTGTTTTCCGTCAGGAAGCTGTTCTAAGAGAACTTTTAACTGCCATACGGCGGCATCGAGCTTGCTGTCGCCGGTTTTATCGATGCCGGTTTCGTAGTCGGGGAATGCCCACTCTGACGGCCCCCTCATTGATGAAGAACGATCTATGACCAGCACGATATTATCGCTGGCCACGGGAATGCCGTAAAAAGACGGCCCTTTGACAGCCGGAGCAGATGATGTCTCAGGTAAAAATGCCGGTTCACACTCGCGCAATAAGAATCTCTGTTTTTCTTTTTCCAGACACACCGCTTCTTTCCCTTCTACCGTGCCGAAAGCACTATATCCCTGCGGCAGGTAGAAATACCGCACTATTTGTTTTTGCCTGCTTTCGCCGTTTAATAAAACCGTAATAGAATCGGAACTGAGAATAAAAGTATATCTGGAAACATTGGCCGGATATTGCGCTGCTGCATCGCCCGGAATCCCCGCGAACGTATCTATCATCATCTTGATATCGTCAGCTATGGTAATTTTTTCCACCGTTTCTGAACTGGCGTAAACTTGGGCGATTTGGATGGAAGAATAACTAACAATAAGAACTATCAATATTTCGGCAATCATCATGAATATGCTGACGCTGGCTGCCTTCTTGCAGGAAAACAGATTGCGGTTTGTTTTCTGCCCGGGGATGCTATTGTTTTTCTTGTCCACCATAATCACCTATCAATTTAACAGAATCTCCGAATTTGATGAAATATAACGCCGTTCTCCGCGGCAATTCATAATAGCTGTGCACTTCAAGTATTTCCGCAGGAATATTTTTTGCCAATTGCCGTTCAATCATGAATCCATTTGAGCAGATGTAAGAATTCACTTCCGACGGCACGCCCATGCTGCAGGTTTCCACCTCGAGATTGTAATCGAGATTGGAGCAGACTACTCTCTCGGGGATGACCGTCAATTCGGTCCCTTCGGCCTCAAACTTAGAAGAACGGAATAAGCATAAGCAATTCTTGGTATCGTCGCATTGCCCCGGCTTCTGGAGATTGATGGTGTAATCTATCGAAGGAAAGGCCGCATCTACATTAACTAAAACTTCTGGTCCATCTTTCTCAAAATATACTATCGCTGTAGCTTCGTCCATAATCAACATAATGCTTTTTCGTGCCCCTATCTGTTCTTTCTCTGCGAAATTTGTTAGTTCTTTTACGAAATCGACGTAATTGTCCTTAGCCTGCTCGCTGGTCCTAAAAAAAAGGTTAGAAGTGATGTAACAGGCAGGAACAAAAATTATCAGAGCTAAAATTAAGGTGGTTAAGAATTGGATCATCATGCCTTTTTTGAAAATATTGAGTATCATTTTCCATTTCAAACTATTGTTGCATCACCCATTCGCTTCCGACACATAGATAAGTTTGGCCGTTCACTGACTCAGACCATTCTTTCCCTTCATTAACTTCCTTACATCCGTACCAGAAACCTTTATTGCACAGCAGTGAACCGTAGTCGGAGTGTGATTTCCATTTCCACTTCAACAAATTCTTGGGATCTTCATCCTCATCAACAGACATATATTGGTTAGTGGCATCTATGCTCAGATCTTTAGAGTTCTTTAATGAGATGATGGTCCCGTCGTCTATTTTAGCTTGGCCGCATTGATTGACCGTTCCGTCATCTTCACTGGCCATAATCCAACATCCTTCGTTTATTTTCTGATAACTAAACTCCGCGGCATCACAGCTGTCATCAGCAGCCGGACAATCCTGCCCCACCCAGCCGGTGCAGGCAATTCTTATGACTGCATCTTGCGGATCGGCACTCCAGTCATCATCGCCAAAAATTTCTACGGAGCGATAAATTTTAAATGCTGCTCCTGCCGAAATTTCCTGAGAGGGAGTTCCATCTTCTCTGGGTATAGTAACTTCTGGAAGATTGATGACCCCTGGCGAAGTTCCTGACGAAGTTCCAACTTCCAATATTCCGCAGCCCGTATCTGAATTATATTTCTGCTGATCCGCTTTAACCAGTTCTGGAGTAAACGTATTTGGGCAACCGTCATAATTTAAATCGCCGTAAGTGCAGGGGCATTCGTCCACCCGGTCAACAACTTTATCTCCGTCGGAATCTTTTTTGAGTTGAGACTGCTGGAAACCGAGCAGTTCCCCCAAACCAAATAATTGCGGGGCAACCAGCAGCACCAGGATTAAAAACACTGTTACGACTGCTAAAATCATCAAGAGTAAAGTTGGAATTGAAATATCTGCCTTTTTGTTAAACTGTGCGTTGTTGTTAAATCGTGTGTCGAATCGTGATTTCATTTTTGTCGCCCCTATTGTCCTGCTATGTCTCCCGAACCGCATTGTTCCTGCCCCACTTCCAAAAATCCGAAATAAATCGAACTCACATCTCTTTCTTTGTATGCTTCGGTCATGAGATTCATGTAACCGGCGCTGCTGAAATATGCCTGCGCCCCCGCTAAGGCTACGATTCCTAGTATGGGAATAGCTTTTCCGGTGACTGGCAGCCCAGCTTGTGAAGGGGGCAATTCTTCTTCAGTACCGAATTTTATTCCCTCTATTATTCCTAAAACAATAATCTGCGGCACTGCTACCGGAGATAAAATGGTTGTTGCCAACTGGATTCCCGTCCAAAAGGAACTTTTCTTCTCGTTTTTAGGCATCATGGAAATCGTATAAGCCTGATTGGGAAAAATAACCGGCGCAGTGAATACTATTCTTCCAGGTCCGCCATATCCTTCAATATAATCCAGATAACTGGTATTAATTTTGTAATACTTCTCTTTCAATAAGAAATCATTTATTTCATCTGCCTGTATGGGGCCGCCGTCAATCTCATCTTCGTCAATCAGGATGGTGTAGCAATTGAAGCAGCTATTCTTCATGCCTTCAACACCCAATACATTTGCTATGCCGCCGACGCCAAAATTGTCCATGATTTCTTCATAACGCCCTTCGCCGAACATCCACCAGCAGGTGGCCATTTTATCGGCTATCTGCTTCAGTATTTGCTGCCGGTCGCCGGAAACTTTTTTATCGATAGTCCTGCATAAGAGTGGAATTAATTTTGCCTGCAGTTCCGCGGCATCTCCGCCTATTGTCACCGCATTCCGGGCCCGTATAGTAATGCTGTTCTGGCACAATAATTCTGCTTCTTTATCGCTGGTTTGGGAAGCAAAGCGCATCAACAGGCCGCCAATCAGAAAAAAAGCGACTAAAGTGATTATGGTCCCTACAATAAACCCTTCTGCGCCGCCTTTTTTAGATTTCATGTTGATTTATTTATAGTGCTATATGCTAGGTAGTTTACTATAATATTGGTTATAACCATTAATTATACAATTAATCATATTATTTATCAACCGCATAATTTTAGTTCCCCGGTGTTAATCCGGTATTGGATTGTTTTTTCTTTGCTGGGGAAGTTTTCCCTGAATATTGAGCTTGCCGTGCCGTCATCGCTGGTTTCAGAAACCAGGCCTGATTTATCTGTGGGGAAGAAACATATGTGTTCTCCATCCGGCGTAAATAACCACCCTCCGTCTTCCAGGTTATCGCCTTCATCATTGACCGGCTCGTCGCCAAAATCGGCGACATAAATATGGTTGCCGTCAATTCCTGCGCCGGTAGAATAATAAATAGTCATAGAATTAACTGCGCGATAATAAGGATATTCTAATTTTCCTCCGGCAATGAAATGTCCAAAGAATTTCTTGCTTTCTCCGAAAGTGCCGGCAATGACGCACGGCTTCATGGCTGGTATTTCTTTATACAGGCCGGTAATTATCTGCTTTCCGCCTGCTCCGCCGTAAACCGTCAAAGCAGTATCACTGCCTTTCAGCTCAAAGGTCAGCGACGTTCCCTCTTCTCCTAAATCCGGAAAGGAATCGTAACTGGCGAAACAATTTTCTTTTCCCTGGCCGAGCATGGAACTGATAGTTTCTGTTAATTTTATTATCTTTTGTTGGTGTTCATCGGGGATGGATACCTCTGCTTTCTGTTCTTCTAAGCCGATGCTAAATTTGGGCAAAAAATCGCTTAACACGTCTCCTACGCTCAGGACGGCTTCCTTCATGTCCCCCCACGCTCCGGCCTCGCTTAGAAAAATAACTCCCACTAACACCAACAGCACCAAAGGAATGATATAAGAAATTATTCTCGATACTGTTGCCATGTTAAAAAAGGTTCAGGAGCTTGTCCAGAAACCCTTCTCCCTGCCCTTTAAGCGCAACATATAATAAACCGGCTAATAACATGAATAGGATTAGAATTATCAATTTGACGATAAATTCCATTTCCATTCCTCTTTTTGTGGATAACATCTATTCTCACGGTGCTAACATCCCAAATTTCTTTCGCAACATGAATGTGAAAGCGATAAACAGCAGGATGCAGAGGATGATAACCACTATCAACCCTACTATCTGGTTACTTACTGCTCTTTTAGGTAATGTCATTTATTGTTTGATTAATTTAAGTGATTTGCTTTTTGATGCTGAAGCAACATTCAAAACCTTCTAGGCATTCAAATGTTTTAGTTACGGTGCCCTGACAAGTGCCTTCTTCTACGCATTGCCCTAATTTGCTTTGGCATTCCGACAGCCCGCTAGCTACGGTTTCCGTTCCCCTGCCAAAGAAGGTAAGAAGTATCACCATCACTACAATAGCTAACACCGCTCCGATGATGATCCACCACATATTTGCTTCAGCTTTCTTATTCATCTTTCACCAGCAGACTGATGCCGTCTGCTTCTCAGTTAACTCCAAACACAGCCGGACTCAGAATCGCATGATTCTTTGCTGTCGCTGAAATCTTTACATCTGTCGATCTCTTCTCGGAAATCTGATCGTGCTGCGTCGCGTTCTTCTTCAGCTGCCGCTTCAAATCCAGTCATGAAAGTATCTTCAAATGCTTCACCTGGCCGGCATTTGCCGTAAAAGATACGCATCTTAAACAATTCAGTTTTTGTTTCTTCGCTGACTTTCTGCCCGAATTGGCTGGTCTGTTGAGTAAAAATAACCACTAATACTACCAGCACAATCAAAGCTAAGGCTGCTACAATAATAACATTCACCGGAAGACCTTGTCCTCTCTTAAAAATTTTCATTCTCTCACACCTCATTTTTAACGCTTTTGCACTTAAAAAGAGGTAAGAAAGACGTAATCCTTCTACACCTCGTTTTTTGGATAGTATAGCTAAGCTTATCTTGAATTCAAGAAAGAAAATCTCTATATAAATGTTACGTGGGTTTCGGCTAATATGAAACCCTTGTAATTCTGATGAATATCAGAATTACTTGTTTTCCC
>CAYHXT010000032.1:0-9629 GCA_964360675.1 uncultured Methanosarcinales archaeon
CCACCACTTCCGCCTTCTCTACGCTCTCCTTCAGCAAGGATAATAAATCCTTTTCCCCAATACCTTTAAATAGTATATCTCAGTTATACCAATAATGGCAAGCCCCAGCAAGGAAGAAAATGTACTGAAATTGATCTTGGAGAACAGCCCTTTGAAAGAATGGCATTTTGAAGAAATAGCCAGAGAAGCGAAGGTTACAAAATTGGTCGCCAACAAATGGCTTAAAAAATATGTATCGGAAGGGTTGATCAAGCGTGTTAAGGAAAAAAGAAAATTTCCTTATTACACCGCAGGGAATAACAATCCGGTTTATTATTCTTTCAAAAGAGTTTATGCTTTAGAACAGCTCCACAAGAGCGGCTTGATCCCCAAACTGTTATCCCTAAAGACAGCTAAAACCATAATCCTTTTTGGAAGCATCGTTAAAGGAGACTGGTACAAAGACTCGGATATCGACATTTTTGTTTTCGGAGATATTGCTGATTTTGACAAAAGCATTTATGAATTGAAGCTACACAAAAACATAGAATTGCATCTTTTCAAGAACAAAGCGGAAATAGAAGAAGTCAAAACGGGGCTCATCAAAAACATAATCAATGGTTATGTATTGAAAGGCCAAGTACAAGACATCGCAGAGGTCGCATGAAAAATACGATAGACGATCTTGATAAGACTTACAAACTATGCACCAGTACAGGCAGCATAAAAGAAAAATCAGTAGATATTGAATTGATCAAGTCATTAAAGATAGTTGCGGAAAGAGGGCTGGAATTCATCAACAGCAGGTCAAAAGACATTCCTAAGGACAGCACCGATTGGACTTTTGTCTTCAGAGACCATTATGAATCATTAAGGGGATTTATTGAAGCATACCTTTTATTTGAGGGAATAGAAGCAGACAATCATCAATGCAAAAATGCATATATCTGCTTCAAACATCCAGAACTGGAGCTTGATTGGGAATTTCTTGAAATTATCCGGTTGAAAAGAAACGCAATCAACTATCGGGGGCAGTTATTGAAATATGATGATTGGAAATCATTGAGATTGAAATTTGAATTACATATAAAAGCATTGAAGAGAGAAATAGAACTGAGATTAAAAGAAGTATAACTTACTAAAAAAATACCACTTCCGCATTCCTTACGCTCTCTTTCAGCAGCACATCCAAGTCTAGTTTTTTCAATTCCCTGCCAATCTCGTCCGGATTGGATTTAGTTGACGGCCTTCTCGGCCCCAACAGGCTGCATATCTCCGGGCCTTTAGATAAATCATGGGTTCCTATTTTCCTGGCGATATCTATGATTTCCTGCTTGTCAAAAGTAAGCAAAGGCCGGAAGATTTCCATGGGAACGTGCTTGGTAATGCTGGTAAGATTTGACAAGGTCTGGCTGGATACTTGGGCAAGATTTTCTCCAGAGATGAGATAATCTGCCTTTTCAGCTGCCGCCAGCAATTCCGCAGCCCTGAACATGGCTATTTTAGAAAGAATGAAATAATGCTTATGGTTACATTTCTCCACTAATGCTTTTAGTACGGGAGTGAAGGGAACCAAATACAATTTTTTCATCCGGAGATGTTTTGACAGCGCTTTTACTTTTTCTATCTCGCTTCCGTCAGTCAAAGGAAGCTGATGGAAATTAACGGGGATAATATCTAAGTGCGGCCGCATCAGATGTATTGCTACGGGGCTGTCAAAGCCGCCGGATAATAGAGCGATCGCTTTTTGCATGAATATCATATTTAGGGAGTTCTTTTAAAATATTTAGGATAATATTTATATTCTATTAAGAAATCAAAAACCTATGGGAAAATATGTTTTCATCATTTTTTTGTTGCTGCTAATACCATTTTCTCTGGCTAGGGATGACCTCTATTCCATGGATGTTTTAGAATTGCAGCTGAATGTTAACAGCTCTTTCGAGCTAATCCCCACCAAAACCGATGCCCTGCTGCAGGAAGTTTCCGCAGAAATATTGCTTTATCCGCAAGATGATATGCGGCAGGAGCTTATCGATTGGAGCAGCGAAGGAATAGTTAAAGAAGATTATGTTTCTTTCTTTTGGGATGACCGGCGGATTGAAAAGAAAGAATTCAGCTATGATGCAGAGATCAGGACGCAAAATAAAAATCTTAAAGTGGCCGAAAAAATTTCTTTTCCCCTGCATCCGGAAGACATAATGGGCTTGGAGCAATATTTAGAGCCGACGGAAACCATCGATTCTGATCATCCTGACGTTATAGCCAAAGCTTCAGAGTTAGCAGAAGGAGAGGATGATTTGTTTGTAGTGGCATTTAAATTAGCCAGCTGGGTGGAAGAGAATATCAACTACGACCTTAAAACTTTAGATGTCAGCGTGTCAGAAAAAGGCAGCTGGGTTCTCCAGAATAAAAGGGGCGTCTGTGATGAAATGGCTTCCTTATTCGTAGCGATGGCCCGCTCGCTGGGAATTCCGTCCCGGTTCGTGTCAGGAATTTCTTACACTAATGATGAAGAGGTGGCCAAAGTTGCCGGTTCAAACTGGGCACGGCACGGGTGGGCGGAAGTGTATTTTCCAGATATCGGTTGGGTAAGTTTTGATGTGACTTTTAACCAGTATGGGTATATCGACGTTACCCACATTAAATTGCGAGAGAGTTTTGATCCTACTGAACCAGCCATAAAATATAAATGGCTTGCTGACGGCGTGGAATTAAACAAAGGAGAATTGCGGTTTGATGTTGAAGTCATCAAGGAAGGAACGGTAATGCCGGAAGAAATCCTTCTTGAACAGGAAATATTGGCTCCAGAAATTGATTTCGGCAGTTATAATATGATTAAAGGGATAGTCAAGAATACTGCCGATTATTACGCTGCGACAGCATTGAATTTAGCGGTCCCTTCGGATATTGAAGTGGTAGGCAGAAACCGAAGAAATATTCTGCTCCATCCGCAGGAAGTGAGGGAGACTTATTGGGTAGTGAAGACCCCTGAAGATCAGGATTCGGATTATATTTATACTTATCCGGTCCTGATTTATTCGGAAAAAAACATCTCGGTACGGGATTCATTTACCGTATCGGTGGGAAATAATTTCTATTCTAAGGAAGACATCGAAGCATTAACTGTGCAGGACGAAGAAAAGAGTTATTCCCGCAAAGTTTCATTTGATTGTCAATATGAGAAAGAGGTAAAGGTGGCGGAAGACAGCGACGTGTTCTGCCTGATAAAAAATATCGGGAATACTAAATTAGACAACGTCTTATTCTGTCTGGGAAATTCTTGTGAAAACATCAATCTTCCCATAAATCAACAAAGTAGCGCTGAAATCACGGTCAACGAAACAGAAGCCGGATGGCATAGTATAATCGTCAGCGCCAAGAACGAGCTGATTGACAAAAAAATGCCGCTGCAATACGCAGCATTGGATTTGCCTACATTGGCTCTGGAAGCGGCTTATCCGGCATCAGTGGATTACGGGAAGCAATTTCAAATAGAGATTAAAGTGAAAAAAGAATCTTTTGCTAAGCCTAAAGAGCTGGTTATCGCCGTTTCCGGCCCAAGATTTGATAACCAATGGTCCCTGGAAAACTTAATTGACGAAGAAACTACTGTTTTAGAGATAGACGGGCGGGGATTAAGTTATTCAAATGATTTCACGATCACTGCCAGCTGGACGGATAAGGGGGGCAACAGGTACTCCGAGAGGGAAGAGCTTACCATCGCCGGAGTTGCTAATTCTTCCAAAGAACATCTCAACCTGGTTGGCAATTGGGTATTAAACCTCATCTCAGGAGTTATATAAAGAAACAGGTCACGACCACCCACCTATGAAAATATTAAGAAAAAAAAATAAAAATTATAAATTGAAAAATTATCTTTTCTTTTTCTTAGCCATCTGTTAGCGCACCTCTTTTTTATTATGGATTTAGAAAGTCTTTTTCCTTTTTAAACATTTCCTTTTTGGAAAAAATAAACCGGGGCATTTATGCAAAATGTTATTTTTATCGACGATAAAAATAAAGAAGAAAAATATTGAAAAATTTCCCCGCAAATTCAAAAAAAAGCTCCCCGTGGCAAAAATAATTCTGCCGTTTTCCAGTTATCGACGACAAATAAAAAAACGCCGAATTCAGGTAAAGATTTAAAAATAGTATTAATTTATACAAAACACTATGGCCAAGGTCAACTCCGCGGAAAATCAGGGTAAATTAGTGTACGCCCAAATAGCTGACCCTGTCGGCAGCGAAGGGGAAAACAAAACCATTTCCGAAGCCATCGGAAAATTAGAAGAAGAAAACAAGAGTATCGTCGCTGCCCTGGCTAAATTGGAGCAGGAGAGCAATATTCTGAGGGAACTGTTCAATAGCGCCAATAACGAATTGGACAACCTTAAAAAACCATCTTTGCTGGTGGCGGAAGTGGTCAGCGTCCACGGCGACAAAGCGGTTATCAAGCTGCCCAACGGGAATAAGTTCTACTGCTACATCGCTCAGCAGGTAAAGGATTTACGAAGCGGCGACGCAGCTTTGGTCGACCAAAAGTCATTGAATATCGTAGAGAAATTTGAAGCTCAGGATCATTTTGAAGTTGAAAAGTATGTCATAGTGGAAAAACCGCGTGAAAGCTGGGATTCCATCGGCGGCTTGAAGGATGTTATCCGAGAAGTGAAAGAAGTCATTGAACTTCCGCTGAAGAAACCGGCCTTATTCGAACGGGTGGGCATCAAGCCGCCAAAAGGGATTCTGCTTCATGGTCCGCCGGGGACTGGAAAAACTCTGCTGGCTAAAGCCGTGGCAAAAAGCACCGATACTACTTTCATTGAAGTCGTCGGCTCGGAATTAGTGCAGAAATTCATCGGAGAAGGGGCTAAATTGGTTAAAGATATATTTGCTTTAGCCAGAAGAAAAGCGCCGTCCATAGTGTTCATAGACGAAATTGATGCGTTGGCCGCTAAAAGAATAGAAACCGGAACTTCCGGAGAGCGGGAAGTAAGCAGGACTTTCATGCAGCTGCTGGCGGAGATTGACGGATTTAAACATCTAGACAACGTCAAAATAATTGCCGCTACCAACCGGCTGGATATTCTGGATAACGCCATCATCCGTCCGGGAAGGCTGGACCGGCTTATTGAAGTAAATTTGCCCGACGAAGAGGGCCGGCTTGAAATTTTAAAAGTCCATACCGTAAATATGAATTTAAAAAAAGTAAAATTGAACGAAATTACTGCCCAGATGCAGGATTTCAGCGGTGCAGAAATTCAGGCCGTGTGCACGGAAGCAGGTTATTTCGCCATCCGCAATGAACGGGAATATGTCACTCACGAAGATTTCTTGAAAGCGGTTGAGAAAGTAAGAATCGGAATGTACATGGATGATGAAGTGGAAGAAGGATTATATGGTTGAAGTTTGTGGACGCTCATCAGTTACATCCGTATCCCATGGTGGGAATGGTGTTCACCTAATCACAGCGTTATCCACTCTTTAAAGATTTATCTTCAAGGTTTTATGCACAGAAACAGCAAAACCATGGCCTTTAGGCCGGGCAGGACTTACCTGTTCTCACAGCAGATTTTTATGATAATAAAAGCGTGATTTAAAAATGTTCGTTAAAACGCTGAGAATTCCACCATGCTGAAAAATGCTTCGCGTTTTTGGCACACCAAAATTTACAAGGTAAATTTTCAGTGTTCTAATGGATGGTGGCGGCCGATTTTTCTTTTTGACAAGACGTAGTTCTTTAGAGTAGAAAAGTATTTTAACCCCTGTTTATTTCAAGATGATATGCTCACCAATTGTCCGGAATGCAAAAAAACCTTGCACGAAGGCCAGCATAAATATGCTGACGGATTATTTCTAGTGAAATACTGCAAGAACTGCGGTTTCCGGAAGGAAACGCCGATAGAACAATAACTGTTTTTTATTGTAAATTTTGTAATACTTTTTCTTGGAAAAGGATTTGCGTGCGTTTTTCTATATCTTCATTTCCTTGTAAAGGCATAGAATCAGAAAAAGAGATACTGCATTGAGCCAATTCATCTATCATCTGGCTGATGAATCCGTGATATTCACTTATAGTATTTTTGTACGATTCATGATTTGGATTTTCACGATAATCTTCAAACTTTTGTTCAAGAATTTCAGGAATAGTATCCCAAATGGCTTTGGTTATATGGTCGGCGCGTTGAATGCTTGATAAACCATCTAAACATTTAAAGGCATAATTTTGAGCTGTCTCATCAACTACTAATACCCCGACAGGTATAACTTTCTTAGAAGAATCTGTCAGGTCCGAACAATAAAGAGCAAGAGTATACCGCATTAAGCTTTAACCTCTAAAATCCCATCCACTTCATAAGTTTCCCGCCCATTTTCTGCAATCACAAACCTTTGCGCTCACTTCGTTCGGCAAATGTTTGATCGAAATTCACTCCGGTGGAACCTTCGCTTTGCTCAGTTCCACGACATAGTTTACATCATGCCTTTAGGAAGCCTGCCTCCAAATTTTTTCATCATCTTATTGATGTCTCCTTCGCCTTTAAACATCTTCATCAATTTCTTGCTCTGCCGATATTGTTTCAATAGTTCTCGCACTTCCCCGACTTTCAGCCCTGAACCTGCCGTAATCCGATCTATTCTTTCTGCGCTGATGATTTCCGGATCTTCTAGTTCTTTTTGAGTCATGCTGTTCATCGCGTAGCGCCATTTTTCTAATTTTCCTTCCTGCACTTCCAACATCTCTTTAGGCAGCTTGAGCGAGCTCATGCCTGGAATCATTTCCATTATTTTTCCGAATGAACCCATTTTTTTCATGGACTGCATCTGCTGGTATAAATCCACCAAATTGAATTCTCCCTTAAGAAACTTGTCCTGCATGTCTTTCGCCTGTTCTTCCGTCATGACTTCCTGCGCTTTTTCCAACAGCGATTCAAGGTCGCCCATGCCGATCAATCTGCCTACGAATCGCTGCGGATGAAATAATTCCAGATCATCCTGTTTTTCTCCGACTCCGATGAACACGATAGGCGCGCCGGTCACCGCGCAGGCCGACAATGCTCCTCCGCCTTTCGCAGTGCCTTCTAATTTAGTGATGATGACGCCGGTAACGCCGCAGGCGTCATGGAATGCTTGCGCCTGTTTCTGCGCCGTTTGCCCTAAATCTGCTGAGATGACCAGCAATTTTTCTTCGGCTTGAACTGCTTCATGCAGAACATTCAATTCTTCAATCAATTCTTCGGAAAGCGCGTCCCGTCCAGCAGTATCGACAATCACAATATCATAATCTTTAATTTTTTTTTCAAAAGCCAGGTAAATATTCAAGGGGTCTTTCTCTTTCTTTACGCCTAAGAAATCAACACCGGCGCTCTTCGCTAATTGTTCTAATTGGTCATAGGCTGCCGGCCTCCAGGTATCAGTCTGCATCACGGCAACTTTATATCCGCGCTTCTTGTAGAATTTTGCCATTTTTCCGGCGGTAGTGGTTTTCCCGCTTCCGAACAAGCCGACCAGCATGATTTGCGTGGGCTTTTTAGTGATCTTGATTTCATGCGCTTCTTTTCCCAGGAAGCCGGTTAATTCTTCATATACAACTTTGATGAGATGCTCGCGCTGAGTAATTCCGGGCGGAGTTTTTTCTGTGGCGCGTTCCTTGATCTTCTTGCTCAAATCAAACACTAATTGCACGTTGGTATCAGATTGGAGAAGCGCCCGTTGGATGTCTTTTACCAGTTCGTTGATGAGTTTTTCATCTACGAAAATAGAATTGGTGATTTTGCTTAAAGTGTTCTTTAAAGAGTCCCCTAATTTTTCTAAGACCATGGATTTACAGAAATGAAGAGGTTATTTAAATCTTTTTGAAGAGAATAAATTCTGCTTTTTCCGCCTAAAAAAGCGGGGTCAGAAAACCGGCCGTTTTTTTTTGACAGAAAAATTCACTCAAAATGTCTTCCTTTCCTCAGTCCGGATTTCGGCGGCACATACGAGAACCAGTCTTCCTTGGTGATGGGATGAAAATGGTCTGCTTCTTCTATCAGCGCTCTGGCAGTTGTTTCCTTCACCGCAGCGATTTCTACCCGCACGCCTTCAGATTTAAGGTGCAGCACCAAATCGATATAATCTGAATCGCCGGACATTATGACAATCGTATCAACTTTAGATGACAATTGCGTCGCTTTGATGGATAAGGGGATGTCTGCTGATTTATGGCAGGGGACAACCGAACCATAATATCGTTCATGCAGCCTCTCTGCCAGCTTGGAGGAGATGTTCTGTCCTTCCCTGAAATAGATTAATCTGTTTAACCCTCTGCCGTTCAGAAGTTTAGGTATGAGGGTATCAAAGTTTACCATAGTATTGGTCGAACCGCTTTGCTCATGGATGCTTCTTTCCAGATTATTCCCGTCGCATAGAATTGCTACAGTTTGGTTTATAAGAATCTCTTTAGTCATGCTGTTGGTCATAATGTTTCACCTTTTTTAATTAAATATAGGCCTGCAGGGACTTTCGTTCCAGATTGCTGGAATTCGAACCCTGATTAAACGGTCCGAAGCCGTTTGTGCTTTCTGGCTACGCCAAAAATTTTCTTTGGCAAGTATCCATTACACCACAGGCCTGTATTATTACATAACTAATGCTGTTTTAAAAACGTTGTGGTCTGGAAGGCTTTGCCCGATAACGCCCTTAAAAGTTAAACTCTTCTGGTGGGGCTTACTTTTCGTTTACTTATTGGGCAAAACAGGCCTAGAAACAAATATAAACGCTTAGTTCTTTATTTTACCCATGCGGCCCAGAACAGGATTCTTTAAGACCTATCTTTACATAGCCATATTCTTTGGAATAATTGGATTGTCAGATACGATATTGTCCGTCCTGCTCTCTTTCACTAACCAGATTTATGCCTATCTCATCGGCGCAGCAGCTTTTCTCTTTTTCTTTTTCAATCTTGCAGCTATTGCAGTATTCAAGTATTCTCGGGCAGAGCGTATCGCTTACATCCTGCCGGTATATCATCTCGTCAGCTATTTAGCTTTTTTTATGGTAGGTTTAGTATTGCTTGCAGTCGGGCAAACTCCGGAATGGCTGCGGCTGCTCCTGATTGCCTTGGGGTTAATCGCTTCCTTATTTGAGATAGGGTTTAGTTTCTATCTGCTCAAGAAGCTGGATTTCTATGAATTTCCGCTGCAATAAATTCTTAAGGTAAACTTTAAACCTAACTATCAAACTCTTCCAGCAGGGAATCATTATCCATCTGGACAGAATAATCGACATGGTCAAGTTTCTTTTCTTCAACAAATCTGATGAACTTTTTCTTTTTATCTTCATCCCAAGTTTCAAATTCTTTAGCGGTTTTGCATAAATAGTCAATGTCGCAGTGCTCGGTACGCAGATCTTTGCCGTGCCTGGCCGGATGCAAAGGACACAGAAAACGGCCATTTTCTTCGACTAAATTCCTGCACACTCCATAGCGCAGATCCATGGATGGAAACCTTTCACGGAAGGCCTGAAATTCTTTCTCCGTCTGCGGAGCGGCATGCTTAAGTTCTAAAGTATTTTTAAAAATAGCTTCTTTTATCTTTTCCTTGGATTCAAAGTCATAGCCGCAGCAGCCCATACAGCCGCCGTTCATCTGACATAATATGCTGCTTGCGCTC
>CAYHXT010000033.1:0-9448 GCA_964360675.1 uncultured Methanosarcinales archaeon
GGAAAACAAGTAATTCTGATATTCATCAGAATTACAAGGGTTTCATATTAGCCGGAGTAAGAAATGAAAGAGAGGTAAGAAATAAAATAAGAGCTAATTAGAAAAGCCCTTGCCTAAAGTCCGTTCGCTGGACGGGGCCTGCTCTTCATCATTTTTATATTCGGGTCTTTTTATTTTATTCTTGATGTAAGAAACAACCCCATCAAAAATACTTGGCGCTCTTACTTCGTCAGGAGCCCATTGTTCTGGGTCGCAACTCAGCCCCGTTTCATAAAAAGAATTGTTTAAACTGGCCTTAACTCCTTCTTCCTGCGGAAAAAACAATGAGCCGTACATCCTTGGAGCAGAATCGTAATTACCCATCCACCATTTTTCGTTTCCTTGTAATCCAGTCTCGGTAGAAGAAATAGAAGCGTGTATTGCTTTCGCATCATATCTCAGAATTGTTTCTGTAGAATCAATTGAACCAATTTTAATACCTGTCATTCGTATCGGCCTTATAATCTTAGCATGTTGTTCCATGAGTAAACACCTCTTAAGGAAAAAAGAAAAAGGGATATATAAACTTTACTCCATAAACTTGCGCATCGCAGGATGCATATCGCATCACAAATGACACGTCATTTGATAACGGAGCGTATTACTCACTTCGGTTCGTAATACACTTAGAATTATTCCATAAATTTGCGCATTGCGGGATGCATGTCCATCATATGCTGTTTGGAAATCTCTTCATATAACTTATACACTATGCTTACTGATAATACTATGCTGGTCCCATTTGCTAATGTGCCGGTCAGATCAGCCACAGCAGCCAGTAACCCGATTGCCGCTCCGCCGACGATGGTCAACGGCCAGATATATCTTTCTAACACCATCTCTAACACTCGTTCATCCCTTCTAAAGCCGGGAATCTGCAATCCTGAAGCCAATATCTGCTTAGCCTGGCTCTTCGCGTCCATATTTGCAGTCTGCATCCAGAAAATGCTGAAAACTACTGCGCCGGCAACTAAAACCACAATGTAAAATAAAGCTTGCCCGATTTGCGGCAAAGCGAACGTTCCCCGGATGGCATTACCGACTAAATCCGGCGGGCTTAACCAATACACGATTCCTGATGCGGGAGTGTTTCCTGAGAAAGTTCCAAACAGCGGATGACCCCACTTTTCAAATAATCTTGCAAATAGCTGGACATTCGCTAATAAAGCGGCCACTAAAATAACTGGGATGTTAGAAGTATAAAAAAAGTTTAATGGCCATCTGATGCCCTGTCCGCGTATCCGCCCAAAAGACAGGGGTATTTCCACTTTCATAGACTGCGCATATACTGATATGCCAAAAATCAAAACTGTTGCCAGTACCGCCGCCATCTGCAATGCTGCCGTAGTTGCATCTCCGCTAATCAACGATTGAATTAAGGCCGGGATTGCTCCTGCTGCAATGTCCGGATTGGTCGGAGAAGGAAGAAAATTTAATGCGCGTACGAAAAGTTGCTGCGCCACCCCAGCTACGATAAACAAGCTTATTCCCGAGCCGAAACCCCACTTGCTTACCACTTCATCCATGAACATTATAACTATGCCGCCAAGAATTAATTGAAAAATCAATAATGCTTCCAGCTGCGCATAAAGCGCCGGCGCAGTCTGCGCTAACGAACTTGCCGGAGTCAAACCACCCATAAGTACATAGACTACAGCTTCAAAAATGACAAAGGCAATACCCGTTATTTTTTGCAGGCCTTGGAATTTCTTTCTGCCTTCTTTGGTGGTCATATCCAATTTTAATATGCCAGTTCCGGAAAGCAGCTGTAACACTATGGATGCAGTTACTAATGGGCCTATGCCCAGCGAGATGATGCTTCCAAAAGAAGCTCCTAAAATAATTGACAAGAATTCAAACTGCTGCAGCGCATTTTCGCCCAAACCATATAAAGGGACTAACCCCATCACGAAAAACAAAACCAGAATCATTAAAGTCCATTTTAATTTCTCCTTAAATGAAAGGCGCTGTTTCGGACCCTTCACTTCAGGAAGGTGGGAAATAATTGTTGCCAGGAAAGACATTTTTATTCTGATGCTGCTTTCTCAGAAGAAGCCCCTTCGGCTGAAGAGATTACTTCTCCCCCTGCAGCTTTGATTTTTTCTGCTGCACCAGCACTACAGGATCTTACTTTTAACTTTAATTTTACGGGTGTTTTTCCGGTGCCTAATAATTTATTATATCCCAATGCCTTGAGATCGATGGAATAAAAGTTCCCTTCTTTAACTGCTTTTCCTTCTTGCACCAGCCGGCTGACGCGTTCTGGAGTAAAATAACTGACATTCACTGCTTTTACGGCAAAGACATTTTTAGGCGTAAATCCATGCTGCCCCAGGACTCTGCCGAATCTTTTGTGGCCGGCGCGCTTACCGGAACCTGCTCTGCCCCGTCCGCCTCTGGAACCTGCGCCGCGGCGTTTCTTTCTGGCTCCGCCTCCGTGCGTTCCTCCGCCTCGGTACTTAGTGACTTTTTTTCGTTTATAGGTTACCATGAGATCACTTCTTCAATAAAGCTAACAATTCAGTTGTTACTTGTTTTTTTTCTTGCTGATATTGTGATTGAGCAAAAGTTCCCATATATTTGTCAAAAGGCGATAACATTTCTGCAATTTGTTGTTCTAACCTTTTTCCCCCGGACATAGCAGAATTTTCGTACAGCTCTTGATTTTTTTTTGCATCGCCTTCGGCGCAAGAAAACTGACGAGGATCAGTTTTCTGCGCAGAAATGCGGTTTTTATCCGCATTTCTTGCGATGACTTTACGACGTACCCCAACGAAACGGGAGCCGTAGTCAAGATGAAAGTCGCCAATGGCTTGAGACCCGCCGCCAAGCCTATAGAGCACGACCGCCCGCTCAACTGGCTCTTTATCTTTCGGAACAAAAATGCCCATCATAGTATCGTAGCCAACTCTGTCTTTTCCAAAACGAAAGGTGTTTTCCACATATTTATCTAACAGGTTTTGATCGCCATTGGCAAAGTCCAGCCAAACTTGGCTGTTTCTGGCTTCTGTTTCTGTTAAATAACGGCAAAGAATGATATCTCCTCTATCGTAGGTCTTGGTTTTATCAAGCGCTTCCTCGCTTAGAAGTAGCCCACCGTTATTAGTTAATCTGGTTTCGGGAGTCACTGCGTGTAATCTAGCAGAATGCGGAGCAAGGTAAATTTTCTTCCTGGTTGCGGCGATGCCGAAGTCAGTGTCAACGTAATTATCCCAAAGAGGATGACTTGATGGAACTGCATTGCGAGCAGCTATGATATCTTCGGTGCTCCAAGGAGTTAAACCTGCAGCTCTTAATTCCTGCATTTTTGCGCGATAATCGCCTTCAAACGGCACTTGTCCTTCTTTTAATCCTAATTCTTGTTGTCGTGTCATTTTTATTCCCGTAATCCGTTCACAGCATCCTCTGAATCAAATCTTTTATTTTATCCCCGCGGTTTCCTAATCCCCCGCCTACTTTAAAAGAGGTTTTTATTCCTTTCCTGCCGAAACCTTTCTTTGGAGAATTGAGAACGAAATACTTCCTATATTTCTTTCCATTCCATTCCAATCCTTTTTTAGTATCACTTTCCAAAACTGTGCCGCGCTTCTCAATTAATTCTTTTACAGTATTATCATCAACATTTCCCCAGGTAATGTAATCTTTCACTTTGAAAAGCATACCCCGGTATACGGAATTGTTTTCGATTACGATGCAATGGTTCTTATGATTAAGATTGAGCATGGTTAAAGTATCTTTCACCGGCTTGGTAACTTTTACCATTCCCCGGACTAAGATTACAGCTAATTTTCCATTTTCAGAAGAAACTGCCTTTGCCGCCTTTGCCATATTTATGCCGCTGCTCCGTCGGAGGATTTTTCTTTAAGCTTTCCTTCCACGATAGCTAATTTTCCGCGGTGTTCAGGCCGCACTTTGACTTCTGATAATTTTTTCAATGCATCCACCAGCGCAAAAATCAAGTTCAGTTTAGTTCCCGTCTGTCCCTTGGTTTTGCTCCAAACATCTTTTATCCCGGCTAAGGCTAAAACTTTTGCACATTCTTTCTCTACGCATAACCCTTTTCCTTTTGGCGCCGGCATTAATTTTAATCGCACCGAACCGCATCTGCCTTCGACCATGAAAGGAATGGTGTTAGGTTCAGCTACACCGGATTCCCAACTTCCGCATCCGCGCCTGATCCTTATCAAATTTATTCTCGCTATTCGCTTAGCTTTATCTCTGGCAGGGACAGTTTCCTTGCTCTTCCCTACGCCTACGCCGACATAGCCATTGCGATTGCCGACTACCGCGCAGACTTTAAAGTGGATTTTGTTCCCTTCTTGGGTTTTCTTCTGCGTCTGCTTGAAAATACGCCTTTGCCCGCCGCCGAACTTACCTTTGGCCTGGCCGATGAGCAATAAATCTTCTTCCATGTTGGGAAGCAGAGTATCAGTAATTTCAGCCTCGAGAATATTTTCGCCGCTGTCAAAAATAAAATCTATGTCGTTAATGGTCCCGTCTTTAACTTTTCTACCCAAAGCTGTTTTTGGTTTCCACGATGACTCTGGAGCCGGAACGGTCTCAATCTCTTTCTTAATCTCTTCCATTTCCGATAATTCTACTGGTTCTGGTACGTTTTCATTCATTTTTTGTTTGACCCGTGATTTTTTGTTTAACCTGTGTGAAAGCAGCCGCCATATTTTCCGGCGCTGAGTTGCTTTTTAAATATTGCGCAAACTGCCGTTCATAAGCATCTTTGTTTCCCTTGATTTTTTCTCCATACTCCTGGACATGCTGCCCTTGGATCTTTTTATCTTCCGGGAAAAGATCTTTTTCCCCGTGAGGTACCGAAATGCCGGCGTCTAATGCCCCTTTCAGGAAAGCATAGATTCTTCCTTTATGCTGAGGAGAATTAAATCCAGTGTCCAATACAGACTCATCCTTAAATTTCTTATCTTTAGCTTTTCTGCCCAGCAGAAAACCGGTAAGATACGCTGCGGGAATATTTTTACATGAATATTTCCAGCCATATTTCCGCAGGGCAAAGGAATCTACGCCAACTAATATTTTATCTCCATTGGGGGTGAATTCCACCAATTGGGCGATAACACGGCTATTTGTAAGACGGACCACTATCCGTTTCTTTCCGGAAAGCAGGAGTTTTAATCTCTTAGGATAAGAGGTCTTTTGTTCTCTTTTCCGCCTGTACACGACTGTTCTTGGTTTTCTCGATGCCATGGTGAATCCTTATTTTTATTATTTTTCTGATTTTACCTCAATCAAATTGTGCTCCTTGATGTAAAGTTTGATGTGCCGCCGATTTCTAAAATAGCCCCCCTTGCATTTGGTGTAAAGCATCCGGTAATTTTTAATGGAGAGCAAGCTTTTATCGCGCAATTCTGTTAAGAGATCGCGCTGAGCCCTTATTTTTGAAATCCATTTGTCTTTTCGGGTAACTTTGGAATGTTTTGATCCTTTCCGGCTTCCTTTCCCCCGCCTTCTTCCTTTTCTCTTTTGAGCTGCAACCCGCCTTGCTCCGGCCCGGGAATGCTGATTTTTAGCGACGATGAAAATTTTTCCTACCGCCACGAGGCCGCGGATATCGGAACGGGTGATAGCTTTCTGAATATCTTCCAGAGCATCAGGAGCGAACCTTATTTTCTTCGGCGAAACTTTCAATATTTTTCCCGCCAGTTCCTTTTTGTTTCTCATTTTTTATCCTTTAGTGTTATATTTTGATTATTTGATTATTCATTGGCGTTTAGTTATAGTTTTTTCCGCCATTTTCTTTTGCTGTTCTTCTTCTTTATTTTCTGCCGTATGATTGTGATCGTGTTGATGCTTTTTATCTTTATTTTTATTTTCAGCTTCCTTCTTGGCGCGCTCTTCAGCTTTATTTTTCTTTTCTTCTTCCTTTTTACCGGCTTCCGCTGATTTTTTCTTTCGCAGTTCCTTGCGCTCCTGAAAACATTTATTTATGCTTTCTACCGCTTTGGCTGCGTCTTTTACGTTCAGTACCCGGATATCTTTTTTTTGCGCGGCTTCTAATAATGATACTTTCTTTTTTTCTCCTACGCCGGCGGCGATTATAATTCCATGAGTTTCCGGATCTATTACCGAGAGCTCATCCATATTATGAACGACCGCCATGACTAATCCGGATGAATGCAGGCCTCGCACTTCTGCCGGAGCTCCGTATCCTGGATTGGGCATCGCCGGCCGGCCGCAATGCATCTGCCTGACTTTCGAATGCCTTCCGTAAGGATACCTCCAGCGGGATTCTATCCGGGAAAAGTTTGATTCCCTGACTACGAAAGCAGGCTTGGTCTTCCTCATTTCCTTCCGTAATGCTAGTGAATCTTTATTTACCATGGAATAAACCTTCAATGTTTTTTAGTGCTTGCAACACATCTTGTTTATATGAATCTTGATTCAGAGGGCTTACATATTTATTAAACCGCGATAATTCTTCACGGATATTTTCTTCCAACACTTCTTCCGATGTTTTTGCCGGAGTTCGATATGCGCTGCCATTTTCAACGCGCGGTGCTTCGCACCGCCCCACTCGACGTACCCCACGAACGGCGTAGTCGTCGTCAAGGTAGCTGTAGCCATTAAGGTACAAGAGATTACTATCACAGCCAAACCACGCCGCCCTTTCTGGGGTTGCTTTTCTGCTTTCCGCTGATGGCGTCCAGAGGTACGGACATTTTCCGCTGAATTTCTGCAGCACTTCCACCGCTTCGTCGGCATCCGGATGCCCAAAAGCGGTTTGCACTACTTTCTGCCAGTCGTCATCCTTCACTAAAATATCCAAATAGCCCCCTCCTTCCGGAATAGCACACGGAATAACGCGAGTTTCATCTCCTAAATGAGTAATAGTATTATTGCTTTGATGATAACCAAATCTTGTGCCTGTGCACAACCAAGATTCTAACAAATCTTGCAATAGGCCTTCTGAAGCAGGATGGTTTTCTTTCTGCAAATGATGTATAAAGGCAAAATATTCCGGCAGCGTCGGAAGGCGTGCTCCAGTACCAGCTAAATGGTTTATCCATTCTTGCTGGGTTTGGACAAGATATTCTCCATCGCTACCTCGAACTGCTTCGCCGTCTAAAGCAAGATTGCCAACTACAATCGGCTCAATGGTTCTTTGCTCTAAATTTTCAGTTTTCATTTTACGAGCTCTCCGCCTTTTCCACGATATAACATCCGTCTTGGAAAATCCTTCTGTCCCGGTTGGTTATCCGGCAGGCGCTTTCTATCCGCGCTGCGGTCTGGCCGGCCATTTCCACGTCGGAACTAAATACCAAGATTTCTTCGCCGTTTACTTTAACTTCTGCTCCCGGCATGATTTTGATTTTCCGCGGCACCGCTTCCCCTAGAAAATTCTTTATCACCACTTCGTTACCGGAAACGGAGACGCTCATGGGAAAGTGGCCGGAACATATCTTCAACTTATATCTATACGGCTCTTTCACGCCTTGGATCATATTCTTTATGTGCGCCTTGAAAGAACCCACCATAGTTTTTTCGCGTTTGGTCGCTTTCTGTGCGCAAAGGATAATTTTATTGTTTTCCACGGAAAGGCTTACTTTGGGATGGAGGAAATTCTTTTTTACTTCTCCTTTAGGGCCTTTTACTTTTAAGATGCTGTTATCTATACTAGCAGTAACGCCGGCCCCCAGTTCTATTTCCTTCCTAAGCTCTTCTTTCATTTTAGTAGCAGTAAGCGATAAGTTTTCCGCCGATCCTTTTTTCTTTCACCGCAAGATGCGTCGCCAGCCCCTGGGGCGTGGAAACGACAATGATGCCGAAATCTTTCGCCGGCAGATACCTTTTCTCCCACTTTTCAAATTCATCCTTGCCGGTGGAGAAACGCGGCTTGATTACACCGCATTTATTGATGTTCCCCAAAAGATGCACTTTCAATGCGTTGCCTTTGCCGTCTTCAACTTCTTCAAACAGACCGATGTAGCCTTTTTCATTCATTATCGTCAATACCCGCTTGATTATCGATGAAGCCGGTTTGATAACTACTTCACGCTTCCCAACGCGTTCTGCATTCAGCACCTTGGTTAAGGCTGCTGCCAATGGGTCGTTAAACATTTTTTTTATCCCCCGGTATGTTTAATTTCATTTTAAGTGTTCAGCTGAATTTCTTGAATCCTAATCCCAAAGCCATATCCCGGAAACATTGCCGGCAGATGTTCAGGCCATACTTATTTATGTGCGCCCTGGTTCTTCCGCAATTTCTACATTTGCGTAAAGCAATCCCGCAGGAGCGCTTTTTAGGACTGTTAAACTTGATATACTTGGCTTTCTTTACTGGTTTATGATCCAGTTGCGTGAAAGCTTTTTTATAATCGCTGGTTGTCATGGTATCAGTTGACCTCTACCCCTAATCCTCGGACGAAATCTATTGCTTCTTTCTGACTTATCCGATGGTTTTTACCTACGCCGCTCGGCTTGATTTTCCGTTTCTTAACTTTAAATCCGGGCCTTTCCAGAGTTACTGCGGCTTCTAAACCCATCATTTTTAATTCTGGATCGTAATCAAGCCCTGCGATATCGATATATTCCGGTATGCCGAAGGAAAAATTACCTTGAACATCGAAGTTGCTTGCTTTTAATGTGTTCTCTTTAGCAGCTAACAGGCGCAGCAGTAATTTTTTGCAGTCATTGCGCACCGTTACTTTGCATCCAATCGCTAATCCCGGACGCAATCCCCACCCGGGAACTCTCTTCTGCGTTTTCGTCTCTACCGGTTTGCATGAAGTTATTTTTTCTAACAGCTTGAGCCCTTTCTTGAGCAGCTCCTCATTCTTTCC
Source organism: uncultured Methanosarcinales archaeon (assembly GCA_964360675.1). Classification (GTDB taxonomy): domain Archaea; phylum Nanobdellota; class Nanobdellia; order Woesearchaeales; family GW2011-AR9; genus JACPIL01. The sequence continues at coordinate 8,850 of CAYHXT010000033.1, forward strand.
TGCGCCTACATTTAAAGTTACTTTCTCTATGTAGATTTCCTTCATGTGGTTTGGTTTTGCGTCTGCCATGATCTTAGTTGAGCGTGATCTCCGCTTCTTTTTCGCCTACGACAAAAAGATAGCTTTTTGCCGTCTCGACATCTTCCCCGTCTGCCGAATAGGTCGCTTCCTTGCCCTTGATCTCTTTCAGTAAGCCGGTATTGCCGGCATGCTTTCCTTTCGTCAAGAACACCCTGGCTCCCTTCTTTAGAGGAAGAACTTTTTTAAGCTTGGCTTCAGGAAGCATGACCAGAAAACTATCGCCGACGTTTGCTGCTGTCGTCGAGACCATATTTCTCCCATCGTGAAGATTGAATTGTATTTTTCCGCTGGACAGCATGGTTTTGCCTACCACTTTCTCCAATTTAACGCTGCTTTCCTGGGCAGATATTTCTTTCAGCGCCAGCCTTCCTTTTTTATCTAACACCATACGGTAATACTTCTTTGATTCTGGAATGGAAAGGACATCGAATAAACCCACTAAAAAGCCGTGATCTCTGCGCCGTTTTCCGTCAACCAGCACTTCTTTATTGTTCAATAATTTCTTTACTTCGCCCATG
>CAYHXT010000034.1:0-9357 GCA_964360675.1 uncultured Methanosarcinales archaeon
CGTGAACTACTTTATATAACTTCTGAATCAAAGCCGGAGGGTTTCATATTAGCCGTGGGTTTCAATTATGATTATGCTTAAAAACACCTTGACTTTATGATTTTACGCCATTCAGTCGCACAAATATAATACATTTTCCGCCAGTCCGGCCTCGGTATTTATGGGAAATAGACCGGAACTATCTCTATCTTTCCATTTGGGACATCCGCCGCCGACCAAAATCGGCTCGATGATTTCTGTAGCCTCTCCCCCGACCACCGGCACTAATTGCGAACGGAACTCATAATTTTTATTCCAGCTGCCTAAAGTTTGGTCAAGCAGATAAGAAACCATCTCCCGAAGAAAAACACAGCTGTGCATCTTCTCTCCGGAAACTGGCCCTTTGCATTGGTAAATTGAAAAATCAACACCCATATACTTAACGCAGTCCTCAAGCACATCACTGCCTAATTTAGGAGTCCCTGCACCATACCCTTGCGCAAAACATTCTGCTTCCCCGCTTACCGTAGATTTCATGACTGCGCTCATGGCGCTATACGAAAGGCCTTTCCTGGTAAAAATTTTTTTCTGAGATCCCGATTTGAAAGCGAAGGTCGCTAAAAATAACATCCCAATGGTTATCATAATGACAATCACTACTAACCCAATCACTTCCATTTGCCCTTTAGTCCTGAATTTTCTCATGAATACACCTCAACAGACACGTATCCGAATCCGTATTGCGGCTGGTCCTTGGCAGCCAATTCGTCACGTAAAGTAACTATGAAAAAAGTAGGTTCTTTTCGCGTATAATCTGTTTTTACTTTATCATATAAAATCCACTCTTTCTGTTCAGGATAAACCTGGCGCACGGTGATGGTGGCATAGGAAAATAGCTCAAAATAATATTCATCCAGATGCTTCAGCAGAACTGCATTGGCCGAATTAAGTTTCAGCACGTCAAAACAATTATCTTCCGGTTCTGCTTCTCCCCGGCTGCAAATCAGTTCTGGCATGAATAATGTCTTTAATGTCGCTTCCATAGCCCGCACGCCTAACGCTTCTTCCTGTTTTTCCAGGAACGCAGATTGCTGATAACGGAAATAAAAAAGAAGGCCGAACAGCAGCAGTATGAAAAATATGAATAGGATAGCGATAGTTTCAGTTATTTGCATCTGTCCTTTTTTTTCAGTTATTCGCATCCGTCCTTTTCGTTTCATTTTTTCGGCATATTTTTTGAATATTCGGTTTTTAATATATTTTAGTACAGGGGCACGCAATAAATGCGTAAATTAGCGTTTATGTCTTTCAATTTTTGTGCTGCGTCGATGAGGCCCAGGCAGGATTCTGGGACCAGCCGGCAGGCCCGCACTTTGTTGTTTATATCAGCTAATGAATTTAAGGCATTAGCATTGTAATCTTCTAAATAGCTCTGGCATTCGCTGGCAGGAACGTTGCGATAATGGCTGATTAAGCTCCCTAACTTTCCGCCCGGTTCTGCTGAAGCAACTCCCTCTCCGCCATAAATTTCTGTCAAATATTCCAGGCGCTTAAACGCTTTCTGCATATTGCACCAATAAGTTTGGTCGTCAGCAGAAAATATGGCCGCATATCTTGCTGCATCTCTTTCTCCAGCTAAGGAAATGATTCTTACCGCATCTTTATTCATTTTCTGCCATGCATCTCCTTTCTTCTGATAAAAATCGATGTTATTTTTCCCGGTAAAGACTATCGCGCTGACTTCTTTATCATCCAGCAGCTGCAGCTGCGCCGGAACCATTGTTCCGGGAATGGAAGAGCCGCCTGTATCAATAATGCGCACCTGCTGGTTTTCTTCCGGGTTAATTTCCTGTAGATTAATTAAAAATTCCCGCTCGATCCCTTCGGTGGAATTGAGAAATTCATTGATGAATTTAGCATCATTTCCGATAAGATAATACTTTGTATTTAAAGGGATGACAAAGAGAAAATCAATCACTTTGAAAGGCAGATTATAGGGCAAACTCCAGGTAACGATGCGTGAACTGTGTATTTCTTTGGGTGCGAAGAGCGGATCAACATTATTTTGTGTCCTGGCCGGCTTATCCTTAATCCCAAATTCGCTGATTCCGGCATCGCAGCTGAAATATAAAATATAATCCGCCAAACCGCTGGCATCGATGAAATTTTTAGTTTTCTCTGATACGCCGGCACCGGTAAGGATAGAACTCATGATCTGCACTACTTCGTTGGACAGGCGCTCTTCTGAAATCTGTTTCTGCTTTACCACCAGGCTGAAGAAAAAAAGTAAAATCACTGCGCCAGCAATTACTATGTATATCCAATTAAAGGTTATTTCTATCTGTCCTCTTTTTTCCCAAGACATGCTTCATCAATCCGAAGACGGAACTCTTGACAATCCGGTTCGGTCTCCCTTCCCTTCTAAAACTACTCTAAACGACCCCTGCTTGATGGGAAAACACAGAAAATCCTTTCCTTCTTCGGGATCAATCTGGATATTATTTACTTTAATTTTAACTGGAGCGGGAGGTTTTAAAAAAACATTCTCATCTGCGGAATCATATTTGGCCGTTCCGGCTAAGGGATTTTGCACGCTCTCCCAGACGGAACAAGCTACTTGGTCAAAATCACATAATTTTTTATCGGCAGATTCCGCACTCAAATCAACAAAACAAATCTGCTGATACATGGTTGGCAATGTAAATGTTTCCACGCGCACCGAGCCGAATTCTGTGTACAACTTCTTGATAGAACTTTCTAAACCGGTCTTGAACTGCACAAAAGCAACCTCTTCGCCGCTCTGTAAAAAACCCGCAATCGCCCGATAGCCGAAAATCATGATGAAAGCGAAAGTTAGCGCCGCCACTATGAACACAAAAACCTGCCCCACGCCCATCCCTTTCTTGTTTAAGTGAAACATTTTACCTTTTTGCATTTTAAGTATTATTATTGTGGTTAGTGTTGTTGTTATTGTTGTTGTTGTTGTTATTTATATATCATTATTAAATTATTTTATAATTATTTTATTATTATTATTTAGGGTATTATTATTTTATTCCTTTCTTTTTTTACTGAGCTGCCGTAATTTGTTAAAAATATCTTTCGCCTCGTCTACATCCACTATCTCCTTGATACCTTTCTTTTCGGCCTGCTTAGTTATCTGTTCTAGTTTAGCAAATACGCCTCTTTCTTCTGGGCGCAGGCCAGGCTTGATTATTTCTTTATGTTCGAAATACTTATTGGCTACGGCCCCAACTTTAGAAAGGTAATCTCCTGGTTTCCTGAGTAATGGCTCGATATGCGGAATTTGCGCTGATTCTTTGCTGAATTCTCCAAACACTTGGTGCCGCGCCCTTTCTTTGGCTCTTCCTTCTCGTTCTCTTCGTAAAGAAGTTAATTTCTGCGCCCACGATTCAACAATCCTTTTTGGCTGCAGCGCAGAAGCGTAACGTAATATTGGCTCCGGACGGACGATTCTTTGGACTCCTCTTGGAGCATATCTGTATACATATACCAAGTAACCTATGCCTCCTAAGACTAACGCCGTCCCTAAGAGCAGGAATATCCAAGCAAGAACATCTGTGATCGGAGCTTTTTCTGCCCCAGTTTCAGGTACGATTTCTCCTTCTGAAGGGGCATCGGCTAAACAGGGATCCAATTCTGCCATATACTCTTCATTGCTGTTATATCCGTCTTCATCATAATCCTCCAATGCATCGCTTAAGCCATCATTATTAGAATCCGGATTGGTATAGCTGAACTCACAAGTCATTTGATCGAATGTTTTTTCCCAGACGTTTGGCAGACCGTCATTATCGTTATCATTTCCTCGCTCTGATGGGGGAACTTGTCCGCGGGCGCATCCCATTTCATCAGTAATCTTGCCTGCTCTTGTTCCCGGACATTGATCACAGCTGTCTAATACCTTATCGCCGTCGGCATCCAAAAGAGTAATTTTTTCTGCGCCGGTATGATTGTTTCCGGTGCTGTCTTTCGCCGCATAACACAACCAACCGGAACTGTCAAATAATATTTTCTGCCCGGTGTAAGGCAATGCTGCCCGGCATAAGCTAGCCGAATGTCCTTTTCCGTAAAGAATGTTGCAGCCCGTTGCATCTTCACACTGCAATTCCACCGGGGTGGAGGTGCAGCTTTCAGGAATAGAATTATTAATCACCAATATCACTCCGGGAGAACCAGTATCATTCTGACAGGCAGGATAATTAGCTGAAGTGGCAGTAAAACCATCCCCTTGAGCAAAATTAGTGGCGACGTTGCCTGCCCCATCAATTACTAATACTTTCGTCGCATAAATGTGCCCTTCGACTAAATCGCCAGTGGGAATTCGCAAAGGTAATCCCGGACCAACCGTGGCATTTAATATCAATGACCCCGATAAAGAGGCGGGCGGCCTGCTGGAGGTGTTTTTATTTGACGCTGAATTATTCAAAACTGAAACGAAATTTTTGGATCCACCCAAATCATATACCTCATAGTAGTAAGCGCTTATGTTTTCTTCGTCAGATGAGACCATGATATTCATTTCGCTTCCCCCGCAGGTGTAATGCCCATCATTTACATTTTTGATGGAAGGCGGCGATAAATCGACCGTAAATGAAGCGATTGCTTCGCTGTTGTGGCCGCCGATGGAACATCGGATAGGAATGCTGTATTTCTTCTCCTGCAATGTGCCGAGAGGAGCTGAATGAATATTGGTATTCGCTCCCGAAGGGAAAGCGACGTACTCAGTATAGAGCTTATATTCGCATAATGCTTTTTTTGAAGTTTCAACAATTACAGTTACATTTTTCTGCCGGATGTAACCCTTGGGTGTAATATCTACTATGCCCCCGAGCGCAGCATAATCAACCACAAAACTTATTTCTTCAACGTCGGAAACATCTCCCGCGCCATTTTTACATTGGACATTGAACAGATATTCTTTCCTTGCTCCCACAAAATTTATGGCAAAAATATCCTGGTGCGCCGTATCTAACTCATATTCTTCTGCGCCGGGGAAATGATATTCCATGGTGCCGTATTCCTCACTGCCAGAACCTTCGGAGTTATCGCTGTATCTGCATACGGTCTTATCATCAGTTTCTACTGATAGTGTTGTGGTAATTCCTTCTAATATCAAATCCGGATCTGCCGACACACTTTCTATGGTTGGAGCAGTGGGATCATATTCTAAAATTATTTTCTGTTCCGGACCGAGCTCCCCTTCTGCATTTTTACATTTGATGTAAATTTGTTTCATGCCGCCGTTTTCCGGATATTCTGAAAAAACGGCCGTTGGAAAGTTTTCAATAATATATCTGCCTTCGGCGGATGGGATCAAAACTTTATGGGGAGGGATGGATTCATAATCAAAACCTGGCGTAAAATCAAACTTGCATTGCAATGTCGGCACTTTGGTTAAAAACTGCAAAGTAAAGACTTCAGTATTGCTGATGCCCCATTTTTCATCCTTATATTTGTATTCAGAAGGCTTCTCTAAGGTTATGCCGTATCCTTCTATTTTTATGTTTCCGCAGGTGGGCTGATACACGGGATTATCGGCTATGTCAGTAGAATAGTAGCAAATTTTACTGCTTTTATTTGAAGAGATTGTACCGTGGTATTCTTTATATCCGAAATTGTTAATAGACTCGCACCCATCACCGAGACAATAAAAAGTCTTATCGCACTCAAACCCTTCATTTGGACACTCAAAATCAATCAAGGCAAACCGTATGAAATATTCCTCCCAGCCATAATTTTTAGGCATTAAAGTGCGCGCCCCTTCTTTCAGAATAATCTTTGTTGATGGAGCACTGAAATCAACCGAAAAGTGGAAGAATTCCTCATAGGTTTCTTCGGAAAATAGTTCAGTGCAAATAACTTTATAGTCTCCGGCGTATTCCCTCTCGATAAATCCGGGCAAAGGATTAGTTTGGTGTTTTCTTCCGTCTTCATCGCTGATAAAATCGGCAACTTTTTGGTTGGTAGACGAAAGATATAAATCGCAGCTTGCTCCGGAAATTGTTTCCACTTCAAATTCCATGGCGGTAGAGGCGACTACCCCGTATAATTCCGGTCGGACAAATTTAATTCTTTCTTCGATATCAAAAGTATAAGCTTTCTGCTGGGAATTTTTATTTCCCGAGTCATCTTCGCAGGTAACATTTAGATTAAACCTAATTCCCAGTAAATCTTTAAATGCCGCCTCTTTTTTTTGTGCCGTCCTTTCTATTACTTTCGTTTGCGCTCCTCCTGCCGGTAAAATCTGCTGCAAAGTGAAGGAACATTCCATCGGCTCGTTAGTCCCTTCCAAATATGCCGATAAAGCCGTTTTATCTCCAACCGTCTTGATCTCTTGATTAATCTCGAACTGCGGAGGGACGTTATCAATGTACACGAATGCCGTTTGCACATTTTCCTGATTGAGGTATTTATCTTTGGTATAATATTTCAAAACGTAGGTTTCGCCGGGAATTTCTATTTGCAGTGATTCTAACACGTTAACGGAGACAGTTTCGTCTTTTAACCTTCCAGGATATGCTTTTTCAATAAAATTAGTGCATACTCCCGGATTGCCGAGGCTGGCACTGGTTAAGCAATAGCCCACTACCCCTAACGGGCTTTCGGCATCTTTTGCTTGAAATGTAACATTCGGAGCTCCTGAAGAAAGAACTGCTTGCCCTTGCGAAATTACTTTTGTTGTCGGTGCAGTATTATCTTTGCGGCATGCTATGCGCTCACCGGCATTGGCAAAAACGGCGCAGTCGTCTTCAAGGTTTCCGTCTCCGTCCTTCATGCAAGTCCCCGGACCGTCTTCAATGCCGTCCCATACACACCGCCCCCAGCCGCATTGATCCTTTGATAAAGTTATTTCCTGGCGATCATTCTTCTCTAAATTTTGCCCGCCCATACATTCGCTTTCAAACTGATAAGTATAACAATTTGTTTCAGATGTTGGCTCATCGCCGCACGCAGCACAGTAGCTGAGCGGTTTATTTACGGTTACTGAATTAGAAAAACATGCCCCTAAACTGGAACATACTTGATCGGTACAGTAATAATTTTCAAACAGGCTGCCCTCCCGGCCGCATAAAGAACATTTATCATCATCACTATAATCTACTTCTGTACAATACCCTGCGCCAGTTTCCGGCGTAACTGTTGCGGGAATGTTTAAACCTGAAAATAGTGCGCTATAATTAAGCAGCGGATTCACAGCGGCGCTGTCGATCCACTGGCATTCGATACCCAGGCAATTATTAACATTGCAGGCATCTTTGCTGTTATAGTCAAAACAGCCGGTTACGGTGTCGCACTGTTTGCATTGGTTGACGATGCTGCCGGTGTAATCATAGTAGCAGTAGGACGCTGTGCCGGCATCTTCCGGAGCTTCTGAAGTTTCCGGATTATAACATTTATTTCTGGTGTAATGAAGACCGAACGGATCGGCAGCCTGGAAGAAGATATTGCATTCTCCTGCATCTTTACATACCGCATTGTGTTCTCCGATTTCTGCACAGAACCACACTTCAACTTTTTCTCCCACCACCCCATCATAATCTGAACAATCTTCTGCGGTCACCAATTTATTTTCATTGCTGCAGCTCAAAATACTTTTCCGCAGAGATTCTTCAACTGAACAGAACAGATCCCATCCGGTAAGTTCGGAATAACGTTCTTCACATTCTTCATCACCTAAAGTTATAGAAGCTATTGCCGGCGTTTCTGATTGTTGTTTATTGTAAACTGCTATAATCTCATATTTGTAAGTTTTACCCCATTCAACGTCCGCATCGATTCGCGAGATCTCTGAAGGCGACACCGTGAACTGAGCAGTCTGGACATTATTTTGATATTTGGTGATAATATAATTATATACGTCCGGGCATGGTTTGGTCCACCGCAGCAATACTTCTTCTTTTCCTTTAACATGGCCTGCATAAAATCCCGGGACATTTTTTGGTTCTATGGCGCATTCGCCGATAAACTGCGCCAGAGGCAAATTAATGGTCAGAGCTATTCCCACTGTTATGTTCACGGCCAGGGGGCCGGCATTAAAATCTTGATGAGTTGCATGGATGGTATGTTCACCGGCAGAAATGAAAAACTTAAATTCTCCCACCGGCGTGAACTTTGAAAATCCTTTAAAGACATTATCGATATATATTTTTGCTCCGTAGATGTACTCGTCATCGCCGTCGAATTGGTTGTTTTTGTTATAATCTAGAAAAGTTTTTCCTTGGACTCCCTGGAATGCCGTGCTTATCAGCTGAAATTGTTGCACGGTCACCGCGTTGCTGGTTATAATGACGCTTTTTTGTTGCGGCTGGAAGCCGACTTTGCTTGCTATGACCGTGTATGTTCCTATCGGAAGATTAGGGATAGTATACGCTCCATCGGCATCGGTTTGCATTTGACCATTAACTGGGCCGCTCCATGAAATCGTAGCGGAAGCAATAGGATAATTATCTTGATTTTTAACTTCTCCCTGTAATGGCCCCACCCCTACTGGTTTTGCCAGGACCATATCCCTAACAACTTGCTCCCCAGGAAGCAAATAGGCAGATAACGAAGTGGATAAGTAAGTCGCTGCGGTTACTTTAATGAAATACGTCCCGGGATTTAAGGGAGGAAAAGAATATACGCCCGAAACATCAGTAATTGATGTTTTTCCTGTCCCCTCTAAAGAAACTTCTGCATCGATAATTCCTTGCCCCTGTTCATCTTTTACCGTTCCGCTTAAGCCTGCCTTGGCTACCTCCACGCCGCAATAAAGTTGATTGCAATTATCGGTGTTCATGCCCAGGCTATTGTCATAAATTACTTCATCCGGAGAAACTCCCAATTTTACCGCTTTATCTTCGCATTGAAATCTATTCAGGTTGAATTGGCAAAAATTATCAGCGATTTGGCAGCATCCCGGTGAACACCAAAGTGCAAATTGGTCTTCTGGAACTTCGCTTCCGCCCAGCTGTTCACAGAAACCGCGGGCATGGATTTGGCAATCCAGGGTACAGGTTATTTCTTCGCATTGGGGAAATTCAGAACAGCTAGACCCGGGAACAAAATGCTGATCCATGCTGCAATCGGGATTTTCTTCGCAATCGCTTTGAGCTTCGATATCCAATATTCCTTCTACGCAATAAATATCTTCGCTCCCCTTAGAATAAATGTAACACCCTGAGGCCTGCCCCAGAACTGAAGAGAAGGAATAAATTAACATAAATAAGACTAAAACTACCATAAACGTACCCCTTTTTTTTACTGCCATAATTTCATTACTATGAAAATCTTATCGTTTATAAATGTTAAGGTCATAAAGGCTCTGTCCGGAATAACATAATCCACAAACTCCAATAATTTTTAATCCTCTTT
>CAYHXT010000035.1:0-9282 GCA_964360675.1 uncultured Methanosarcinales archaeon
GAAGAAATTAGTTAAAATTATGAGAGTTTAGCTATGAGTTGTCCGACAGAGCAGAAAGAAACTATTTACCGATGATACTTGCTTAGATCAAACTTCCCGTCTGGGTTTTCTACGATCAAATCAAAACATTCCAGCATTCTGTCTAAAGTAAGTTCGGGAGGGCTGAGAATTCCAGCAATATCACTTATGACCAGAACATTGAAATCTATATTCTTGCCTAAAAGTTTATGGGTTTCCATATTGACAACGAATAAATTGGCATCATGGTTTTCAATCAGATAATATCTTGAATTTCTGTGCTCTCTGAATTCCCTTTCAAGATCATGCGGGTTGGTTATCAATCCTTTTTTTTTGAAGCTGATCGCACCCATCACACTTCTGCAGAAATGGCTTTTCCCAGATTGTGGCCACCCGTTGACTAAAACCAGATAAGGATTTTCACTCTGTTCTCTTAAAATCCTTTCTGCTAAAAATGGTACGGCTTCGTTATAATCCATCACTGGCGAATAAGTGTACATATATTTTCAAGCTAAATGGTGTTTATAAGAATTGTGAATAATAAAATCGATTCATTTAGATTTACCCCTTTTTCCGTCTCAATCCGTATAGCAGCAACGGAGTCAGCAGCAATAAGATATTATTTTCTTTTCCATTCCCCCTGCCGGAATAGCTGCACCCTTCTCCCAGAGGTTCTAAGACCAATTTATCATTTGGTAAATCGCAATCAACCTCTTTCGCAAAATTTGAACAGCTTTCTTCACCCAAATTTTCTTCACAGATTTCCCTTATCCACGGCTGGTAACAGCCCGGCAAAGTGTAGATGGTGCTTCGCCCGCATATGGCCTCGCCATCATGAGGTATCAATCTTGAAGCGATTCCTGTAACGTAATCTATATCTTCATGGCTGACGTATATCCCGCCGCCGGAATCTCCCCTGCAGGCGTCCGGCATGCCCGGAAAACCGTAACCGATAATTGTTTCTAAATCGTCACGCCTGATGATGGGTACGTTCGCTTTCTTCAACACGCCGGAGTTATCATTCTCATCCCTTCCATATCCAGCAATTACTACATTGTTGCCGACAGATAACCGCTCTTCGTATAGATCGGGAGACATTATCGGTAAAGTGGCCGCATCTTTGATGGGCTTTTTTAGGATTACTAAACCTATGTCATTCCAGTACGCAGGCCCGTCATTATATCCCGGGTATCTTGCAGTAGCCGCAGCATCGTGTACAAATTCCATTTGTTGTTCAATGATGACTTTTTTCAGATCAGAAACGCCGTAAATAAATCTTGTATAAAACGGTTGTATGATACAATGCCCAGCAGTAAGAACCATTTGCTCGTGAATCACCGTAGCTGAACATAAACCTGAACCAATAACTAAGCCGCCGATTGCGGGTATTTCTCCGTGTTCAATCTCTTCACCGTACAAAATATCCGTTTGATTCTGCGGTGGATCAATTTCATCGACGCTATAATCGGTTTCTCCGCCGCATCCTATTGCAGATGCCGTGCAAATCATAGCTGCAATTTTGTTTATTGATTTGATTTTTACCATGGCGATGTTATCTCCCAAATTTTTTTCTTCTCAGGACGTAAGCTAACCCGGCTGCACCCAGTATAAAATTAAAATAATGATTATTTTGCTGGCCTAATGGTTGGTTAGAAAGTCGGCCGGAAGGTCGGCCGGAATAATTGCAGTCCGTATCTTCTATCACTACGGATGGCTCTTGGTGGTTCTCTGTGATGGGGTTGCTTGAACCACCTTCTCCATTACCACCTGCCCCGCTGCCACCTTCCCCATTACCACCTTCGCCATTGCCCCCCCCAATATTACCATCATAAACGTCACTGCAATCTCCTTCATCCCTGCATTTCAGCAATGCCGAATATCTTTCATTGGTGAGATCGCTGAATGCGCCCGGCAGCGTCACTACCGCTCCATGCCCGCACTGCTGCGGCATCCCCGGAGGAACTCTCGAAGTAATTCCCGTTAAATATTCCTTGCCGTCAGCTTCAATATAAGTTGGACCACCTGAATCTCCGTAACATAGATTTGGCGCTTCCGGTTCATTTAAACCGACCACCATCTCTTCAATCGACTGGGAAGGATTTGAACCCAGCTCATTTCCTGTAAAAAAAGCGGTGATGGGTACCACACCATAAAATAAATTACCCGACACCATTACGCCATTTTCGCCATAACCGACAATGGTCACCATCTTACCTATCTCTAATGCTTGTGGAAATACTTCTTTTGGTAAAATTTCTGCAGTAACGGCATTCTCGATAGGTTTATCTAAAAGAGCCCAGCCGACATCTTTCCAGAAATAATTTTGATAGGGGTCGAAGGAAGCATGTTTAACTGCTAAAAAAATATTATGGCCGCAGTCATCGCAGGCTTCACTGATGTCTGAAAACCCGTAAATTGCTTTTTCTAAATAAGGAACGCAATGCGCAGCGGTAAGTATAAAATCAGGTTTGATTAAAGTTCCAGTGCAGACTTCAGAACCAAGATAAGTCATCGCGATGATCGAAGGGAAATCTTCATGTAATCCCTGCGTTCCGTTTATTACCTCGGTTTCATAACTGGGAAAATCTTTTGCGTTAACTTTGGCCTCTTTGCCATTGCCGCCGCTATTGTCGATGCCCAAGCATCCTGCTGAAGTTAAAGAAATGGTTAAAGAAGTTAAGAGCGATGTTAACGTATCTCTTTTTAATGCATTTTTAGTTAACATACTCTTGTTCATTTTTCTCCTATTTACTTTTTTTTCTTAGAGAATAAAACGCTCCTGCTGCTAAAAAAAATAAGGCTGGATACGGATTGCTACCGTTTCCCGGAGCGCTTGGAACGCTCGGAGCATAACTGCAACCCCTATTTTCCCCGCTTAACATTTTCGGATTTTCTCTTTCTGGATCTTCCTGCCAGGCAATTAAAGAACAAACTCCATCACCTTCATCTTTTCCGAAATCAGTATTATTACGTGCTGCCGCCATGCTCCCGCCGTTTCGGCTGCTTTTAAGTGTTTGATAAGATTCTTCTACCCAATTAATTTCTGGCCCGACTCCCGCGCCGATATACCCATAACCGCAGGTTATGCCGGGAGTTCCCGGCGGTAATCTGGAAGTTGCCGTAATCAATTCTCCGGAATCTGTGATTGTCGGCCCTCCTGAATCACCATAACAGGCATCGGGGCTGCTTCCCGGAAATCCGTTATCTCCATCAGGATAATTCTCCCCGTAAAGAACATCGGAACCGTAATGTTCCCTCACCGGAACTTTCCCGCAATTCAATTTTCCAGCCACCCAGTTTTCATCCCGCCCATAACCGCAAAGATTTACTATCTCTCCCACGGGAGTTTCATCTTCGTAATCTTCTTCAGGCAGAATATCTGCAGTAATGGAACCTAAAATCGGCTTTTCAAGGAGAATAACACCCAAATCATTGGTATCATAACCAGGGGGGACATCTTCTCCCCTCTTTAAATAATCCATAATTACTGAATAATTAGCTGAACTATAATCGGGATGGATTTCCATGCCTGAGATGCTGTGCAAACAGTCCGGATCAACTTCTGCTACATCTTTTGAACCATAGACTACCCAATTTGGGTACGCCGCAACACAATGCGCAGCAGTTACCACATAATCCGGTTTGATTAATGTTCCAGTACATGAAGAAGAAGTTCCGTTATATCCTTTTGTAAGAGCGACAATAAAAGGAACTTGATAATGATTGGTCGCGGTTCCGTTAATGACTTCACCTTCATTTTGGGGAGGATTGAATTGCGGAGCTCCAGTTTCAACATTGCAACCTAGCGCCAATAAAGAAGTTAAAGCGGCCAGATTTTTTTTCATTGAGATTGACAAAACTAAAACACTTTAAAATATTTCTACAGAACAACCTATATATTGTATTATCTTAGTTACCGAAAAAATACCTTGAATTCAACTACGAAAATGTCTGGTTTTTTGCGTAAAATATGCAGGATAGACCTATCTACATAATAGATTTTTGAGCATAACAATATTTATAAGAAATTATTCCCAAAATAGGATTTATCATCTAATTGAGGGGATTTATGGCACGAATCATTTTCTTAGGCACCGCAGGCAGTTCCGCAGTAGTCAGCAGACAGCTGCGCTCTTCCGGCGGCATAATTATCCAAGTGGGAGATCTGCAATTGCATATCGATCCCGGCCCGGGAGCTTTAACTAAAGCTAAGGAATACGGAATAAATCTGCACCACACTACTGCAGTTCTTGTTTCACATCACCACATCAATCACTGTAATGACCTCAATGCAGTTATTGACGCTATGACTCACGGCGGTTTGGAACACCGCGGAATTATTTTGGCCAGCAAATCGGTGTTGCAGCATTCTGACAGGCATCATCCATTCTTAACTAAACATCACCAAAATCTTGTGGAAAAGATCATTCCCGTGGAAAAAAATCATAAAGTTGGCGTAGAGCTGATTGAAATCCATGCTTTATCGGCAGAACACAGCGACCCGACTGCCGTCGGCTTCAAATTATTCTGCCCAAAATTTACCGTTGCTTACACCGGCGATACGCAGCTGACGCCAAAATTGATGGAAGAACTTGTGGGCAGCGATTTGCTTATTTTAAACGTCCCTTACCCTGGAGAAGAAGGAACCGGCATGAGCATGAATTTGGATGTCAATGCTGCCATACAGATAATTTCTCACGTGAAACCTAGGATGGCGATATTGACGCATTTCGGACTGCAGATGCTAAAAGCGGATCCTATTGTGCAAGCGCGGGAAGTGCAGAAAATTACCGGCATACAGACCATTGCAGCGTATGACGGATTAGCTATCGGTCCCGGTTCCGGACCGTATCATTCTCCCGTGAAAGGATTTGATTGAGGGTGTTGAGAAAATGATGGGAGCTAAGAAAAATGAGCAAAACTGAAGTCGGAGGGCGTGGAACTAGAACCGCTGATGAAAAACAAAAACCATTTTCTATAGATGACATACTAAACTTGGATACGGCAACTTATTGCGAATCGGTAGGCAAAACAGCAAGTGATTATGAAATTATTCCCGTCCGCTGCAGAACTTCTACTCTTTTCAGAAGCGCATATCCTGCTAATGACCATCGCCACCATGCCGATGGAGCAATAACAACTAAAAGCTGTCCGCCAGACATAATAGAAGAACTTGCCCGCAGTGTGCCGGAAGGAACGGAAAAAGTTACTGATTATCGGGAAACGATTGCCATGAATAATTATAAAACAATCCAGTACGCAAGCGGAACTGCGCTGGTTCCGAAAAAATAGTTTAACTATTGTTATGTTTCTTAAATAAAAAATCCCGATCGCAGCAGAGCTGCAGGGTATTTAATTAGTTGGGATTTTTTAATCTTAACTGGGAAAATAATTATCGTTGCAGAGCAACAGGGTATCAGACCCAGTTAAGAAATCAACAGCTCGATAGCCCACACTATCCCTAAGGCGATAAAACATCCTGCGCTGATGAACGGCATGGCCGGATAAAACTTGTTTTCATCCCCTTTCCACAATAATACTGCTAATCCTAGTAATGCGCCAAAAGGAATAATCAAACTCTGCCACAAGCCGAATTCTTTCAAAACCACGCCGGCAAATATCAATGGAAACCCAATATCTCCGCCGCCCAAGATTGCGGTGCGCACTTTCCCCGCTTTCATGCCTTTTGCCGGTTTCTTCACCACTTTTCCAATTCCTGTTCCGATTTTATAAGGAATCATCAATCCGGCAAAGATGTGCGCTTTTGCCTGTGATTTAGCTAACGCAATCATGTGCTTTGACTTCCAGACCGCATAAGCATCGTACGCGGAAATTAAGATAAGAAGAATTATTACTGACAATATATTGAACAAGGGGACAAATATCGCCGCTAATCCCCCGTAAATAAACAATTCAGTGGCATTATGCACCCACACATTGGGCTTAAATGTCTTCCACGCGCCGAAAATCAATCCTAAAATTATTGCCGCTTCTTTTTGCAGAAAAGCGCTCCCCGCTATTATCAATGCAGCTGTTGTCGCTAATAAAAACCACAGCTTCCATACTAAAGTCAAGTTATACCGCATCAGAAGGAATAATAATCCAGTGCCGACGAGAATGGCGATAACGACGTGGATAAACGATGTTTTTTCGTCTAAAGGCGGCCGTTCTCCGATCGGCAGATCCTTAAATTCTGTTTTTCCGGCCTCTTTGCTTTTAGCTGAATCGATGTAATTGTATACCACTGCAATGCCGATAAACTGCGCGATAAGAAACGTAGTCAACACCACTATACTCATGATAAGGCTGTGTTTCATAAGCCTTAGAAAAGAAAAATAGTTTATATATCTATTCATGGCTATTTAATTGCAGATTTAAGATATATACGCCGCGTGGTAAAAACGTGATAACATAATGCTATTTTTAACGCAACTTTTATAAAAATGCTCTTGAAATAAACTAAACTATGAAATATTCCTTACTCGCAGCAGCTTATCTAAGCCTCAGCGCCTGCGCTCCATTTGAACAAAAAGTCGAAACTCCATTAGTTGATATAGGTAGTTCCGGGATGAACCTTGAAGTGACCGAGATGGCCGTTCCGGCTGACATTTCTCCAGAAAATGAAATCAGTACTGGAGATAAAATTGAAGCGATCTTAAAGGAATTAAAACAACCCGGAGACTACAGGATTGGTGGAATTGATTTAAGTTCGAAAAACCTAAATATTGATATGTATTTTGATTACTGTGATAAAGGGCTTAGGATTAGTTATTGCAACCCTGATATTTCTTTAATGATTTTGATTACTACTAAGACCAGAGGTTATGGAATCAATTCGGAAATTTTTCTTGCTGATAGTCCGCCTTTTGGCCGCTGGGATTATTCCGATTCCTGCAATGAAACCAATTCTTATAGAAAGATTGATCTTGAACATAAGGCTTCAGTTGATGAAATGTTCAGCAAAATTGTCCAGGAAGGATACCAAGAAATAATCAAAGATAAACCCCATTCCATTGACAAAAAAGTCGAGATTATTTTTCAGAACTTAACTGAGTTTTAACTGAAACCTACATATTTTATTTCCGTTTCATCTTTATTCTTAGCCATGCTTTGCCTAGCGAATTCTTTAAACAACGGAACTTTCACCGGAACAGCAAATTTCGTAAAGACAGAAGTAACTAATGCTTCTCCGATGTCCAAGGAAGCGATATTCCTGTTGTCCTGGCTTAAATCCTGCGGCGAAGATTCGATCACCGCCTGACGTTCCGAACCCATTTCAATCCCTAAAATGATTTTAGTGTTCATGTTGGCTAAGATAGGTTTAGGTATCTCTGAAGGCAGTTGGGTGATAGCTATCAGACCCACTTTAAATTTCCGCCCTTCCCTGGCTATAGTGTCAAACACATTGCTTCCCTGCTCCAGCACATTCTTCCCTAAAACCCGCAATGCTTCTTCTAAAACTATTGAAACTACCGGCTTATCATCTAACTGCCCCATCCGCTTGTAATATTTATACCGCTCAAATATTTCATTTGTAATCAAGCTTCCGATTAAAATCTCCACCGCTCCAGAAAAATAACTGGTATCTACAATTACAATTTTTCCCTGTTCGAGATCCCTGCAGATATCTGCGATGGTATTTTCACCGGCGACTATATCGAAGATTCCCTGGCAGGATAATTGCCCCTGATCAAAATCCAGCCCCAGCAGTGAAATTAATTTTCTTTTTACTACGGCGATGGTATCTTCATGAAAGTGGACATGCTCAATCTTTTCTTCTTTCAATAAGCTTAAAATCCAGTTGGCGCCGAATTTTTTGTGATACACCTGCAGGCATTGCCGCTGCGGATCGGTCAGCAGGATTGCGCCATGGAAATGTTCCGGCTTGAGTTTAGTGATATTAATTTTCAGCGTCTGTGCTCCGGCAGGCGGCTTTACCGGCGTGTAATAGCTAACTTTTCCGGGGGCGGGATGGTCTTTCAATCCCAATCCGTTTCTTCCGTAATATTCGTCATGCGGATCCAATACCAGCATACCTGCATAATTCCGGTCCATGATGCCCCATAAGATGCAGGACATCAGGTTGCTCTTGCCCTTACCCGTACTGGCAGGGATCAAGACGTGATGGCTCAACACTTCTTTTCCCGGCAGAAGAATGTCAAAATCCATCTCCTTGCTTCCGCTGCGCAGCTTTCCCAGAAATAAAGGATGCTCCGGTTTGGTTATAAAAGAAAGATCTTCCTTCCTAATTTCCCTCACGGTAGAAAAAAAAGAAGGCAGTTTTTTGCACATCCTGCTTCCGTTAGAAAGCGTAAGGATCGGCTTCATCAATGCTAATTGATAATTGCGCAATCGCGCATCCATTATCGAAAAACTTCCTTCTTCCAGATTCATGCCCGCCACCAGCTCTAAATTCTGTTGTGAAATCTGGCTGCCATACGCCAAATCATAAACCTGAAGGATAAAACGTTCGGGCGGGTTATCTATCACCACTAATTCTCCTATCTCTAAAGAAACATCTGCTTTTATTCTGGCGATAAGCTTGGAAAAATCGCCGGATATCAGCTGGCCTTTGGTCATATTATAATTTTACTGCCACAATTTTTAATTATTTATGTTTTAGAAACGCTCATTGGATCTGGTTGTCGTCATGGTTTCCATATTTCCCCGTCAAACCTAATTTCTAACCCGCTGATTTTACCGCTGGCAGTCCTGCAGTTGATTCCGGCTTTCACCAGCTTGTCCAGAGCCTTATCGGTAGATTCTTTCCATCTTGCGGGGATTTTATCTATCAACTCCTGATGCACCACCAATCCAGAAATCCCTGCTTTGATAATCGCTTCCGCGCATTTATCACAAGGTGTCCACGGCACATACAGGATTGTTCCGGCAGTAGAATGCCCATAACTTTCCGCAACAGAAATCACATCTACTTCAGCATGTACTACCGAGTTGTATTTCTGTTCCCGATCATTCCATATTTCCGGATTATCGTTCATCTCCCAAGGAAGATGATTATAGCCGAAAGCGAGCATGATGTTTTCAGAATTAACTAGGATTGCACCAGTCTGGGTAGAGGGATCCTTACTTTTGAGCGCGGCAATCTCGTAAGCGAAGCGCAAGAAATATAAGTCATACAAATGAGGTTTGTCCATTTGCTGATAACTGCTTATTTAGCTTTTAATCATTTCCATACCTTAATTCATATGATTTAAGCTATGTTTCATAAATTGAGTTATATTTTCTAAGAAATTTTTTTGTCCT
>CAYHXT010000036.1:0-9060 GCA_964360675.1 uncultured Methanosarcinales archaeon
TAGTTTTGGCAATCGTTTTTAATTCATACACTCTTTGCCCTGCGATAAGCATATCCAAAGATTCCGCCGGATCATGCAGACGTTCCATCATCTGTACAAAATCCCGGGCTGAATATGAAAAAATTTTCTTAAAGGTGCGGCGTATTGCCGGACGACCTTGGCATTTACCGACTTTGATATAATCTTCTCCTTGTTCTTTAATAGGGCCGAAAGTATAATAAAAAGGATCAAAGAGATATTTATGTTTCCGTCCAACATCAACAATCAAGGAAAAATGGCTCGGAGAGATGACTCCCGCCTTATCTTTTTCAGTTCTAATATTCTGAAAATCAAAGAATTGCACTATTTCCGGTTTTAATCCTATTGTTTCACATAAAAGATATACTTTAGGGATAATGGTGGTGCAATTATATCCGGACAAGTTTAATTCAGTATATTCATGAGGATAAGGGGCATAGCACCCCGTGCTAAGATTATCAGTAAAAGAATAATTTGATTTGAAATAAGCACCGGCAATGCAAGCAGCTAAAGCATATGGTTTGCGCGAGTCCTTTCCAGAGAATTCACCTAAAAATTTCATCGCTATCGCATACTCACTCGCAACAGTATCTTTAGGGAAAACAGAATTTGGTAATGAAATGACTCCGCTTTCATACCAAGATAGCCATTGGTAACTCAGCCCCCCATCTTCAAATATTTCTTCTAAAGAAGGCCTTTCTAGATTTTCGTTCATATCTTTTATTATATCTTTTAATGAAATAGTCATAGTTTTAACACCTTTAAACATCTAGAACCAATTTAAAAGATATAATAAAATAAAAAAACTAAAAATATCCACCCGCTAAATTTCTTCCTGAATAGCCCGCTGGAGCGCTTCCGGAGGGTTTTCGATCAGGAGCTTGGTATGTCGCTTGTGCAGTTACTTCAAGAGTATTTTTTACAGCATCATACTTGTCAGGATTTATTTTTGCTGCTGACAGAGCTGAAGCGAATGCTACTGCATAGTCTTCATGAGCTTTGCCGCTTACTACCTTCCCGCGCCTGCCGGCAACAGATACCTCATATTGAACAGTTCCTTCTAAATTAGAAACACCATCGCCACTAGCTGTTTTAAACAATTGTTCCCTTGCTTCTTGGGAATTTTTTCCCTTACTCTTATAAAGTTTACCAACCATTTTCAAAACCTCCGATTATAGGCTTGTTGGGCAACAATCACTTTATAAATATTCCGCTTCTCCTGCCGATATATCTTTACAAACAAAATCTTTATAAAACACCCCGTTCTTTAAGGAGACTATGAGCTTAACCAAGGAAGAAAATGCGGTATTGAAAATACTGCTGGAAAAAGAGCTTAATCACGTGAAGAAAGACGGGCAGGGATTCCTGATCAGCAACGCCCCTTTTTTAAGCAAGACCGATGACCCCGACCTTCCTTTTTTAAAAAGCTTAAAGCTCTATAAGGATTTCTTAGAACAATTAAAGAAGAAATTGTAACCATGGCGGATGAGAAGAATATTGAAGACAGGTACATGCAATTTCAACAGTTGCAGCAGCAGCTGGTACAGATTGCCGAATTTGTGGAAAGGCTCCGCCAGCAGCAGCTGGAGATCGAAACTTCTATCGAAGCGCTGAAAGAGCTGAAAGAAACAAAAATAAATTCCGAGATCCTTGCTCCGATAGCGAATGGAATATTCCTGAAAGCGGAATTGAAAGACCATGCCCACCTGATAGTCAATATCGGAGCGGAAGTAACGGCGGAGAAAACCATCCCGGAAGTCATGGTGCTGCTTGAAGAGCAGAAAGAGAGGATTGCAGGAAATATTTCTGAAGCGGAAAGCGTGCTGGAACAGTTATATGCGCAAGGCGTGAAAATTAGCCAGGAAGTTGAAAGCGAGGTTAATCGCAACTGAAAATGTTCGGCAAACTTAAAGAGAAATTAAAACAGGCAGTATCCATATTTTCTAAGAAGACAGAAGAAGCCGTTGCGGAAGAAAAACCAGTAGAAGAGAAACCGGTTGAAGAGAAAAGGAAAGAAACAAAGACGGAAAAAGCTATTGAAAAAAAACCTGCTAAAAAAGAAAAACATGATAAAAAAAAGAAGCCTGAAAAAACGGAAAGGGAAAAAAAGAAAGAAGCGCCAAAAGAAGTTGAAGTTATAGAGCCGGAAAAAACGGAAATTCTTATTGAAGAAAAACCTGAAGGAAAAAAATCTTTTTTCAAAAAATTTCTTAGTAAGAAAGAAGACGAGAAAGTAGCAGAAGAAAAAGCTGCGAAAGAAGAAATTAAAGAGGAAGGGGAAAAAGTTAAAGAAGAGAAGGAATCATTCTTTGGCAGAGTTAAAACCTCTTTAACGACGAAAAAGATTTCTGTGGATAAATTTGAAGAGCTGTTCTGGGGGCTGGAACTGGCTTTATTGGAGAATAATGTTTCCGTAGAGGTAATCGATAAGATTAAAGAAGATCTGAAACGCGAGTTAGTGGATAAGCCGCTGCCCAGAGACGTGCCGGCAAAAATTGAAGAAACTTTAAAACGAACGCTGACCGAAATTTTATCTTTTGAAAAGATAGACCTGCCGAAACTGATAAAACAGAAACGTCCCTTTGTCATTGCCCTCTTCGGCATCAATGGAACCGGAAAAACCACCTCTATCGCCAAACTGGCCCATTATTTTAAGAAGAATAAATTATCAGTAGTCATTGCAGCCTGCGATACTTTCCGGGCCGCGGCGATTCAGCAGCTGGAAGAGCATGCGGAAAAATTAGACGTTAAAATAATCAAGCAGGATTACGGCTCAGACGCTGCTGCAGTAGCCTTTGATGCGATTAGATATGCAGAGAAAAATAAAATAGATGTAGTGCTGCTGGATACGGCCGGAAGATTGCATTCCAACACCAACCTGATGCAGGAATTAGGAAAAATCATCAGAGTGGCCAAACCGCATTTCAAGATTTTCGTAGGTGAAAGCATTACCGGAAATGATTGTATTGAACAGGCCAGAAAATTTAATGAATTGGTGGAGATGGACGGGGTTATCTTAACTAAAGCTGACGTGGATGAGAAAGGCGGGGCTCCGTTATCCATTTCGTATATAATCAAGAAACCCATCCTGTTTTTAGGTATTGGACAGCGGTATGAAGATCTGGAAGAATTTGATGCCGGCGTCATTTTAAAAAGATTAGGCTTCTAAACGAAAGGAAGAACAGGTTTTTAAGAAAGAAGTTCGGTTTTTAAAGGAAGTTTTAAAAATCATAACGGCTGCGAAGAATATATGTCTGACAAAATGCATCTGCGGCTGGTACGCCCAAATGAAAAAGAATTTTTACAGGAAGCGGAATTCAAGGGTCTTAGAGATGTAACGTCGCGGTTGAAAAAAAAACAACTTATTTTAACTAGGGGGGGGTTTAGTCTTGATATGGTGCGTAGCAGGAGTTGCGGCATCGTATGCCAGTTGCGATACCGCATCACAGATACCTGAAAACGCATACTTTATCGAAGATTTAGACAAAAATGGCATACCGGATTTGGTGGTAGTGCTGCAAGACAATTATAAGATCCCTCTTTACGGAATGACTTACGACAACAAGATAATTTATCTTTCTGCAGAAGAGATGAAACTTAGGCCGGATAATGTTATCAATTATGACAACATTGAAAGACGGCTGAATAAAGACGAGTAAGATCGTGAAGGGAGCCGGCGGTTTCCGTCACCATCATAGACAAACCATTCTTCCAGAACATTTTTAAAACAGCAGGATAAAATCCTTTCGTGACCAAGTTCCATATCCAAACCACCGGATGCTCTGCGAATCAGGCTGATTCTGAGCAGATGGCCGGATTGCTGAAAGAGGCCAAGTTCACTCCGGTTGATACTATCGAAGATGCTGACGTAGTCATTTTCAACACCTGCACAGTAAAAACTCCCAGCGAGAATTCTTTTTTCACCCAGCTGGAAGAATTTAAGAAAGAACACCCGTACAAGATTATTATCATCGCAGGATGCATACCTCAGGCTGACCGGCAAAAGCTGAAATATTATTCGTTGGTGGGAACTAAACAGATCCATAAGATTGTTTCGGCAGTCGAAGAAGCGCTGCATGACAATGTTTTACAGCTGTTGAACAACGATGAGATGCCCCCATTAAACCTGCCGCGAGTGCGTAAAAATCCTATTGTGGAAATTATGCCCATCAACCGAGGATGCCTGGGCGCCTGCACCTTCTGTAAGACCAAGAAAGCAAGAGGCAATTTGGTATCGTACCCTCTCGAAGAAATTGTGGCTGCGACTAAGAAAGCAATAGCGGAAGGGGTTAAAGAGATTTGGCTGACTTCACAGGACACTTACTGCTACGGGTTTGACATAGGCACTAATTTGCCAGCTTTATTGGAACAATTAGTGCAGATTCCTGGAGACTTTAAAATACGAATAGGCATGGGAAATCCCGATCATCTCTCCAAGATTGAAACTAGGCTGCTAGAAGTTTACAGGCATCCGAAAATATTCAAGTTTCTGCATCTGCCTCTTCAGGCAGGGCATGATAAGACACTTAAAGCTATGAGAAGACTATATACCGTGCAGGAATTTATTAGCACAGTAGAACGTTTCAAAAAAGAGATACCCGAGATCAATCTTATGACAGATATCATCGTAGGTTATCCCACCGAAACTGAAGATCACTATTGGGGAACTTTGCAGGCAGTAAGGAGAACCGCCCCAGATTCAATTAATATTTCCCGTTTCTGGTCCAGGCCCGGAACACCGGCAGCTGATTTAACAGAATTGCCAGGCGAAGTGGTTAAACACCGTTCCAGAGTGCTGACAGATATATTTCATAACATTTCCAAACTGCAAAATGAACGATGGGTTGGCTGGCAGGGAGAAATCATTATCGATGAAAAAGGGAAAGAGCTGCGGCAGTGGATTGGAAGAAATGATTCTTACAAACAGATCATCGTGGAAGGAGATTTTAAGCTGGGGGATAAATTAAAAGTTGAGATAGTCAAAGCGGAGATGTTTGACCTGCGGGGAAAAGTGCTGAATTGAAATTCAATAAAAAACTCAACCCTAGCAGAGCTAGGTGGTTTTTTAAGTTTATTTTAGGATTATATTTGAATTCAAAACAAACAATCAACGGATTTGACCTCACTAAAAACCATAAACAAGTAGAAATTTCTTGCGAAGTTATCTCTTAAATGTCAAAAGATAGGATTAGGCTTCTCTCAGCATCTCTTCTTCTACTTTCTTGCGCACTTCTTTTTCTTTAGGAACAGCGACTTCTTTCCCTTCATACGAATGTAACAACTTTTTTATCTGCACATATATGTAAGCGGTATCAGCAGCAACTTCATTAATTGTGCCTTCTTCATATGGAAATTTGTAGATGTATTTGTTAATTACTGCTTTCACGAAATACATCCACGGCTTCATTCCCCAGCGCCGTTCGTAATCAGTCAATGACCAGGCATCAAAGGCTATATGCACATCTCCCCGCTGAAACTTTTCTTTGATTCCGTCTCTTTTCAGAACCGCATCAGTAACATTGTCCAGGGTGATGCGAATTTTAATCATGAGAGTGATGTAATTAGTCATGATTTTATATGGGCGCAATTCCAGCTGGTGAAGCCTGCCTAAAGGAGTTACCAATTCTTCGCTTTTTTTCTCAAGCCGGACATATCCTTTATCCTGCAGAGCCCGATTTATAGCAGAAAATAATTCATCGGCACGGAATATCCCTTGGTAGGGCAGTTCACGGTTATTTATGATTAAATTTTTTTCAGTCATGTTCAGCGCCCGTAGGTATATTTGAATGAATTAAGATAAGATTTAATTTTCTGATGTAATTCTTCAATGTCGCTTTTAATCCATATCTCTGCTTTTTGATAATGATTGTGGAAAAAATACTTTTCAAAGAGAATGCCCATAAACCAATAAATCGGCTTTTCGCTCCATTTTCCTTTCCTGTCGCTGACAACGTAGCCGTCAATAACCACATGCACGGCCCCTTGGTTAGTGCGTAATGTCTTTCCCCGGTATTCTACATCGGTGTTTTTAAGATCAACTATGTTAATTTTTATGGCTGCGACCAATTTATGGTAATCGCTGATGTTTTTCCAGGGTTCAAGGACCATGCGGATATGCTTTCCTGACGGAGTCGCGACCGACTGGTTCATCTTTTCATACCAATCCCATCCCTTTTCATAGAAAAACTGGGCGATGAGGCTGTATAACTCGTCAGCGTTAAATAAGCCCTCATAACTTAATTTCAGGCGGTCAATCACTAAATATCGTTCTGGCATACTGTACAAAGGATATTTTAATACTTATAAATTATTCTGTCAGCAAAAGAATTTTTGTCCGTGTGCGCAGATGCGGACTGACCCACATTTTGCGTGTGTAGCACCAAAAACTTTAATAACCTCAATTAAATTGTAAACAACTCTGGGGTGCGTATAAAAGATGGTTACTTCCTTTTTAAAAAACTTTTTTAAGAAATTGTCGCTTAATCCGTTTAGTAAAAAGAGCCATATTAAATTAGGGTTGTACGGGCCGCCTAACGGAGGAAAATCTACCTTAGCGAACCGGATCTGCATAGATTGGCTGGGTGAAGAGATGTCTGCAGTATCCCATATAGCGCATGAAACAAGGGAAATTAAGATTAAAGAGCAGGTAAGCATTAAAAATAAAAAAGGGAAGGAATTGACGTTTTCCCTGGTTGATACGCCCGGAATATCCACCAAAATCGATTATGAAGATTTCATTAAAAAAGGGCTTAAGAAACCTGAAGCTAAAAAACGGGCGAAAGAAGCCACTAAAGGAGTTATTGATTCTATAAAATGGCTTGATGACATGGATTCTGTAGTGGTCGTCCTTGATGCTACCAAAGACCCTTATTCACAAGTCAATATCACAATCATAGGAAATTTGCAAGCCAGAAATATTCCCGTATTGATTGTTGCAAATAAAGTTGATTTAAAGAAAGCTAATATTGAAGCTGTTAAAGCGGCTTTCCCGCAGTATAAAGTATTGGGCATATCAGCAAAATATGGTAAACAGGTTGAAGATTTTTATGAGCAGCTTTTTGCGCTTGCTAAGTAAGCGAACAGGAAACATTAAAAAGCTGAACATTTTCCTATGAGGGATATAAACACGAAGACGCTTGGAAAAAAAGATGGTTACATTTAAGTTTGTTCCGTATCATGAAGTTGAGGGGCTTTCTTCAGCTAAAAGAGTCAATAAACTTCTAAGAATTGTAAAGGAAGACAAAATTGTCATCATGGAAGGGCGCCTTAAGAGGCAGGAAGAAGCTGATTTGATTGAAATCACCATGGAAGAGATTTCTCCCAAATTTAAGGGGATTGAATTAAGCGTCATATGTCCAGATAAGGATAAACAGGATGCCCTGCAGCGCATAAAAGGGACATTCGCTGACGTTCTTCTTGGAAACAGGCAAGGCCTTACTATAATCGGGCCGGCTTCCATCGTTAAAAAAATAGAAAGTAATCCCGACCAGATTGAATTATTTACCAAAGACCGCAGATTAAGTAAAAAAGTGTTTAGACGCAGGTAGGAATTCATGAAAGTGCGGAGCTATCGTCCTTTTAATGTATATAATATTTAATAGAAACTTATAAAAATAGCAAGAGCCATTCTGTAGTTATGCCACACCAATGTGTCCGTTGCAATGCCCTTTACGAAGATGGGTCAGCGGATATTCTTAAGGGCTGTAAATGCGGGGCGCGGCTGTTCTTTTTCATCAAAAAGAAAGACATTGAATACGGCAAGGAACTGCTTACCAACTTAAGCGATGAAGATAAGATAAACATTGAGAAAGATGTAGCTGAAGTGCTGAACATAAAGGAAGAGCAAGACACGCCGGTAGTGCTGGATCTGGAATCTATCCGCGTAGTAAAGCCGGGGAAGTTTGAAATTGACATCGTGCATCTGTTCAAGAAAGATCCTTTGATAATTAAGCTGGAAGAAGGAAAATATATGATTGATCTTCCTCAGGCGTTTAAGAAAGCGCGGGAGGACGAGGAGGAGAGAGAGAAAAAGTGAAGTTATTGGGTAAAATTCATAAAACAAATTTATAATTTGTTTTTCTGCGCCTTATCACTTATAATCGCGCTATGGCCGGATAAATCTTCAATGATTATCTTTAACGGTTCTCTGCCGACCAGTACGTTGTTTAGTTTTTTGATCAGATTCTTACCTTTAGTCTTGGCAGCCGGATCATCTTCTCCTTCAGCATCGGCAGAAGATTGAATCATGCTTTTAACCCGTTCCAGCAATCCTTCCACATTAGTTATGTAACCTTCTGATGCCGGACCGGATTCAATGGTTATGACTCTTGGAATTTTTACGGTCGCTTCTGCTGATTTGATGATTTTTATGGAAAGGTCTGCCTCTGAGGTAACTTCTAAAGTATATCGGCACGGCTCTTTTGGTTCTGCCGGTTCCACATCAGCTTTCCGGTAGCCGCAGGCGCTGCAGTCCATGGAAAGGACAAATACTCTCCCAAAATAAGGGATTTCCACTTCTTCCTCCCGGAGAGTGAGCTTATGCTCTCCGCAGAGAACACATTGCTGATTAGTTAACTCTGACATGGATCCATAAAAGGGGAGTTGATTTAAAAAGATTTTGCTGAGAATGAATTGTTAGAAAAATGACGACCAAAACCTTAATAAATAATGTATAAAACATCTAGTTAATATGCACCGGTGGTCTAACGGCTATGACTTCGGCCTTCCACGCGAGAAATTCAGAAGAATTTCTGAGCTCTCCTCGCGGAGAGAGCCGACTATCCGGGTAATCCAGAGCAAATGTTTTGGGTTCGGAAATTCGAATATCCGTTAGGAACCGAAAGTCCCGGCCGGTGCATTCCTTTCTTAGTCCGGTGCACACCATGAAAATGGGGGTGTTTGAGTTGGTGCATTCGCTGATTAGTCCGATGCACAACTGCCTATGTATTACATATTTTAATATAGGGCTTCTGGTGGGAGGAAACCATGGCAGAGGAATTCCGCTGGGTAATTTAACTTCGCAATTCTTCGCTAATGTCTTCC
>CAYHXT010000037.1:0-8949 GCA_964360675.1 uncultured Methanosarcinales archaeon
TAAAACGAGATTTTGGCTAACGCCAAAGGCCTATTGCTCATAAAGAAACAGTGTCAAAAATTGCGGGATTTATATAAAAGAACAGAGCGGACCGCTTAAAGTGCAGAGAGTTATAGCCTTAGATGAAGAAGTACTGCAAGAATTGGAGCGTACCGGCGAAATCAAGGAAAAGCCATACTGCGCCGATGACCAGCATGAAGAAGAGATCGGAGATCTTTGGAGTTATGAAGGGCTGCATATCCTTGACAATGGTGATCATCTGACCATCTACCATCCTGAGAATAAAGAGGGGGTGCAGTCCAAGGTTTGGTCAGGAGTAATTAATCTTAAACCCTACGAATCATTCACAGAACACGCTTCTGGCATGTGGATCCATGCGGACCAGATCGGGATAGAGAGAGATGTGTGGGCGAAATATTTTTTGGAGCGATATCCCGCAGTCTTACTACCATCAAAGAAAACTCATGAATGAACTTTAGCTGCATTGGAGTTCAGGAAGAACGGAGGGAAAGAAAATGACACGGAAAAATATTGAACATATATTGGCAGAACCATCAACACAATTAAATTATTCACGGGGAGATTTCGGAGCGAAGATAGAAAACGGAAAATTACTGTTGCCGGAAGGAGTATATCAATTAGTAACTAACGATGGGGATTGCAGAGACGCGGCTAGCATAGCTTCTCTTTTTGATACTTTTCCTTCGCATAAGAGGGTTATTGCAGAAGGTCTTGGATGGGAAAGGCAGGAAGTGGATGCTGCATACCAAAAATTATTTGAGTTAATCAAGCCATATATTACTCAAAAGATGTCGCAATTAATGGCTGTAAAAAGGCCTAGTCGTATAGGTGGTTACATGGTGCCTGAAGAATATTTGGGAAAGACTCCGGGAGAGCTTAAAAAAATACTTAAAACAAAAAGAATAAAAATTTCTTAAAAAATAATTTTATTTCTTCCGCAATAAATGAAGATACCACTTAATTTCTGTACAGAAATCAAATCATTTTTTATTTTCATGTGTTTGATTGTTGATGAGTATACCCCCTAGCTTGCTATGGGGATACGAAAGCAACACCAAAATACCCACAGCGATAAAAGTGGAAATATGATATTACATCATACCCCACAGCTTGCAAGAAATGAGAAAAATATCTCATTTCTGCACAGAAATACAATTGATGCATGAAAAGCACTGCTTTTCAGCACTGAAAATTAACCGTTGTTAATTTTCAGGTGTTGTATTTCTTGTGCTGTGGGGATTTTGATTTCTTGTGTCACCAGTCGTTGCTGAAAGCAATTTCTGAACTAGGTAAATGAATTTGACCGATAGTGGTTGGTTTTCTTTAACAAAATCGATAAGAAAATAAAAAAAATAAAAAATTAAAATTTAATTCAGCAATTCAGCATCCACTAAGCCGTATCCAAACCAATAGTCTTTTCCTGCAGCGCCTAAATCGTCAGCAGTATTCTGCAGTAAAGCCCGAACTTCTGTGTTGCTCAACAATGGATTTGCCTGAATTGCCAGTGCTGCAACTCCAGAAACGTGCGGTGCAGCCATGCTGGTTCCGCTTGCTGTAGCATAAGTGCCATCTTTCCACGTTGAAAAAACGCTTACTCCGGGGGCAGCTAATTCTACTTTTGGCCCAACGTTGCTGAAGGAGGCGAGATTGTTGTTACTATCAGTTGCAGAAACAGCAATTACTGAATCATATGCAGCTGGGTACGAAACTGGTCCGCCGTAATCGTTTCCGGCAGCAGCCACTAACAATACTCCGCTGGCATAAGCAGCATCAACTGCATTGTGCACTGCCTGTACATCGGAACTGGTCCCTAAACTCATAGATACAACTTTTGCACCGCTTTGCACGCAGTAATCAATCCCCGCGATTACGTCGCTAAGGTATCCTGAACCTTGCCTATTCAATACTTTTGCAGCCAGCAAAGATGCTTGCGGAGCAACGCCTACAACGCCGATAGAATTGTCAACAGCAGCTATAGTTCCGGCTACGTGTGTTCCATGCCCGTTGTCATCATTCCACTTGGTAGGATCTACTGATGCTCCTTTGGCAACAAAGTTTTTACCGCCAACGATGTTTGCCTGTAAATCAGGATGAGTTTTGTCAATGCCGGTATCGACGATACAAACCGTTACGCCGTTGCCCTTGCCAATAGCAAGATCAGCATCTATTCTATCTACTCCCCACGGAAGTTTTTGCGCAGGTTGTGAAGGGGCAGGTTTTCCTGAAGCCTGAACTTCTGCATCATATTCTACGCCTACAACATTTGGATTTTTTAATAAACCATTTAATGCGTTTACGGGAACTTCTACTGCCAATACGTTGCTTAAAAGAGTATAGCTGTGCAGCACTCTTCCTCCGGCAAGATGTACTGCGCCTACATCAGGCTGTCCCTTAAACTCTAAAAATACCCGCACTTTCTCCGGCTGATTTCCAGCGGCGGCTGCTAATGCTGAAAACACTAGAAGAGATAGTACCATTAAAACGATTATTTTTCTCATATTTTGAACCTCCTATTGTTTGATAATAAATGTAAAGTAGCGGTTTATTTAAATAATTTGTTATTGTAAAAAGTTGTTCGTAACTTCAAAAGATATTTAAACATTTAGAATAATCATACCAGTAAAAAAGAGGGTCGTCGTCAAAAACATCAACAATTATTCATAAAACATACATTCGATAAAATAAATAATGAAATATAAAATCTATCTAATTCTGCTTCTTATCGTGATTGCGCTAATTTTCTTTTTTTGGCCAGGTCACCCTCCCTACGAATTTCTAATGAAAACTTTAGGTATTGAATCTTCGTCTCAAGGCATACAAAACCAATCATCAGAAAGAGATGACCTCGGTTGTTTTTCTTCCTGCAAATATTTCCCAGAAGGTTCAAAACAGATGTGCGAGGATTGGAAAGCAGGAAAAGAGGTGCAATGGCCTCCTGATTGCAGCATGATGCAGTACGGTCCATGTATCAAGTTGTGCGAGTCCGAAAAAAAAGCTGACACTCAAAGCGGCAGCCCGCAAACTACGAGCGCTCCTGCACCAAAGCAAGTTTTCAATGTATTACCTTCTCTTGTCAAGGCAGAATTTGCCAGTGACGTAAATGAGAAGGATAAGGGCTTTGTTATAACCGGCATATCAGCAATGGATTTCTATCTGCAGAAATGGTTCGGCAAAAGCATAAATCAGCCGGCAGGACTTAGGGTTGATGCCACTGAAAACACAGGAGCGGGAGTGGCGGTTGAGAATGAAAAGATGGTCATTGAGATCGGAACAAAATCTGGTGATTGGAAGGGAATGATTGAAGTCAATAAGTACGGCGGAGAGTGGCGTCCCAGGCTTTCTGCGCATGAGTATGTGCATGTGTATCAATTTCATAATGGATGCGGCAGGTTGGACGTGGAAACTCTTATCGTTCCAAGGTGGTTCGCCGAGGGAGAAGCAGAATGGCTTTCTTACAGGGCAATGCAAGAGGCGGGCCTGATCTCTTCAATTGGCATTCCGCAGATGCTTATCCCCAGAGCAAAACAGGAAACCGGTTTATTAAAATCTTTCGAAGGTAAGGATTTCGAAAATAAGGGGGCCATTTTGCAGTATTCATTCTTCAATATGGCGGTTGATTATTTGATGAAAAACAGAGATATTAAAACACTTGATGATTTTTGCGCAAACCTGGCAAGTGGAAAAGGAATGAGCATGCCTGAAGCATTTGAAGATGCATTCGGCATACCTCTTGAGAAGTTTTATGGCGACTTTGAGTCTTACCGAAAGACCTGGTAAAGAAAAATAACCAATGAAAATAATTTATCTTTTTTTAGTTTACTGAATTTTTCTGAGAGATGCGATAATCTTCATCAGAACTCTTACCACTTTTTCTATATCTTTTCTTGTCGTTCCGTTCCCTAACGTAAACCTGATGCTGCTTCTGGCTAATCTTTCCGGCACTTTCATGGCTTTAAGCACATGGCTGGGCTCAATGATATTTGCGGTGCAGGCGCTTCCGGCAGAAGCACAAATGCCTTCCTGATCAAGATAAGATAACACTGTCTCTGCATCCACACCTTCAAAAGAGATATGTACATTATTTGGCGCTCTTTCTGCAGCAAGACCGTTTAGATGAGTATTAGGTATTATTTTTTGAATTTGAGATATAAAATATTCTTGTAATTCTTTTAATCTTTTATTTTCTCTTTCTTTCTCTGATTGCGTTAATTCCAGCGCTTTAGAGAAACCTACGATGGCAGAAACATTTTCAGTACCTGCCCGTAACCCAGATTCCTGTCCGCCGCCATGGATCAGCGGTTGGAGAGCAACTCCTTCTTTCACATATAACAATCCTGCGCCTTTCGGCCCATACATCTTATTGCTGTTAAGTGTAAGTAAATCCACTCCTAATTCTTGTACGTCTAAGTTTAAGTTTCCGGCTTGGCAGGCATCAGTATGAAATAATATTTTATGCCTGCTGCATATGGCGGCGATATCTTTCACTGGCTGAATACTGCCTATTTCATTATTAACATACATTATAGAAATCAAGATTGTTTTAGGAGTTATCGCTTTTTCAATCTCTTTAGGATCTACTCTTCCATATATGTCCACATCGAGGTAAGTTACGCTAAATCTTTGGTTCTCTAAATATTTACAAGTCTCTAAAACCGCTTTATGTTCTATTTTGCTGGTGATGATATGATTCCCTTTTGTTTTATTGGCAAAGGCGATGCCCTTCAAAGCCAGATTAACGCTTTCCGTTCCGCTGGACGTGAAAATAATTTTATCTTTTTCATTGGCGTTCAGTACGCATCTAACTTTTTTCCGCGCGTCTTCCAATAATTCTTTTGCCGTTCTTCCGCCGTCATGTTTGCTGCCAGGATTAGCAAAACAGTTTTCTGCTTTGTCCATTGCTGTCTTAACTTCTCTCCGCACCGGCGTTGCAGCAGCGTAATCTAAGTAAATCATTTTTATGGCTCCTATACTCCCAGCATCTCCCGCAGTTCATCTGACGGCTTCCACATCGGCGTGAAAGTGATTTCGATATCTACGGTCTCTGCCTGCTGGTCAAGTATCAGTTTTTTTAAATCATCCACCATCTGCGGGCCGAATGGGCACAGCGGAGAAGTGAAAGTCAGCACTATTTTAACCCGTTTGCCGTCTACTTTTACATCGTAAATCAGCCCCAGCGTCCAGATATCTATGTTCAGTTCCGGATCCTCGTATTTCTTGAAGACGTTTTCGATTAATAGTTCTTTGGTTATCATTTTGCCAATCCCTCAAATCCTCCCTTCTTATGCGTCTCTTTTCGAAAAATATTAATTAATTGTCGTATGTGCTCTCGTAACTCAATTTGGGACTTTAATTGCTTAATCTGTTCTTCTTTTATTCTGATCACGTTCCACCCGGTTGCTTTTATATTGGTGTCTCTCTTAAGATCTTTAACATTGTCTTGATGCCAATAGGAAGAGTCGTATTCTAGATTTAGTTGGAGGGATGGTATTCCAACATCTGCAAAATATAAGCCTGCTTTTGTTTTTAAGGGGTAATTCAACTGGGCGTCCTTAAAATCCTCTTTCAATATCTCGTAGATTTCAATTTGTTTTCGTGAAATATATCCTCCTTTTTTATTTTTCTGTTCTTTATAATTCTTAACTATCAACTGATTTATATGCTTTTCAGGATGTTGTATAAAAAATTCTTTCTTTATTCTAGAAATATGTGCTTTAGTTTCTTCTCTGTGGCCTCTACCAAATAAGGGATTATTTTTTCCTTTAGCCAATCCTTTATCAATCCTAATATGGCTGATTTTTAGTTTAGTTTCTTTAGTATGTTTTTTGCCGTAAAAAGGATTATTTTCTCCCTGAAGTGCAACCTTTAGATGCTCACTTATTCTTCTTCTCACCGTCAGTGTATGTGTTTTTCCGAACATTGGATTTCCGGCCCCTTTAAATCTTCCACTTTTTATATGTCTCACGCTTATTTTTCTCTTTGTTTCTGGCGATGGCACAACGCCAAAACGAGGATTTCCACTACCATTCATTTTATTAGAATGATGAGGATTCAACTGTCCTTTGCTAAGCCCAAACTTTTTGGCATACTCTTTACAACTGATTGCATGAATCTTCTTCAGGTGGGATTCTGTAATCATGCCAAGCATTTTGTTACATAAATAGCAGATTGGCATTTAGGAAAATTCCTCCGTTGTAGAGGAATATTTTGCATAACCCCGAGATTCGATAAGTTCTGCGAGCTTTGCGTCGCCCACCTCAACTACCTTACCTTTAACGAGCACTATGACTTCGTCAGGTTCTATGTACTTTAATATAGTATTGTGATGGGTTATTAGAAGAAAGCTTGTTTCTTTGCTCTCTTTAATCTTATTTATCTCTTCTGCAATTATTTTTAATGCATCTATGTCGGTTCCTGAGTCAGGTTCGTCTAAAATCCCGTATTTTGGTTCCAGCATCAGCATCTGCAGCATTTCCATGCGCTTTTTCTCTCCCCCGGAAAATCCTTGATTCAGATAGCGCTTGCAGAAAGAAACATCAATTTTCAGTTGCGCCATTCTCTCTTTCAGCAATCTATGGAAATCAACTACTGAATACGGCGCAAGTCCCTTTTTCTCCCGCAGGCTGTTCGCCGCTGTCCGCAGGAAGCTGCTGATGGTGACGCCGGAAATTTCAGCAGGGTACTGAAACGACAAAAACAGCCCTTTCTGCGCCCGCACTTCCGGTTTTGCATAAGTGACATCCTCATTATCCAGCAGTATTTTTCCCCCGGTAATCTTATATTTTGGATGCCCCATCATGGCGTGGGCTAAAGTGGATTTCCCGGCGCCGTTCGGTCCCATCAGGGCATGAACTTTTCCCGGATAAAACGTGATGGTAATTCCTTTAATGATCTCCTTCCCTTCGGTTTCTACATGTAAATCTATGATTTCTAATTTATTCATGGGTATCGTTCTCCAGCAGGGCCTGATGCAAGGTTTTAAGTGATAGCAGCGCGCATTTGGTTCTGGTGTGGTTGATAGGTATCCCCAACAAGCTAAACATGTCTGTCGAATTAAATTCTGCCGCTTCTTTGACGGTTTTTCCTTTGGTTTTTTCAGTCAATAGCGAGGCAGAAGCCTGGCTGATAGCGCAGCCGTCGCCAGTAAAGGAGACATCTATAATCATATTCTCTTTGGTTTTAATGTACATGACGATGGCGTCGCCGCAGAGGGGGTTTACTCCCCGTTGTGCAACTGTGAAATCAGCCATTTCTCTTTTGTTTCTGGGATGCTTATAATGGTCTATTACATTATCTTTGTATATCTCTTGTTCTTCGGTCAGATTAACTGAAGCGATTTCATTTAGGTCAATAGGATTAACCCTATTCACTTCTTCTTTTATTTCCCTGCCCGCTTTCAATAGCGCTTCCGTCAAGTGATCTACTTCTTTTGCGGTATTGTAAATGTAAAACGAAGCCCGGATGCTTCCATCTAATCCTAGTTTAGAAAACAAAGGCTTGGCGCAGTGGAATCCTCCACGAACTGCAATGTTTTCCTTATCCAACAATTCACAGGTGTCATGCGGATGCATTCCATCGATGGTAAATGAAACAATCGGCCCCCTGCTTTTAATATCGGCCGGGCCAATAATATTTATGCCGGGAATTACAGGCAATCTTTCTAAAGCGTATTTTGTCAATTCTTGACCCTGAGCAAAGATATTTTCCATTCCGATATTTTGTAAATATTCGATTGCTGCCATCAATCCAGCTGCGCCGGCCAGGTTAGGAGTTCCCGCCTCAAATTTCCATGGCGGCTGGTTCCAGGTTGAATTTTCAAATGTAACTTCATTTATCATTCCGCCGCCGAATTGGAAAGGCTCCATCTTTTCCAGCAATTCTTTTCTTCCGTATAACACTCCAATTCCCGTCGGCCCGCACATTTTGTGCCCGGAAAATACTAAGAAATCGCAATCCAGTTCTTTGACGTTTATTTTCATGTGGGGAACTGACTGCGCAGCGTCTGATATGATAATTGCGCCGACTTTATGCGTCATTGCGGCCAGTTCTTTAACCGGGTTAATGGTTCCCAATGCGTTTGACATATGCACGACAGAAACTATTTTAGTTTTGGCGGTAATAAGTTCTTGCGCTTTAGCCATATCTAATCTATACTCTTTGGTGATGGGGATAAACTTCACTATCGCTTTCCGTTCTTTTGCGATTTGCTGCCAGGGGACGATATTGCTGTGATGTTCCATCTCCGTCAACACTATTTCGTCTCCTGCGTTCAGGTTTTTTCCTAAAGAATACGCCAGCAGGTTCAATCCTTCGGTAGTTCCTTTGGTAAAAATAATCTCTTCAAATTCTGCGCCGATGAATTTAGCAACAACTTCATGCGCTTTTTCGTAGAGCATAGTAGATTTTTGCGCTAACCTGTAAATCCCGCGGTGTACGTTGGCGTTATCGTTTTCGTAATATTCTTTAACTGCTTCAATTACTTTTGCTGGTTTTTGGGTGGTGGAACTATTATCTAAGTAAATCAACCCATTGTTCAGTATTGGGAAATCTTTTATCATACTATCTCCCCTCATATTCTCTTTCCTCATACTATCTTCCCTCATGCCCTCTTCCCTCATACCGTCTTCTCCATTTCCAACTCAATCAATTTGTTTAATTCTATGGCATACTCTAGCGGGAGTTCCCTAAGGATCGGTTCGATAAAACCGGAAACCATCAATTTCATGGCGGCTTCTTCAGATAAACCTCGGCTTTGCAAGTAAAAAATAGCCTCTTCATTTATTTTTCCCACTTTTGCTTCATGCGCAGCATCGACCTGATTGTTCTCTACTTTCAATGACGGGATAGTATTGGAAACAGATAGTTCATCAAGGATTAAACCATCACATACTACGCTGGTTACGGCGCCTTTCGCTTTCGGTAAAATTCTCA
>CAYHXT010000038.1:0-8726 GCA_964360675.1 uncultured Methanosarcinales archaeon
TTTACGCTCCTCGCAACTAGCGTGTTTTTGGAATGAGAAATTTCGCACTGAAGTGAGGGGTTTTAAACCCTGCGAAATTTCCCATAATATCCGCTAAGGAGGATAGTATCAGGGGATAATTGGCAGATAGAAAGATATTTATAATCTGCCGCTCTTAATTATCAATAAAAGAGGCGCTATAGTTATGGTCATGTTTTTACGTGAACAGGATAAACATTTCTTATCTTCGCTCTACATAGCGGTAGCAGTTATATTTACCTGGAAGGGAATATGGGACGGGCTTTACGAAATCCCATTTCTCGGCAGCCTGGATTGCCCGGCAATCATAAATCTGGAAAGCTGTACTCCTTTAGTATTCCTCTTCATAGGTTTTGCCATGCTGACTTTTTCAGGATTGATATTCAAGGAATTTGATCCGCTGGGAGGAATCCAAAAAACCGTAAGCAAAATATTACACGACATCCAAGTACATCCTGAAAAGAAACATTTCCGCATCAGATATTACGATAAAACTCAGAAGAAAACCATTACCATCCCTGCAGAATGGATTAAAAAAATAGAAAAAAACGCACTGACCGTTGTGCCCCCCGGTAAAAAACAAGAGATATTTGTACCATTGCACAGAGTGACCGAAGTCCTTTACAACGGAAAACGCTATTGGAGACTGTAAAAATGCCAACGCTGGAAGATTTTAAAAAATATTTTTGGTACATTTTTGGAACTTTGGGAGTTGTATTCTTCTGGGCCGGTACCTGGGACGGCCTTGGCTATCTGCCCATAATTGAAAACCCATGGCTAAGCCTTGGTATCGGATTGACTATGCTCAGCCTTTCGGGCGTTATCTTTAAAGGAGCCAATCCGCTGTGGGAAAAGGAAAAACCCATTTGCGGCATAGCAACAAAAATTTGGAGGCATCCGCAGAAACATGAATTCCATTTCAAGTATAAAGATCATGTCAGCAATAAGGAAATCATGATGCATGCTAAATATTTAAAGAAGATTGAAAAAGAATTCTTGGTATTCCTGGATCAGGGAAAAGAAATTTTCATCCCTTTGCACCGGGTAACCCAAATAATGCACAAAGAAAAGATCCACTGGAAGGCATAAAATGCAATACTTAAATAAGGAAGCGATTACCCCGCTGATGATTGCTTTCCTGCTTATTTCGTTCGCAGTAGCGGTAGGCGTCGTAATCATGAATTTAGGAAGCGCAGAAGTTGAAGATAAGGCGGAATGCGCCATCGAAATCGGGCTGCGATTTTCTGAGATAAGCGGAGAAGAGCAGGTTTGTTATGATGCTGATAAGAAGATATTCGCATTTACGGTCGAAAACGGAGTTAATATCAATGTAGAAGGATTAGTAGTGAATATCATCGGAGCAGAAAAAGCTGAAACCTTTGAATTGAATGAAGCAAAAATGGGGAAAGCGGCAGTGTATCTGGGAAGAGTGCCGTTTGATACCATCTCTTCCGGAGAAATCAGGCAGGTAAAAATATCTTCAAAGATCATCCCTTACGATCAAGAAGAAGTATGCATCGAACAGGCGATATTGGTAGAAAGCGTCAAAGCCTGCTAAAAAAAGGTTGACATTTCGCTTTGAAATAATTTAAACTTTAAAATTATTTAATTCAGATTAAAAAGATTGGGATGAAAAAATGGAAATTGAAATCGACTTGACTAAATCGATTGAAGAGAACGCAGGGAAGTATTTTGAAGCTGCTAAAAAAGCCAAGAGGAAATCTGTAGGGGCCAAAAAGGCTTTGGCAGATACTAAACATAAATTGGAATTGCTGTTGAAACAGGAATCAAAGTTTCTGGAAGAAACTGCTGTGAAACAGGCTAACCGGCAAAAGAAGCGCGAATGGTATGAGAAATTTCACTGGTTCTTCTCCTCAGAAGGATTTTTGTGCGTCGGCGGAAAAGATGCAACCTCTAACGAAGTCATAATCAAGAAACATCTGGAAAAGAACGATTTGGTCCTGCATACGGACATGGCTGGCTCCCCCTTCTTTGTCATTAAGAACGGACAGGACGCCGGAGAACAGACCATCAAAGAAACTGCGCAGGCCGTAGCAGCATATTCCCGCGCCTGGAAATTATGGCACACTTCTGCGGACGTATTTTATGTCAAGCCCGAGCAGGTAACCAAGGAAGCCAGACCGGGAGAATATCTGGCCAAAGGAAGTTTTATGATTTATGGCAAAACTAATTATCTGCATCCTACTTTAGAATATGCCATCGGTTTAGTTGGCGGAGAAATCATCGGCGGGCCTAAAACAGCGGTAGAAAAAAATACCAAATATTTCGCGGTGGTAATCCCAGGAAAAGAAAACAAGGGAAGTTTAGCCAAAAAGATCAAACATAAACTGAAGGGCGGGGATTTGGATGACATCATCAAGTTCCTTCCTGCCGGCGGAGGAGAGCTGAAGAAATAAGCACCAATAAATTTAAATATGTGAGTTAGGTAATGTTTCTAATGGAATCTGAACAAAAATTGTGGATAATAATTATTCGTTACGATATTCATCATATAGATGGCACCGACGACATAAAAACATCGTACACCGTCATTGGGAGAGATGAAGATGAAGCGCTGGAAAAAGCCCATTCCTTATTTTCCAAGCAGGGACCGGGAAGAAAAGAACTTATAGAAAATGGTAGGTACGTAAGCAGCGAATATAGGGATGACAACTATAGAGAAAGTATCCGGGAATACCGTAAAAATATCCCCCCGCCTATAATATATGGCCTTGATGCGCAGAAATTCAAATTAACGCCCAGAATATCAGACGACGGCAGGAATATTGAGTTTATTGTCAATGAGAAGCAATAAATGTACGAAGCAAGCTATTTTAATGCCTTAACTTTTTTAAAGGAAAGGCGTTTTTAACTCTTAATGCCCCCGTCGTCTAGCCTGGATACTTAATGTAGGGCAAATAGGACGCGAGCTTGCGGTCAGAAACGACAAAAAGCTTGAAGCCGGAGTTCAAATGCCAGCGATTTGTTTAAAACCAGATACTGGATGAAATTCTCCGCGGGGGCGTTTATTCTTCTGGACAAAAAATCATACTCTGTCTCAAAATGTCTCTTGATCTGCTCTTATATCTGGGATGGTCAGGAAATGATTTTAATGCATCAGCAATATCTATCTGCGCGCCATATGCATCACCGGCATCTTTGGCAAGCCCGCGCTGGTAATAGAATTCTGCTTTAGCGAGACGTATTTGTAATCTCTCCCGATCATAATCTCTTTCCCTCGTAGTACTGATAACATATCTCGGTTCATATCCAAACAACCTTTCAGACTGATTTACATTTGCCAAACTGATGTTGGCTTCTATCAAAGCCAAACTCCAATATTCAATCCGTTCTAAAGGAGACATCCTAGCATGATTCAGTTTGGGAAGAGGCTCGTCATCAAATAAACCATGACCCTGAACTTCTGGGTTTTGATAATCTGCCGGTGTTTGATAGATGGTTTGTTTTAAATCAGCGGTAATCTGGACTTCTAATTGATTTCTTTCTTCAGCGGACATAACCTGTGTTGATCTTTTAGGGCACGCAAGTTTAAGTTCATCTTCCAGCCGCCCCATCTCTTCCGGAGACATTTCCGCAGTTTTTCTGTGTTCATCAACCATTTTAAGTTTACAATGACACCCCATTTATAAATATTTAAGAAGTAAAAACAATATCAGTTCCCGAATACCGCATCTATCCGGTTAATATGTCTGACCTGATGGTCTAAGCCGTACTGGATCTCAAGGCTTTCCAGACGTAGAGATTTAAACGAATCATAAGCGGGGTCGTATCTTAGGTCTAAGCCTGCCCCTTTTTTACCGACATACTCCCGATCAGCCCCCGCTCTTTCCAAGCGATAGATACGCGGCCGGTGTAACTGCAGGATCAGATCGCAGACTTCAGTAAATTCCTGCCCGCCGGATGTTAATGGCTTCCCGCCCGCTTTCTTAAAAATATCGGCAAGATCAAAGGCGACCAGCTGGTCCTGTAGCCCATACCTTATCTGCAGCCTCAGTGATCTGGTTTCCCGAACTATTCCAACCGCAGACTGCAGTAATCTGGCATTCGCTGGGGAATGAACGAAAGAAGAGGGTTTATCTGTGACCCGTTGCGGATCAAACGACGGAGTTATTTGGTTCATTTTATCTTAAAAAAAACGTTTTATTTAAAAAACTTTTTAATTGAGAACCTGAAAAACCACCCGAAAATCTCAATTGAATTTCCCAGTGCATTTTTTGGGAAGAGCATAAAAATAACTGCCCCGTCGTAATTGCTGCAATGCTTCGTTTATTTTTTTGAGGTGCTCTTCCGCTGCTTCTTCCCACGCAGAGATGTCGCAGACGCGTAACGCCTGAAAGACATCTTGCGGCACATAATTTGTTGCGCTGAACTTTCCGTGGTAAGTGCGGACAGCATTGAGATTTCCTACTGTTCGCGGCTGTAAACGGGATTGATGAGATTTAAAATAAGGCACTGATTCAAGCCGGATTTTTGCGACAAAATCTTCAGTGAGGGGAACTTCTGCATATTCATTTCCTGCGACTAAACCTTCAAAATCAAATTCAAGTGTTCCTTTAGAAACTTCAATAATATGTTCCACTCCCGCCGGGGCATCTGGATTACGCCCTACAACTTCTATATCTTGTTTTGCAAACCAATCCAGCCATTCCACGATATATGTTTTATCGCGCGCATAGACGTCTCTGACGGGAAAAAAAGCAAAAGGAAGCTTATAGAGAACCATTATATTATTTCATTATAGATTATACAGCTTTAAGTTTGGCACTTCAACGTTGCAATAAGGACAATTAAAGGGCATTTTCTTGAAAGGATCATATTTAAATGCATACGCGCATTTGAAACAGCTTACTTTAACCAGATTTGTTCCGGGAACTTTCTCAATCCTATTTTTAGGTTCTCTTTCGCGCAGTTTCGTCATTCTGTCCAGATATTCGTCTTCCTTGTCCCAGCCAGCCGGCTTTTTCTGCTCAGCCGGAGCCGCTATGGCTGCTGCCTTTTTCCTTTCTTCCTGCTCAAACTTCCCGCTAGTGCAGTTCGGACATACTACCTGCTTGTATTTATAATGCAGCTTAAATTGGCTGGCTGGAGCAAAACCCTTGCAGACGCGGCATTGTATGCGCAAATTGTCATCCATATTCGCGTAAAACATGAGGAGATATTTATACTTTTTGGGTGCGGAAAAGAATTATTTGCTTCACCATTATAATACCTATTAATGCCTATGTAACTTTACAGAGATAACAGCTGTGCAGTACTTTGCGCAACAAATACTTTAAAAATCACTAAAATATTCTCCGCTTATGCATCCTTTTTGGAAAAAAATCGAGCACTATAACCGTAAGTTGATAACTCCCGCCCTTATTTTGCTGTTATTAATCATTATCTATGAAGTGTTTTTCCATGCCGAAAACCGAGCCCTAGAACTTGCCGTTGAAATCACCGATATCTTGGTTATTACCGTGTTTGCCATTGACCTTGTTTTTTTAGCTATAAAATCCAGGAGCGCAAAATTTTTCTTCAAGAATTATTGGCTGGATGTTCTCGCGGTGTTTCCTTTCGCTATCTTCTTTAGTTTTATCAACTCTCTTTATCGGGCAATCATAGTGACTGAACAGCTGGCGGTAGGACAGGCCCTCCTTCATGAAACCGTAGAAGTGAGCCGGGAAGCTAAGGGTTTATCCGGGGGCGGAAAAATCGCCCGTTTTCTGCGGATTGCGGCGCGGCTGTTGAGGGTGGTGACTAAATCAAGATTATTTATCAAAGTGCACCACCGCAGGACTAAAAAGAGACGTTAGATTATTTGACGTCAGGATCGGATGCATCAGCGCATAATTCGTTTGTGTATCTCTGCACTAATTCTTCAATCCCGCTTATATTTCTAAAAAATGTATATTGGACATGATTCCATTCCGTCCTGATTTCCATCACTGATGCTATAACTCTTCCATAAAAAGACAAATAAGTTACCCGGTCATTGGTGATAATATCTAGACGATATGCTATCTCTCCCGAGTTGATCAGAAACATATCCGGTCTCGGTTCCAAGCGGTAATTGGCCTTTATATGTTCAGCAGTCTCCTGAAAGAAGCGATCGATGGTCGGCTGGACCAAATGTTGTTCGCCAGTATTGACAATGACCGATTCTGGGATTGGTTTCATGAACTTAAGATAAAAGCTGATCCTTTAAAAGAATTATGTTAAACCACTTTCAATGTTTTCAACCGTTTGATCCGTTCATGGATATAATCATCTTTTAACACGCTGGATGCAAAATCATCAATTTTCGGATGCTCAACTTTAACTTTAGCTTTTATTCTTCCCGCCTCTTCAAAAGTGTTCTTGTTTTTATGTTTGAAATCCGCAACATATTCTTTCATCTTGAGCGGCGGGCCGATCTTGATTCCATATTCGGACAATTCTTTTTTCTTAAGGACAAAATAGAGAACTGCATCCTGCTTTTTATCCCAATCCCATCCTGAAGCAAGCACCGTGAAAGGAGCTAATTTCTGTTTCAGACATTCAAACACTTTCAGGATTTTAGCTCCAGTTACGTCTTCTTTTCCTTTCAGCGCGATGAGTTCAAGATACAAAATAGTTCCTTTATTATTCTTGCGCAAGGCAGATAAATCCAAGATCTCTTTTTCAAAAAACTCCTCGCCAGGCTTATGTAAATATTTTTTAGCAGTATCTTTGAACCGCAGGAATTTATCTTCGGACAAAGCCGCGGCCGCATTCCTGCTTTTATCTACCGGATCGACTACA
Source organism: uncultured Methanosarcinales archaeon (assembly GCA_964360675.1). GTDB lineage: Archaea > Nanobdellota > Nanobdellia > Woesearchaeales > GW2011-AR9 > JACPIL01. Next base: position 6,802 of record CAYHXT010000038.1, read on the forward strand.
ATCAACGGCGACTGTAATTTGGAGCTGTTGATGTGGAATAAAGCTTCTCTGCCTTTGTAAAAGCGGGAAGGATCAATAATATCTTTCTCTTTCCATTTCAGCGATGCTTTCAAGACTTTCTCAAACGAACCGTAATGCGCAATCAAGATTTCCAGCACATACCCGCTGAAGCCGCCGATGTACGATTCAGCACCGTAGAGATTCTGCGCTTTGCAAAACCGTTTCAGCAGACGGATATCATCCTTGCTTTTTGCTGCGTGTTTATTTACCCATCGCGAATGCAGCGGTGAAATGTCTGTGATATTGATCGCCTGTTCAGCCCGGGAGATTTTCAGGATGGGGACCACTTCAAAATTAAATCCTTCAAAAGAAAGCTTAAAGTAATCCCTGCTCCCGTGCACCCGGCTTATCTTAGTCCCAGAAAATGCTTTTTTCAGCACTGTTTCCAAGAGATTAGATAATCCAGGAGACTTATCCCTAAACTTAGAATATCCATACAAAACAAAAATATCCATATCGTGATTCCCGGACAGCCAAGTGCCTTTAGCTCCGCTACCCCCCAGGATTGCTTTCCCCTCTTTCAGAGAAGAATTAAGTTTCCGTAAAAATAAAGTCGTGGCGGCAGAAAATCTTTTTTCTTCTGCCGGTTCCGGCCTGATTTTTGCAGGAATTTTTCTCATGGTGAATTGGTTCATGGTAAAATAATTCTCATGCCTTTTTGAAGGGTTTTCTTGATGGACTTCCCTTCTTTTTCTATGCGGTGCAGATCCCTGATAATTAAAGCATGGATGTCCTCTTTGAATAAGAACAGCACCAACAAGCCGGTCACTGCCAGAGTTATGACTATCAGCGGCATGCTGACATTTCCGGCGCTTAGTTCTGCTCCAAAATAAGTCAACAGGATCATCTGCACTACAAATCCGGCGGTGGAAACTAAATTGAACCGCAGCAGATCTATATTGGTAAGTCCTGCGGTAAAGCTGACTAAATCATTGGGAAATATCGGCGCGACTCTGGCCAGAAACAGAGCAAGCAATTTCTTCTGCTTGAAGAACAAAGTAAAATGGGTGATGTCATGATGCTCAAAAAAAGTACCGGCAATCCTGGCCCCGTATTTCCTGGCTAAAGTGAATATAATCATTGAACCGATAAAAGCTCCGATTACACTGTAAACTAAACCCCATAAGGGGCCGAATATGAACCCCGCTAAAACCGTGGTGAGTTGAGATGGAACGATAGAGATGGTTGTTTGAAAAGCTTGCAGCAAGATTATGCCCAGCGGAGCTAAGATGCCAAAACCTAAGACAAAAGAACGAAGAGATTCCGGATTGGCCAACGAATTTTTCACCGTTTCCGATTCAGAAACAGCATAGAAGATGCCTAAGATTGCCGCAATCAAAAGAAGAAACCGCAGTTTGGTAGTGCCTCTTTTCATAAGCCCGTGAAAGTCGTATGCGTTTATAAATTTTAGTGAATATGGCGCATTTCTTACCCCAGAAGGATAGTGACAACAATTTTTTAAACTTTAACCGCTTTTAGCTTGATGAAATGACTTTATCAACTGCTAAGATGCAATGTTTCGGCTGCGGGAAATTGATGGAAAAAGCGCAGATGTTTTCAACTTTAGATTCTTCGCGGGAGATGCGCTTCCAATGTTCCGGGTGTTACAAGCACAACAAGACTGATTTCATGGGAGAAAAAAAAGCAGTGGCCGCTCCGACCAAAAAAGAATTCTTCTGCGGAAGATGCCGCTATAAATTCAAAGCCAAAAATACCCTCTGCCCTTACTGCAGCAAAGAAGACCAAGTGGTAGAACAGCTTCATTCAGTGAAGGATTTTCTGTAAGGGCTAGCCATCGCTATACGAAGACGGACACTGTTTCTTAATCGGCAGATTAAAATAGGAGTAGTTCTTTCCTCTTAACA
>CAYHXT010000039.1:0-8321 GCA_964360675.1 uncultured Methanosarcinales archaeon
AAGAAGAGCAGGAAAGAGGGGTTACTATCGACCTTTCACATAAGAAATTTGAAACTGATAAATATTCTTTTACTATCATAGACGCTCCGGGACACCGTGACTTCATCAAGAACATGATTACTGGCGCTTCGCAGGCTGATTGCGCAGTTCTGGTTGTAGCTGCTAACGACGGAGTTAACGCTCAGACCATTGAACATCTGCGATTAAGTAAAATCTTTGGCGTCGGCCAACTTATAGTCGCAGTCAACAAGATGGACATTTCTGGAGTGGATTACAAAGAATCCCGCTACAAAGAAGTAGTTGAAGAAGTCAAGAAACATGCTACGCAGGCCGGATGGAAAGTTGATAAAGTGCGCTTTATACCTCTAGCTTCATTGCCGGGGCAGAACATCACTAAAAAAGCAGATAAGATGCCTTGGTGGACCGGAGAAACATTGCTGGAAGCTATCAACAAGTTTGATATTCCTCAAAAGCCGACCAACCTGCCATTAAGATTGCCTATCCAAGATGTCTATAACATCACCGGTATAGGAGTAGTTCCGGTAGGAAGAATAGAGACTGGCGTCATGAAAGTTGGCGACAAAGTTACTGTTGTTCCTGGACGTGAAGGTAAGGGTATCAGTGGTGAAGTAAAAACCATTGAAATGCATCACGAAGCAGTCAACGAAGCAATACCGGGAGATAACGTTGGATTCAACGTACGCGGTATCGGAAAAACTGATATCGCAAGAGGAGATGTTTTAGGACACTCTGACAACGTTCCTACTGTAGCTACCGAATTTACAGCTCAAATAGTTATCATGCAGCACCCGAGCGTCGTAACTGTTGGATATACTCCGGTATTCCACATCCACACCGCACAAGTTGCCTGCCAGTTCATGGAGATAGTAAAAAAGATTAACCCTGCGACTGGAGAAGAAGTTAAAGAAAACAAAGACATTTTACGCAACGGTGATGCTGCGGTTGTAAGATTAAAACCGATGCAGCCGCTGGTCATTGAAAAAAACAGCGTCATTCCGCAGATGTCCAGGTTTGCCATCAGAGATTCAGGCGTTACTGTAGCAGCTGGTATGTGCATGGATGTCGTAAAAAAACAGATGTAAATTTGTTTTTTTTAAATTAACATTTCACATATAGCAACAAATAAGAGAGAATTCACAATAAATAAGAAGTTTATTGTGTGTAAAACATCAAAAAATGGCACAACGAGCGAGAATAAAATTAGCCAGTACTGATATTGATAAGATCAATAAAATCTGTGCCGATATTAAAGAAATTTCTGAAAAAACCGGTGTAAAGCTTCACGGTCCGGTGCCGTTTCCCACCAAAAAATTGAAAATCACCACTAGAAAATCTCCTTCCGGAGAAGGCAAAGCTACCTGGGAAAGATACGAGATGAGAGTTCATAAAAGGATGATTGATTTAAGCGCAGATGAACGGACATTAAGATTAGTGATGAGGGTGCCTATTCCCGAAGGCCTGAATATTGAGATTGAAATGGTCGATGTTTAAGTTTTCTGGTTAACTATTAAAAATATTGAAACTAATTATTGAAATTATTAAAAATAATTTGTCAGACAGTCTCTGTGAAAAATGAAAATTAATCGCTTAACAAAAAAATTAATTGTCCCTTTAACCGCAGTTAGTTTTTATGCCTGCATCGATAACGTGCCTGAAACTAACGATGTTAATGGTGCTGGCGGTAATAGCGGCGCAGGCGGAACTGCGCGCCCCTGCATAGAAAACAATCCCGGCAGAGAAATGCAAGATGCTGCGACCGAGCATTATGCTGTGTTTGGCGAGAATTGCGAGCAGGCCGGTGAAGCTATCTTTGATTCGGAAAATGGCGCTGGTTTTTGGAACGACGACGATAAAAAAAGATATGCTGGAGAGACCGAATGCAAGTATGGAATAAATTCATTTGAAATTAAATTGGAAGGGCCCACTTACAACGAAAAAAAGGAATGCTGTTATACTGCCGGCGTTGAAGGCAGCCCGGGCTATTGGGCCGCAAAAGTTAAAATGCCCCGATGGAAAGGCTGCGATTCCTGCTGGGATACTTTCTTGGACGCTTTAGCAACACACGAACAAGGCCATGTCGATGCTTGCAAAGAGATCGGCGATAAATTAGTCGCAGACGTTGCTCAAGCTTATGCAACTTTATGCAATGTCGATTGTAACGTTGCAGCAGAAGGGGCAGCTGACGCTTTAAATGCAAAATTGGATGAGATTTTAGCAGATGCTGCTTTGGAATATGATGAAAGCTCTACCGCTTACGATACCGAAACCGAGCATGGAGCTACACAAGGCGCAACCCTAGATCCGAATTGTAAGTAATTTCTAATTGCAAGTAATTAACTTCCATTTAAAAAATAATTCTAAACGACTGAAAAATAGTGGAAGAATAAATTCGCCATGAATAACGCCTACAGAATTAAAATTTAACTTTTCTCTTCCGCTTCTTCGCCTTCACGGCGGATAACTTTCACGGCATCCATCTTAACGGTTATGGGTATGGGCACGGCCGCTTCCAGCAATTCTACGACAATCTCTTCTTTCTGCTTGTTAATCCTGGTAACTTTAGCATTCTCGCGTTTGAAGGGGCCGGAAATTATTTCTACAATGTCATTTTTGCGGATGTTCATCTCCACTTTGACTTGCTCCAGCATATGCTCAATTTCAGGGTATGGAATTTCATGCGGCAGCAAGCCTCGAGCGTACGGAACTCCCTGTAATGCAACTTCTGCTTCCCCTTTTGAAGTGGTCTCTACGAAAATATAGCCTCTCATACCGTGCGGCCTTACTACTGCAAGAATACCTGAATCGGGGCGTCTCTGTAGTTTTGAGATGAGATAATCAACTACCTGATCTTCCCGGTTAGCCGCAGTCCGTAATCCGTATATTTGTGTTGACATGTTAAAATAAAAGTTGTTTTCCCAGAAAGATGATAAAGCCTATTAAGCCGATGACCGCGATTCCCAAGGCGGTAATCTTAACGATGCTTTTATATTCTTCCTTATTGGGTTTTTTAGTGATGCGTAATACCCGCATAGTCTCTTTGATGAATCTTTTGAGTTTATGCTCCTTAATTTCCGTGGCATCCATTTGGTGATAAAACTGGGCTTTGGTTTATAAAGATTTCGTGAAAAAGAGGTTTATTCTAGAGAAAGATATTCGCCGTCGTGTTTATATAAAACTAATCCACAAAATTTTTCTTTTGGTTCATAGAGTGAAGTTGCTTGAAGTAAATTAAGAATATCGCCTAATTCTTTAGCAGTAGTCTCATTGGTTGCGCCCGGATAGGTTGCTTCCAATACATACCTGATCCCTTGGCTTTTGGCTCCTTCAGCCTCTGCTTTGATCTGCTCATCTCCCAGTAGATTATCCATTCCTTCAATCAAAGAAAGTTCTAATTGGCTGGGGGTTCTTGCATCTCGACGAATCATGGGAAAATATGTTTCTATCTCTTCTTGAGGTGCATTACAATTAAAAAATCCATAGGCTTTTCCGGTTTCCATAGCTACTTAAAAGTATCAACCATATATAAATGTTACCCTTAAAAAGTAACAAAAATCAACCCATGAAATCAATGCCTAATTCCGACTGCATATCTTCTTTTTTCCGGCCAAAATAAGTGTTTTCTTCCCCAAAAATCTGTTCAGAACTGACTCCGGTTATGATGACCATAGTGCGCACAGTTTTATCCAAATCCTTGTAGATCTGCGCTCCCCAGATGATTTTAGCTTTAGGGTCTAAACTGCTGGAAATTGTTTCTACGATGCGTCTGGCTTCATCTAAAGTAAGATTTTCTCCGCCGGAAATATTGATCAATGCGCCGGTAGCCCGTGAAATGTCAACTTCAATCAAGGGATTGTCCAACGCTTTCTGCACCGATTCATCAGCGCGGTTTTCTGCATCTGACTCTCCGACGCCTATCATCGCCACTCCGCCTTGCCCCATGATAGTTTTAACATCAGCAAAATCAAGATTCACTAATCCTGTCCGTGTCACTAATTCTGCAATTCCTTTAACTGCATTAGTAAGGATTTCATCTGCTACTTTGAATGCGGTCTGCAGGGGCAGATGGGGCGCAATCTGCAGAAGTTTTTCATTAGGGATAACGATTAAGGTATTAACATTCTGCTCTAATTTTTCTAAGCCTATCATGGCATTTTCAAACCGGTGCGATCCTTCCATGCTGAATGGTATGGTGACTATGCCTACGCTTAGGATTCCCATTTTTTTTGCTATCTGGGCGACAAAAGGGGCGCTTCCGGTTCCGGTACCTCCGCCTAAGCCGCAGGTGATGAAAATCAGGTCAGAATGTTCCAATAGTTTTTTTATGTCGGATTCGCTTTCTTTGGCGGCTTCTTCACCGATCTTTGGGTTGGAACCAGCTCCCAGTCCCTGCGTCAATTCTTTTCCAATGAGTATTTTTTTGTCTGCGTTAGTGTAAAGCAGATCCTGCGCATCGGTGTTCATGGCGATGGTTTCCACGCCCTTTATTCCAATCTCAGAAATTCGGTTGATGGTGTTATTACCCGCGCCGCCGCAGCCAATAACTTTTATTCTGGTCTTATAGCTGGCTATTAAACGCTGCAACTCTTCATCTATTTCAGCATTAGCTTTTTTGTGAGAAATTTGTTCAGTGTGAAATTCTTCGCTATAATGTCCCATATGTCTCCCCCTTTTTTAATCTTTTAGAGAAGCGGAATTTATAAAGATTATTGCACTGAAAACCATCCATACTAAAAAACCAAGAAAACCCCCTTACCTATGGCTCGCATATACTTAGCACATTTTTGTTACTTTTTTCCGGCTTCTTCTTCTACTTTTTTTCTCTCTTAAATAGGATATCTTTCAATCCGGTCAACCCCATCAATTTCTGAGCGAGTACAGTACTGATTTGCGCTGGCAATTCTCCCGGCAGGGTAACTTCGGCCGCATTCTCTTTAATTTCTATTTTCAGTTTATCTGCGGGCATCCGCAATAGCGAAGAAAGGAAGGATGCAACTTTTTCTCTTTGATCAGTTATTTTTATGTGGATTGTGAATGCGTAGGTGACTTCTTTCCCAGCTAAAGGGTGATTAAAATTGACCATGATTCTTCCTCCGGAAATGCCGGTAATCATCCCTCTTTCACCGTCAATATCTACCTGCAGTCCCGGCTGCGGCTGAATCTCGTGCTCGCGGAAAGTGTTCATGGGGATGATTTTTATCCGCTTGATATCCCTTTTTCCAAAAGCTTTCTCCGGGGGAAGAGTTACTACATATTCTTTTCCCAATTCTTTATTTAGCAGCGCTGAATCCAATCCGGGAAGGATCTGTTTTTCGCCGACGCAGATAATTGCCGGCCCGTATTTCTTCTCTGCAAAATAAAGCTTATTTTCTTTAGCGGTTTTTTCGCTGGTAGTGTCAAAAACAGTGCCGTCAGCAAGTTTGCCGGTATAATCAATTTCTACAAAATCATTTTCTTTTACAACTTCAGCCATGATGGTGCTCACTTACCTTTTTCTTTATAAAAGTTTGTGTGTCGTGAGGTTTTTCGATTATGAGAAATTTTGCAGGGTTTAAAACCACGGGCTTTAGCCCGTGGATACAAGAAAGCATAGCTTTCTGTACATAAATGAAACATGAAAATGAATAACGATTCATTTTCAATTCAAGAAAAGCCACTGCTTTTCTGAACAGAAGCCCAGATGCTTCTTGTTCTGAAAACAGATAGTTTTCTGTTTCATGAATCATGTGTTTTATTTTGTGTAGCTCCGGGCAGCGTGTTTTTGTTATCCCCAAACTGATTTACGTAACTAAACCAACCTATACTTCTCTAGCGTTTTTATCAATAATTCGTACTGCCCACATCTGGGATTATTTGCTTGAAGAAGTCTACCCCCAATTCATCGAATTTTCCGAGGTCATCAAGCCCGGCAGTTATGATGTTAGTATCATAATCCGGTTCTATTGAAAAATATCTTGCTTTGCTCCAGGCATCGCCCCACTTGTCGGGAGGCAGATAACTATCCCCTTGGTAACATCCGTCAGTAGTCGAATCCAAATGGCGTAAAATCCTGATTTCAATATTTAATCCATATCCAGCCAACTCAAACCACTCTTCAGCTTTTTTTTCGTTGAACTGCTCTTCAAGCTGGCCCTGGCTTGGGCTTATTTTTAGCTCCATGCCGGTTACGGGATCCTTTCCTATCGTACCCGTGTGACTTTCATAGACTTCGTCCAGAAGCTTATGGCCGGGGAAAACTCTTGCAAACACCCAGTACTGCACCTGTGAATTACAGAAAGCTCCGCCATAAATCTTTCTTTCTTCGTAAACTTGTTCGCCGTCAGGCGTTTCATTGGGGTAAGCTTCCCGGCCTTCAGCAGTTAATCTAGAAAGCTTAAAGGAATTCCTGCCCTCAGCTTCATCATTATCACTGGCTTCAAATTCAAAACCCAAATAATGATTGAATCCGGAACCATAATATTCCATCCGGTGCACAATCTCAAGCTTTTCCGGCCATCTTTTTTCTCCCTTGAAATCTTCCGGAGAATATTCTACGCTTGGTGCATCTAATTTGTAATTTCCGGAATATTGTGGATATTCGAGAGAACAGCCCCCTAAGGCCCCAACTATAGCTATAAGTCCGCATTCCTTAAACCTATGATTATTCATCCTAAAATCATCTAGGAAAAATATACTTTTTAAACTTATTTGCAGATTATTGGCAGTTTTGAATTATCTCCAAAATCCTTGATGGTTATTGCGATTCAACGAATTTCAATACTTTTTCCGCGGCTTTTTTAGCGGTAAGAGTTGTGGTATCTAAAATGAAGTCGTAATGAGACTCCTTCCTGTGATCAAAACCGTAATATTTCAGGTATCTTTTAGCGTCCTCTTCTTCTCTTTCAAATGTTCTTTTCTTTACAGCTTCAAATGAATCCATATTTCCTTCATTTCTCTGTTTCTGTGTTTCTTTGTTCTGCAAATCTTTCCAAATTCTTCCGGCTCCTTCTTCGGGGCTGACTTTTATGAATATTTTAACCGATTTCGGCAGAAAATGAAATTGTGTCCTTCCTTCAACAACGATTATTTTCCCTTTCTTTTCCAATCCTATTGCTTCTGCTGCCGCTTTCTTATCCACATCAACATCGGTTTCCGGATGGGTTTTAGCATATTCATTGAGCTCCTGAAGCGTCATGCCTTTCTGCCGGGCCAATTCCCTTCTGATTCCGCCAACGTAAATGCGTTCAGCGCCCAATTTTTTAACCAGGATTTCAGCAATAGTGCTTTTACCGCTGCCCGGCGTTCCGGAGATAGTAATTATCATCAAAATAAGAAGCGATGCCTCATTAATAAAATCTTCTTTTCTGTATTATTTAAACGCTGAGAATTCCACCATGCTGAAAAATGCTTCGCATTTTTGGCACACCAAAATTTACAAGGTAAATTTTTAGTGTTCTAATGAATGGTGGTTTGCAAGCAAACCACTTATCAATTAGTGGAATTCTGGCGCAAGAAGGGATAGTTTTCCCTTCTGCGCTGAAAGATGGTATCTTTCATGCGTGCTCAAAAAGAAATCGACCCGAGCAAAGCGAGCATGCCACCAGTCTATTGACTGGTGGCGGTCGATTTCTCTTTTTGACAATTCAACAAAAACACCCAAAACACCAAAAACGCAAATTTTAAATAGGGGTTTTCTTTTCTTACCGATATGTTTGATAAAAAAGAGGAGCTTCCAAAGAAAAATAATAATTTCTTGGTGGTGGCAGCTATTACCATAGGCGTATTATTATTGGCGGTATTTGTAGTCCGCCCGGGAGTTGTCGGCTATGGTGTGTATCAGCAGATAGAAGATTCTAACGTTTCTCCGAAAGAGTATGCTCAAAATATCCAGCAATTAAGCCGTGATTTGGAAGTTGCCAAAGCTAATCTATCCTCTTATTCCGCATTTACCGGCGCTATCGTAGCTCAAGTCGGAGACATGAGCGATAGCTTGGTGGAATGTAAAGAAGAAGTTGAACGGAGCAAAGCTGCAGTTGAGGAAGCTCAGAAACTAGTTTCTGCTACAGAAAGCGAATTAGCTTCTCTTAATAGTAAAATGGACCAGGAAATAAATGATCAGGTTACTGAAAAAACTGCCGCATTAGAAGAAGATAAGAATGTCTGCCAGAATTCTTTATCTGAAAAGGAACAGGAATTAGGCGATGCACAGGAAAAATATGAATTGTTAACTATAAACGCCGCTAGGAATATCTGCTGTAAAGCTAAAGTGGATAATCCGCAAATAAATTTTTATGATATTGCTAACGATAAAATAGTCTGTCTGG
>CAYHXT010000040.1:0-8187 GCA_964360675.1 uncultured Methanosarcinales archaeon
GCTAACATTGGTGATAACCAACTTGCTGATAACAAAAACACGCTGCCCGTGGTTTTAAACCCGGCGAAATTTCCCATAAGAATTTATGGTGCCGGTGAAAAAAGCAGATCTAAAAATAGAACAGCGCAATCAAATCTACGATGAACAGCAATACAATCAATACTTCTAAAACCAGCATGATGTCGTTCTGTACCTGGGATGATAAGGATCCGTATATATTCTCTAAGGAATTTAATTTGCTCCTTACGCTGGATTTCCAAGTATCGATGTAAAATTTTTTGGATGCCAAAGAATATATCTTGGCTAAGAACGGTTCTCCGACCAGCTTAAGAGAGTTCTCTACCTTATCGACCACTTCAGTAATCTCCAGCTTGATGTAGAGCAGATTATTGAGCTTATTCCTATATCTGAGCATGAACCTGGTTTTCTCTTTTCCTAAGTCGCCGTATGCTTTCTGGATGATGAAATCCAAGTAGTTATCGTATATCCTAAGCTCCAGCGATTGAATCAACGCGAATTCGATAACATCCAGGACCTCAAAATCTTTGCTGGTATCATAAACAAATGCGCTATTCCAATCTACGATGATAAGGTCGTTTTTGTAATAAGATAATGAGTTTTCGATAGTGGTCTTCAATTCCGATTCGCTCATCAAATCATGCTCCTGTTTGACTATCTTTGCGATAATCTTCCAATACTTCTGGTAGAGGAATTGCCCGGAAAAATCCTTATCAAACCCTCTTATAGTAAAGATGGTATAAGTCTCTAATTGATTAGTTTTCTTCACGGGATCCGTCAAAGTATCCCGAATCTCTATCTTTATCTTCCTGATGATCTCTTCAGCTTCACTGCTGAACAGATTTGCCCGTTCGGTGCTGCAGCTGAACTTCAACAAGTCATTGAGATCGCCGTTGAAATCAACTCCAAATCTTAAGGTCACAGCGCCGAAATCATAGATCTTGACCAAGATGTGTCCTTTGACGGTCTTGCCGCAGTGAGTGGTAGTGACGCTGTCCAGCTCGGCAAAAAGCGGCGGGATGGAATACTGCATATAACTGGGGTTCAGACTTTTGGTATAGATAGAATATTTTTGAGTTTTTTTACCTAGCAGCTTATCAATCTTATCCAGGTCGATCTCTTCAGAGATGTCGTAACAAAAATAAAAGTACACTTCTCCTTTTTTGATCTTAACCATATAAACCGTAAGTTGGATACGGATTATTTAAATTTTAACTTAATTAATGCTTTAGTATCCAAAACATTTATATACGAAATTATTTTATCACTATCTTAATAATAGGTGATACTATGGCTGAAGAATCAAATTTTTTACCGCATTCATTGATTGCTGACCTCAAGTACGATGTGGAAGCATTAAAAAAGAAATTATCCCAACCGGATACAAAAACTAATGAGCTTATTCTGGAAATAGAAAGCATGAAAGATGCCGTGCATGAGCTTAATACCATCTTTGAAAAAGCGCTGCAGGAACTTAAGGATGAAGACGTTTCCAAAACCATGCAGTCTATAGTGGAAAAACTTAATGCGGTGGTAAGCCAGAATGAAACTATTGCCAATGGCATGATTGCCATTTCAGATAAATTAGATGACTTTATGAACAGGCAGGCGGGAAGATTTTCTGCGCCGGCAGTTTCTTCACAGCATAATATGGGGCTTCCTTCTGCCTCCGGCCGAGTTGCTCCCCGGCCAGAATCTGCGCCCATGCAGATGCCTAACGATTTCCCCCCGCCGCCAGAACCTGCAGCTAGAAAACAGCGAGTAGGATTGTTCTCGTAGACTATGGCTTCTTTCCGTACCATCCAATTATTAAGCAGGATTTCATCTATTGCCCAACGCGAGAAAGAATCTTTTTCCAAAACGGAAATAATCAAAAAGATAAATGAGATAAAATACCTGTCTTCACAAAAGAAAGTGCCTAAATTGACCTTGCGCAAGGAAATCATCCATCTGGAAAACCAATTGAAGGGAGTGATGGAATTAGAACGGAAACTTCTGCTGGAGAAAAATAAGGAATCAACAAAAGTCATCGCTTTGAAACGCCAGATGGAGATGATCAAGAATAAGCTGCATGCGGATGAAGGTGAGATGGATAAAAAAGTGGAGCGGTTATCGCATCTGCTGGGAGAACATTTAGCGCGAAAAGATATTTCCCGTGAAGTTATTTTTGCAGAGGGAATAAATGCCCTCTCTACGGCGAAAAAAGAAGATCCGGAAACTGCAGTTAAAGTGATGAAACTGCAGCGGCACGTGGAATTGCTTAAAAGCGAGCTGGGACTGCATAAGGAATTAGAAACAAAAAATCCAGAAGAGCTGCGGGCGCTGGAAGATAAAATTGCCCTGATTGAAGAAAAATTGCAGCAGTATAAATCGCTTCTTCCAGAACAGAAACCGATTGAAATCAAACACAAGCTATTATTTGAGCAGCCGACCGAAGTAGAGGAAGCTGATGCAGGACAGTTGCCGCTGCCTCCACCGCCAAGGATGCAGTAAGGAAGAGAGTAAATGCAAGAGCATAAATGATAAAAATATTTACTTACGCATCCTTTCCCATAACCGTTCTTCTCCCATTTTCTTTTGCTCGCTTGATGGCATCTAAGACTAGCTGCTTGGCCTTTTCATCCAATCGGCCCATTAAATCTCCCGACATATTATCTAATCCTGCTTCTTTTAGAATCTCTTTCACTTGAGTGCGAACTACTAAATTAGTCATTATTAAAAAATAGCGGTTTTGTTATATAAATATTACGGACGAATGTGTCCTTCGCCCACCGTTTTCATTCTTGAATTTAAATCTCCGCCGTAAGAAAGTAAATCTGCCCCATCGTAATCAATTACATAATATTGCGTATACCTTTCTTCTGGCAGCTTTATATCGTTAATATCCTGCACCACATATTCAAGAGAAGCAAATAAAGGAGTCCTAAATTCACGTCCCTGGTTGCTGATAACGCCCCAGCGCCCGCCCGATTTATATGCAAAAACGGCATGACCTTTAATACCTTTTTCTTCATCTTTTTTATTTGAAAGAGGATTATACATTAAAACAAAGTACCCTTTTTCAATATCACCCTCTAGAAGAACTGCGGCGCAGATGGAAAAATCTTCACAATCTCCTGCCCTGTTTTGATATGTCAGAGTGCAGGAAGCCCAGAAATCACTCTTTCCGTAAAGAAGCATATCCGATCTATAAGTTAAGACATTTTTCAGCCATTCGTTGGCTATCTCCGGTGTGTTGATCTCAACTGCAGAAGCCTGCAGGGTAGGAGGAGGGATATAATGAGGAACACAAGCGGACATGATAGTAGAAAGATAGGCTGCTGAAAACCGTTTAATCATTGTTCTCTCATATATACTTCCAGAAATATAATAATAGGGGATATACTTTTTATACTGGGAACATAATTAATATCAACCCAGAAAGGAAAAATAAATAAATAAACCCGTCAAGAGATGAACTTCTAATGGACAATTGCATCTTCTGTAAGATCGGCCGGGGGGAAATTCCCGCACATAAAGTATATGATGACAAAAAACATCTGGCTTTTTTAGATGTAAAACCGCATTCCAAAGGACATACGGTGGTCATTCCCAAAGCGCACGGCGTGACCGTATTTGATTTTTCCGACACGCAGTTGCGGGAGCTGATAGTCGCAGTCAGAAAAACGATGGGCAGAATTCAGGATGTGCTGCATCCGGACGGGTTCAATGTGGGTTGGAACCATAATTCTGCGGCCGGACAAGTAGTGCCGCACCTACATATCCACATCATGCCCCGATATATGAATGACGGCGGGGGAAGCATGCATTCTATCGTTAAGAATCCTGGAAGCATGAGCGTGGAAGAAGTTGGGAAGCTTTTTCAATAAGAATGGCCTCCCGGATCACGGTTGAGGATATCAGCGGGATTAAACTGTAGAAATCTTTATATAAAAACCTCTTTATTCTAAAGACCTATACGGCGGTGTAGCTAAGCCTGGTTATAGCGTCACATAGAAATAGACGAGGCTCATATGGTTGAGCGATGAGGTTTCACACCGATGACTAAACTCAGCTAACCGGGTTACGTGAAGGTCGAGGGCTCAAATCCCTCCACCGCCAGTTTTATCATGGTACATCTGGCAACGAATAAAGACAAGCATTTCTGTAGAAAGTGCAGGTCAATGCACGTCGATATTTACTCTGACGATTCAGAGACTTACCAATCCTGCCTAGATTGCGGATACGAAGAGAAAATTGAAAGTTAAATCAAAGTCATATACAATTCAGAAATCCAACAATTTTTTACAAATTAGGAAAAATAATAATTACTCTTGGTCTTTTGCAGGTATTAACCTTGCGCGATATTCTTTAAAGAAATATTCTGCCCAAACATCTCGTTCTATCTCTATTTGATCTGCATGAATCCACATCCCGGAAGCATGTTCAGTAAATAAATCATGTTGTTTAAGATTAATTATTCCGGACCAAACTTCTTTTTTATTATCTGGATGATAAATTGTTAAGTAATCGCCATTTTGAAGAATATGAATGCCCTCATAACTCCAACTGGTCGCAAGAAGAGTGTTTGAAAGACGCTTTGGTTCAATTACGCCATCTTCCCATTCAACTGTAGCTCTTGTTAGCCCATTTTGAGGAGCTCCATACGGGCGATTAGGTTCTGTGGAGGGTGTGCCACCATATACCCACCGGGTGCCATCAGATGTAACAGCAATTGATGGATTTTCAAGATGCCAGTTACCTTCTCCATGTCTTTCATTCATCTTATCAGCGGCGTATTTGATTCTAAAACCATACTTTTCCATAAGCCGTTTATCAGCTTCACGATCACCTCTTCCTTCTCCTTTAAACAGTGAAGAAGCTACGTGATCAGGGTCTTTCATCATTGGGTCTGGAAATGGAAGCCATTCACCTTTGAGAAAAACTTCAGCATTATTTTGTATTTTTCCTCTGCGTCCAGGATTATTTGAATCCCAAACCAGTTGATTAGCAAAAACACCGAATAAAAGTGATGTTTGGCTGATAAAACGTTTATTCTGGAAAGCCCAATATCCGCCCTCTGTTCCGGTTTCAGAATGTAAAAATAAAACACCTTCCAATACGTCCTCTAAAGAATGATTATTTCTCATTATCATTCTAAAATCGGTTTAAATATTTATTATTTTCTATTTTTCCTAATTTAAAGTATTAAGATTGTTGGATTTCTGAACTCTTCGTCGGGCTACGCCCCCATCGCGCCCCCGACTACGTAGTCGACAGAATATAACCGCAATTAACTTCCCAAATACCCTTTATAGAAAACATCTCGAACTTCAGTCTTCAGGTCTCGGGCCATTTTCTCAAAAGCGGCCTGATCAAATCCTTTGTTAGACAGGGAAGATTTGGTCATAGAGGCGCGGACTTTATTTTCCACCATGGCTGACACTTTGCTGAACATCTCAGCAGTATTCTGATGCCCGCCTTTGGAAATTTCAGCTTCTAACACTGAACGCCTTTCCTGCAGCACTCCGGCGAAGATTTTTACCACCTGCTCCTTATAGGTGGTATCGCCTACGAAGTTAGGCTCGTGCTGGCTGCGTGATCTTACGCTGCTATTGGCTCTGCCGTAGGAACGGTATAAAGCCATTTCAAATTCCTTAACAAAGGTTTGGGTAATCATACCTGCAATTAAAGAAAATGAAGTATTTAAGATTTATGGCGAAAGAGTAGAGAATACCAATAGTAGATTAAAAGAAACCCATGTCAAAAAGATAAATCGACCGCCACCATTCATTAGAACACTGAAAATTTACCTTGTAAATTTTGGTGTGCCAAAAACGCGAAGCATTTTTCAGCATGGTGGAATTCTCAGCGTTTAAAAGAAAATAAAAATTAGATAAGATTATTTAACTCCATACATCTTGAGCGATACTTCTCCTTGTTCGCTTTGAAGCAAGAGATACCTTCTTCCATCGTATTTGAGAGTAGTTTCTTGCTTACTATCGCCGTCTAAATCAACTAATTCTACTTCCAGCCTGCTGGGGACTACATAACCGGACTGAACTTTATCGGTTTTTTTATAGTAATGATTATTACAACTACTAATGGTAGAGCCTGCTATCAGACCTAATGCCGCCCCCATCGATAACCCAATTAATAATATACTATTATCGCTGTTGTACATCATAATTACCTCCTAAAGTTTATGAAAGATAACTTTAAGAAATCATTAATAAAAGTTATGATTCTCTGATACACCACCAAACTATCAATTTGATAGAAATATTTAAATAACGTCTTGTCGCTGAAACAATGAATGCCAGCGTGGCACAACCCGGTACTGCGCAAGCCTGGAATTGTTCTTCCGGCGAGCTTGTTTCCGCAAGGATATCCCGGTTCAAATCCGGGCGCTGGCGTTTTTTTACATAAAGTATTTAATGAAACCATTATATTCTTAGAATATGAATATAGGCATCGATGTCGATGAAGTGTTGGCTGAATTAGTGGAAGCGTTTCTAGAATACCACAACCACACTTACGGCACAAAATACACGAAAAAAGATATGTTTTCATATTCGTTTCATGAAGTTCTCGGAGGGACGGAAGAAGAGGCAAAACTGAAGATCCTTGATTTTTTTGCTACTGATTTCTTCTGCAACCTTAAATTGGTAGCTGGCGCAAAAGAAGGGATTGCCTCTCTTGCTGAAAAACATCAGCTTTCCATCATTACCGCGCGCCCGCATCTCATCAGGCAGCAGACAGAACAATTAATTGCTGAACATTTCCCGAATTATTTTTCTAACATAACACTTACCAATCAATGGCATGGCGCCGGAAAAAAGCTTCGTAAATCTGATGTATGTACAGAGAAAAAAATTTCCGTCATGATAGACGATAGCTTAAAGCACGCCAGGGATTGCGCTTCTCAAGGAGTTTATGTCTTGCTGGCAGATTTTGGTTATCCTTGGAATCAAACTGCAAAACTCCCGGAGAATATTAAAAGAGTGCATTCCTGGAAAGAAATCGTTGATGAAGTTGCAAGATATGAAACACGCCATCCAAGAAAATGAAATTAAGGAAAAAATAGTCGAAATTTCCTGCTGTAGATCATATTTAACACCTAAAGGAAGATGTTACACCTGTCCGGAAATGGAAGCTTTGTTGGATGCAGATCATGACGAGGAGCAGTAAAATGAAACTAATTTCTTGGAATGTCAACGGCATCCGCGCAATCATTAAGAAAGGATTCCTGCAATTTGTTGAAAAAGAAAATCCAGACATAATTTGCATCCAAGAAACTAAAGCGCATCCTGACCAGGTTGATGAAAAATTATCACAATTTAAGTTCCATTACTGGAATTCTGCAGAAAAGCCCGGATATGCCGGTACTGCAATTTTCAGCAAGATTGAACCGCTTTCAGTCAGGTACGGATTAGGCGACAAGGAAAATCATAAGGACGAAGGAAGAATCATCACGCTGGAATTCAATGATTTTTATCTGGTCAATGTCTATGTTCCAAATTCCGGAAGAGGATTTGGGCGGCTGGAATACCGGGAAAAATGGGACGGGCATTTCCTTAACTATGTCAAATCTTTGGAAAAGAAAAAACCGGCTGTCGTCTGCGGTGATTTAAATGTCGCGCATACCGAAATAGATCTCGCTAACCCTAAAGAGAATTATAACAAAACTGCCGGTTTTACGCAGATCGAGATTGATGGAATACAGCGGATGCTTGATGCCGGATACATCGATTCGTTCCGTGAATTCAACAGAAAAAAAGGCCATTATACTTTCTGGAGCTACATGTTTGGCGCGCGGCAGAAGAATATCGGCTGGCGGATAGATTATTTCTTGATCTCTAACCTGCTACGTTCCAGATTGGATGGAGCGTTTATTTTTCCGGAAGTGATGGGTTCAGACCATTGCCCGGTTGGAGTAGAATTAAAGTGACGAGGTTTAAGAATTGATATTGTTTACGAATCGACATTAAACAGAAATCAGCCCATTCGCTAATTCCGTATACGTTTCCAAAGCTTCTTTTCCCTGCGAGATTAATCTATGCACAAAATGGAACGCCACATTATGCAATCCGTTTTCTGCCGGCCGCTCTGTGATGATCGCGCCGCTTAAATTGGCGATGTTATTTTTCTTTATTGCATCAATCCAAACTAATGAGAATGCGTATGCTT
>CAYHXT010000041.1:0-8013 GCA_964360675.1 uncultured Methanosarcinales archaeon
AGAGGATTAAAAATTATTGGAGTTTGTGGATTATGTTATTCCGGACAGAGCCGGTTGAAATCACTTACGGACGATTGAGTATTTTTTCCAGCCAGGTTCATAATGCTTCTTACTATAAAATGTTTCCCTGTCATCATCATCTTTGCAGGTCATGCTCCAACCGAAACGGTATTCGTGGGTCAATGATACTATTTCTTTGCATTCGGCAGGGATATATAATTCGCTACTTCCGTTTGTTTCAGTTTCTGTAGGACCATAGCAACCAAGAAGACTTGCAGATCCTAACAATAACGTGCAAATATTATTTTTATTCATTTTTCTTCACTTACTGGTTTTTAATCGACTTTTTTTAACGCAAAAAGTGAAAAATATCACTTTTGCGCCCAAATAAAGTAGTTTCTTTATTTTGGGAAAAGTTTGGTAGAGTGGCCTAAGCCGCCTTTTGTCAAGCCCAAAGCAATATAAATATTGCCGATGGCTTGTGAAAGCATTCTACTATGCGTCTATAACAGACTTGCACCGGTTAAGATTCGCCGTTTCATCGTTCCCATAACCAACGTCATAGGGTTATGCACAGAAAGACCAAGTCTTTCTGGCACCCCAGAAATCTTTTCATGATTTCTTGGGGACTCGTGCGCTTCGCAGCACACTTCGCCAGTATCATCCTTAGTTATGGACGTGTCGTTTCTTAAGCCAGAGCTACAGGTTTCCCCGTCTTCCGTTCACAAAAAGGCCGGAGCCTTTTGTGCGTTGCGCGGAAGTAACCTTTTAAGGTGGGCGGACTTTTCTGAGTACAAGTACCCGAAGCTTCCTGCCACTGCTACCACTATTTTAGGTCTAATCCTTATTTATAAACCTTTACGTAGAAATTAGTCAATAGAAGAAAGGTCCAACGGTCACTTTAAAATCTACCGCCACCGGTTCGTGGTCGGAAAGCCCTTCTCCGCTTTTGCCTTCAAATTCTTTTGGAATGTACCATCTAAGCGGTTCCAGCCTGACGGCAGCCCCATTTCGATAAAATATGCGGTCAATCCGATCCGGTTCGGGGCAATTCAATTCCTGACAGCTGTCTTTTAATCCGGTCGTCAACAACAATTGTTCCAGCTGCGGCCGGTCCTGTTCATTCATGTTAGTATCGCAGGCAACTATCACTGCTCGGCGCGGAGAGCGGGTGTCCAGGAATTTAGCCAGTTGTTCAATTTGCCCGTATCTGGCGGCAACGTCTCCCGGCGAATCACCAGCGTCCATATGACAGTTATAAACATCCACCAATACGTTCGGCGTTATTTCGTGTTCTGCAGCAGAAAATCCTTTCGGCGCCAGACAATCGTTTTTCTGGTCGACGATGCCGTTACAGAAGAACCATCTTCTGTTGACATAATTTTTCAAGGGAAATTCAGAATAATTAGTCAGGCCGCTAGGGTTAGCCACCAATTCTCCTTTTTCGTTGTAAAGATCTCCTTCCGCCGGAATTTGGTAAGGGTATTCTGCGGCGCTGGAAAGCTCAGAATGATAAAAAAAATCTTCCTGAATTAGGGCGATATCGTAGGAATTTAATAGGGGGCTTATGAGTAAGATATTTTCGGCGGCGTTACTTCCGGTAATACTTTCCGGCAGCCCGTAGACGTTGTAAGTAAGGACCGATATTTCAGTCTGGTCGCAGCTGGCCGGCAATGATCCGCAGGCACTAAAGGAAGCAAAAAGCGCCAAGAGGTGTTTTTTATTCATGAAAATAAAAATAAAGAAGGGGTATTTAAAATGTGGGCATATTCAACCAAGATGTTTTTCTTGGCCGTTTATATACTCCAAAAGGTATTTTCAAGTAATCTCCCAGTTATGGTGCTCTTATTTTTGACATTTTATTTTTCAACAAACGGCAGAAAATCACATCACTCCTTTATCTAAATTGCCGATAGTTGCGTTATGCTTGTATTTAGCGGCGCTGGGAGTTTTTCTTTCCATAAATTGTTTATACAACGTGACCAAATCATAAACCTCCGATTCCAGCTCCAGATAAAGTTTGGTAATTCCGGCATCAAGTATCTCCGGAGTCCGCTGGAGCAAACCTAATGATTTTGAATACAACATTTCGGTAGCGCCAGTTGAAGTTTTGCGCAGGAGAAAGGTATACTCCTTTTTATCAGTCAGATGGTCGGTATTAAATTCTTCTTTAAAAGTCATGACGGCTGGATATCCGTGGGCATAATATATCATCTTATCTTTATGTTGGAATTGGGAAATTTCGCTTTTGTTAAGTTCCAGCGAAGCGACGGCTCTTTTTTGATAAAATGCAATTTGATTATCATTAAAAATATTGAAATGCGGTCCCAGAACAATCTCCCCCGAGAAATCAAGGTTCAGGACCCCGGCATTATTAGCAAGAATGCCTGCCGGGTTTACCGAATACATAATTGATTGCAATCTCTGGATGTCATCGTCAAACAAGGCCAAAGGGGTGTGGAGATATAATCTAGAAGCGGTGCCTTCAGCAAGTTTTATTGCCTGCTGTAAATCGGTTGCAAATGCGTCGTAATAAATTACGTCCGCGTTGGCGTCAATGGCTTGTTTTACGTCTCTTAAATTGTATACTCTTACGTGGATTTCTTTTGCCGCCGCTTTTGTTTCTTCGAATGCCGGAATATTGATGTCTTTCTTTTCCTGATTTACAGGAACCAATTTATCAAGAAGCATCTGGTCAAGCCGGCTGCGGAACTCAGTAAGCTCGCTTTTAGGGATGAAGGAATCATCGGTATCGATGGCGGTACTTTGAAGATAAAATATTTCACTTTGATATTTTTTAAATTCTACCCCTAATTGTTCTTTGGTCAAGGGATATTTTATCGGTTTTGAAGCGGGAGATTTAAGATTAACCGTGAAAGTAGTATTCTTGGCCGTAACAGTTATCTGCGGAACCTTGTTCTCCCGGACCATGACATTCAATAAGAGGGGCAGGGCTTTTTTAGTCTCAAGTAAATTCTTTCCCTGTTCTTTAGACGTCAAAAAAACTGCCGCTCCGTTTCTCCAAGAGGGGTGAGGAATTTTTATCTCTTCTCCGCGAGATGCTGTTCGGACTTCCAGCTCATTTACTATTATCCTATGCACATAAAATCCCCGGCGTTTTCCGTTAATGATTATTCCCACCCCGTCGTATAACCTTAAATCTTCTTCCAGTGCCAGTTTTCCAAATTTAATAGTTCCAAGAAATATTCCACGATTGCTAGGGATTAAAGGGTCAACTATTTGCGTTTCGCCCAAGAAATAGCCCGGCGTGAATTCACGATTGAAAGCCATCTTTAACGAGTCAAGGCGCTCTTTGGTATCTTTTAATAATTCTTTTCCGGCGAGAGAATCCAGCTGCGCCCTATATTCTTTAGTTGTTTTAGCTACATACTCAGCAGGTTTCATGCGCCCTTCGATTTTAATGGTCTTGATACCGCAATCTTCAAGTTCCTGCAGATAGGGAAGAAGGCAAAGATCTTTGGCCGAAAGCAGGTATTGGTGGCCATTGTATTCCTTTCTGCAAGAGCTGGCGCAAAGTCCTCGGTTGCCGGATCTTTTACCGATTAACGACGAAATAAGGCATTGCCCAGAATAGGAAATGCAAAGATGTCCATGCGCAAATGTTTCCAGGTGAGCATTTGTTCTTTTGTAAATCTCCCTAATCTGTTCCCGGCTAAGTTCTCTAGCCAGAATAAACACATCGATGTAAGGTTTCCAAAAATCAACTGAAGCAGAATTCATAATGGTGGATTGGGTCGAAGCGTGCAGAGCAAGATTAGGAAAATGTTTCTTGATGAGCGGAGCGAAAGAAAGGTCCTGAAGGATGATGGCATCTGCTCCCAACTGCTCGATAATCGATACCTGATTAAGAAAAGGAGCTATTTCATTATTTTTTATGAGTGTGTTTAAAGTGACAACTGCTTTAACCCCGTGCAGATGCGCGTATTGTAGGGCTTTCTTCAGGTCTTCGGCAGCGAAATTGTCAGCAAGTCTTCGGGCATTAAACAGTTTTGAGCCGAGATAAACCGCATCTGCGCCGTTGGATACCGCTGCGACTAAGCAATCGAAATCTCCGGCAGGTGAAAGTAGCTGTAATTTGGCCATAGGTCTTTTTACCGGGGCTGTTTTATAAAATTATAGTAGAAAAATGATTTATAAATAAAATAAAGAAATTATGCCTGTTTGTAGAGTATAGCGGTAGCATAACCATAGTAGGGGTCATGCGAGCCTGCTGCCGGGATAAAAAAGGTTTCCAAACCACATATTTCATATGCCTCTGCACCGGCATCTTTAACCCGAGTTTCTAACTTCTGTAAGGCCTGACGGCGGGTATCCTGCGCCCAACTTCCCGTGCTTTTCACCGTGATAGTGCTTCCAAATCTTCTTCCTCCGTATTCAACTCCTTTTTCATCCACAAGCACATTTCTTTCCGGATCAAAACTGATTCTTTTTATCCTTGCTTCTAATGGTGTTTGTTCCGGCATTGTTTAACCTCGTTTGTAGAGTATGGCTGAAACGAAAGCAGTATACGGTTTGGGGTCATATTCCTGTTGGGTGTCGTGCACATCCCTATGGGTTATTTCGTATGCTTCTGCGCCAGCTTTTTGTGCAAGATTTTCCAGTTTTTCCAAAGCATCAGTGCTGGCTCTTTCACGAGACGGAAAACCGCCGGGATTGCTCCATGCAGAAATAGCCTGAAATCTTTTTCCGGTATATTTCCCGCCTTGTTCATCGACCAGAGATTCTAATTTATGATCAAAGCTGACTTTCCTGACTCTTGCTTCTAACGGCGTTGGTTTTGGTTCCTGCAATTCAACTGTCCTTACTTCAGAAATAGATTCTAAGGTGATGGAAGGGCCCCAATATTTTTTTGCTATTTCTGGTTTGTATTCTTCGGCTTTCTTTTTCGCTTCGGCATCGTCTGCGGCCTCAAAATGGCGCTTTTCCTGATGCGGTTCGGGGTCGGGCATCCAGCAGCTGCCGTCCATCATGCTTGATTTGACAGTATACTCAGCCATATATCTTTTCGTAGTTTTTGGTTCCATAGTTTCCACCTCTTTTTCCAACTAAATTATTGAAATAATCGAGACTTTTAACCTTTATCATCTTATAATATCCACTTTGAGTAATAATTTTTCCATTCCCTTTTTATGCCCAGCTCCGACAACCGCAAGAATTTTCTTTTCAGGATATTCCCGCAATAATCGTATCAGCTGTTTGACCATGTACCTGTTCCGGTCGGCAATCAAGGTTTTATACACGCTGGGATACTGCCGTTTCATTTGATTTATTATTTTTGCGATGATTTCCTGCTCCGGAACTTTACGAAGATCAAAGTTTTCCAATCCGTACTTCTTCATCTGTTTTTTCGGCGCGAACAGGCCAGAGATTAGCTCCCAGGCAAAACGTCCTTTTTCTCTCCAGGTCAATTCTTTGGAGAAATTTTTAAGAGTAACATTGATGGGCTGATCGATAAAAGCAACTTGCAGCTTTCCGGCATGCGCCAATTCCAATGCAGTTTTCATCTCTGCGCCGGGAGAGACGCCCACCATCTTTCCCAATTTCTGCTGGACGTAATGCCCTATTCTCACGAAAGCATAGCCCTTTATTCCTATTTTTTTAATGTCCGAAAAAGAGAATCTGTTCTTCTGCGGCTGCATCAAGGCGGCAGCTCTCTGGATATCAAGTTCAACCGCAATGATGTCCGGATGAAATTCTTCTGCAGCTTTCCGGATCTCTTCGATGCTTTGTTTAGCGATGTGCGAAGTGCCGATGATCTTAAGATTGTTCATGGCGTCCTTTTCTCGATGCAGTATTCGACTGCTTCTAATGCTTGGTTTCCTTTGCTGATGAGTGTGAAAGGATTGAATTTTTTTATGTACTTGCGATCATGTTCTGCGACATGATAAATCTTACAATTAAGGATGTTTTTTTCATATTTAGGAATAAAAAAAATGTCCATCCAAATTACTTTTCTAAAAACAGAGTCGTAATCATATTTTTTACAATTTTCCAAAATGTTTGACAGATATTCATCATAAGCGTCGCTTATGTAACACTCATCAAAAAGATTTTTTTCATTCCATGTTTCGTAACGTTTTTTGAGATCAGATGAATATGTTTCTGCTACTTTGTAATCCTGATTACTCAGAGCTTCATCCCAATAATCTATAAGTTGTCTTTCAGTTAGATTTTCTCGTTCTTCCGGCTGCAGATCATACTTTGGTCTTTCTTCTTCTTCTTCTTCTTCTAGAGCTTTTTCCAAGCCCGATGGTTTTAGAAAGGAGTGGCGATCAATTGAATTTTTTGCGGTTCTCTTTTTATTTTTGTTTCCAGGAGAATCCCGCTTATCTTTTATCGTTTTTTCTTCACTTTCCTGCGTATCGTCTTCCTGCGCATACGGCGCCGCTTCCTCAGCCGGCAGTTCCGGGGCGTATTCGGGGTTTTCTTCAGGAAATTCCTCCGTTTCTGATTCTTCATATACGGCATCATGGTTGGCATAAGCAAATAACCCCAAGCTGACAGCTACGCCGGCGGCTCCGACAATACCCTTATATGATTTCATAGCTTCGCTTATTTTAAAGATTCTTTTTAAGCATTTCTTCTCCAGCTCTAAAATCGAGGTCATTTACTACACTACAGAAAAGTATTTAAATCGACCTGCATTCAAATGGGTTGGCGAGGTGGGTTTAAATGCTAAAGATGAAAAAAGTCACTGAAACATATGAATTAAGAGTTTTTACTGATAATGGAGATTATTTTGGGGATATTGAAGATAGTATTGTCCAGGGTAATAAAGTTTCCGGCTGGAAGATAAAAGCCAGCAAGAATTCTTATTTAAGCAAAGTGCTCGGAAGCGCCAAAGGAGTCATTGTTCCGCATCAGATGGTAAAAGCGGTTGGGGACATCTTTATCATTTCCAAGAGCGCCGCGCCCAGCGGAAGCGTTGACGAGAACGAAGAATAAAGAAAATAACAAAATAAAGAATGGGCGTATGGTTTGAAAATAAAACCAATTAAAACCAATTAAAACCAATTAAAACCAATTAAAACCAATTAAAACCTATTTATTTATAATGATTTTTAGGGTCTAATCATGCCTGTTTATGTTGTTATTATATTTTTTATATAGGAAGTTTTAATTAAGAAAAGATTATTCTAATCAACCATGCAATTTTGGGTATTCACTGCGGAAGAAATAGCATTTGTATGGAAACTTTTAGCTTCATTGTCCGCCGGGATTGTTATCGGCGTGGAACGTGAACTGAGGGGTAAACCGGCCGGTATTAGCACGCACTCTTTAGTCATTGGCGGTTCGATGATATTTACCGCTCTTTCAGTTCATATGGATCCCAATTCTCCGGCACGGATAGCCGCGCAGATTGTCAGCGGCATAGGTTTCTTAGGCGCAGGGATGATCCTAAAAGGCAAAAGCGAGAAAATAAAAAATCTTACCACTGCCGCCAGCATATGGTTTGCAGCTTCAATAGGCATGGCCATAGGTTTTGGATGGTATTTGATAGCGTTTGTTGCTACATTATACAGCGTTTTAGTGCCGTTAATTCCCCGTTTCAAATCACGGGATTTATATCCGCATAACAAAGAGTAGAAATAATTATATAGTTTTAAATTTCTCTTTTTAAAATGAATTTTCCAGCGATATTCGGCGTTTTATTGTTAATGGTAGTCATCTTTCTCGTGGTGAGAGCAATAATCAATTCCATACGCTTGTTTTTTTTCATTTTATTGGTCTTATTTTTTTTAGTATTTTTCTTTGATATTTCCATCTCTGAAGTTTCCTCCTGGCTCTCTTCCCAGGAACGGCTGCAGTGGCTGACTAATATGTTCATTAACAGTCTGCTGTTTTCGTTTAGCGGCTGAATCGCGGCTGAATTGCGGCAGTGTGGAGAAGGCGCAGAAGGGTGCCGGAACTTTCCTGCAATCTATGAAGTGCTTCTCGGGCTAATATGAAACCCTTGTAATTCTGATGAATATCAGAATTACTTGTTTTCCC
>CAYHXT010000042.1:0-7875 GCA_964360675.1 uncultured Methanosarcinales archaeon
AAAACGAGATTTTGGCTAACGCCAAAGGCCTATTGCTCATAAAGAAACAGTGTCCGAAGACGTAAGACTTATATTATTCAAGAATAAACGTCCTGCTTCTCCGTAAACTTTACATCGTCATCTTCCACTCGGTTGAAGACCGGGACGTCAAATTCATGCCGTTCGCCGCCCACATCCACACGCAAAGGCAGTCCGGAAAAGACATCTACCCACATGAAAATATCCTCGTTG
Source organism: uncultured Methanosarcinales archaeon (assembly GCA_964360675.1). Classification (GTDB taxonomy): domain Archaea; phylum Nanobdellota; class Nanobdellia; order Woesearchaeales; family GW2011-AR9; genus JACPIL01. The sequence goes on from CAYHXT010000042.1 coordinate 232, forward strand.
ACTTTTAACACCCACACTTTACGATTAAATACCAGTTCTTCAGATGTCTTTTCAGCGCTGGTGATTTCTTCTGCCCAATCAAAGGGGGTCTTGATATAATATTGGTCATAATCCGCTGAACCTATATCCCCGGTTTTAATGCAGTATTTCTGGCTTTCACAATAAAAATTAGCGGTCCTGCTTACAGTATTAAAGATAATAATATCCATTTCATTTTTATTAAGGACTTTCCTCTGAATAGGCAGTTCTCTTTTTACCATAACGCCCTTAATCCAGAATTTTAAAGATGGTTCTAATGGTTTATCAACCCGTTTATAATTGTAAGACATGCTGGCTATATCCTTTCGCTGGTCAAGTAGTTCCTGGACATCTGCCGGGACGAGATTGGAAGTTTTTTCTGCGGGCGCAATCTGCTCCGGTTCCGGCTTGTCTGCTGAAGAGCAAAGATTCGGATCCAAAACTTCGCTTCCGTCGGGACAAACGTATCTGACTGCACAAGAAGAAACGGCAATTACTAACGCCAACAGCAATAAGGACTGCAATAGTAATAACCGCGCTCTTTTCATGCTTCAGAGGTTATCGCCATAATATATAAAATTTACCCCTAATAATTTTTAAAGAAGATATAGATTTAATCATTAATGGTCCAGAAAATATCTGTTGAAAAGGCATTTTCATTGCTAAATGCTATCTTCATAGACGTGCGGACGCCAAAAGAATATGAAGAAGACCATATCATCGGAGCAGTCAGCGTGCCTCTGCTTGATGACCGGGAAAGGCACGAAATAGGCATCATTTTCAAACAGCAATCGCGGGAGAAAGCCATTGAACGGGGGATGGAATTGTTCCCGGCAAAAATTCCCAGCATCCATAACGCCGTCAAAGATCATCGCGATAAAACTATCGTAGTATATTGCGCCAGGGGAGGCATGAGATCAAAAATCGTAGCTTCCCTGCTGGAATCTATCGGCTATGATGTCCTGCAGCTTGAGGGAGGTTATAAGCACTTTCGGCGCCATATTCTTGAAGAGCTTAATGATTTCAAATTAAAGCCGCAGATGATCTGTTTATATGGTCTGACCTGCACCGGCAAAACCGACTTGTTAAAAAAACTGCCCCATTCTCTGGATCTGGAAGATCTGGCTCAGCACCGCGGGAGTTTATATGGCGGCGTCGGCTTAAAACCAAATTCGCAAAAAAAATTTGAGAATCTACTGCTGCAGAGATTAAAAGAACTGAACCGGGAAAAATTCATTATCACCGAAGGGGAAAGCCGGAAAATAGGCGATGTTGGAATCCCTGCTTTTTTATACGCGGCAATGAAGAAAGGCACCAACATACTGGTAAAAAGAAGCATTGAGCGCAGGGCTGAAGAAACGGTTCGGGAATATTTTTCCACTCCGGAAAAAGTCCAACAGATAAAAGATATTACACCAAGATTGAAAGATGTCATCAGCGGGAAAAAGAAGGACGAAGTCCTGAAACTGATCGAAAATAAACGTTATCTGGAAGCGGCGAGAATTTTATTAGAGCAGTACTATGACCTGCGGTACGCCCATACCCTTAATAAGCAACAATTTTCTTATGAAATTAACAACGACGTTCTTGAAGAAGGAATAAAAAAAATAAAAGAAATAATTGGGTTGAATTGCTAACTTTACGTCTTATTAACTGGGGTTTCAGTCTGACACGAGCTTGAACAGCCATCGCCAGAAACTTGGTTGCCGTCATCGCATTGTTCTGTACCCTGAACTAAGCTGTCACCGCAGACCGGCAAGTCAACCACGTCGATAAGTCCGCCGCCTTTAGTTTCCGTCAGACAAGTTGCAGAACAGCCATCGTTATCCATGGCATTTCCGTCATCACATTGTTCACTTCCTTGTACAACCCCATCCCCGCAAAGTACACAGACCCCATCTATACAAACGTTCTTGGGACATTTCAGATCCTGATAAGAAAACTTATTTACGCTAACACAATAATATTCTTTTACAGTGTCAGCAGCAGCACAACTGTCGGAATAAGATTTAGTTCCTTTCACACCATTTGAATCATAGGTCGCTTTTAATTCTCCTTTCTTGGTAATGTCAATCCCGCCGTCAGAATCCGTACAGCTTAACCAGGTGAAATAATCTTTTAAAGTATTTAATTTAGGAGAATTGTAACCCTGTCCGGTTACTGCCCCGCTATCTTCTGCCATGACCGCATTTAACTCTTCAGCAGAAAGGCCGTCTAATTCCGCCAAGGCTTCTTCTTCAGTAAGCTTTGGAGCGCAAGAAACTAAAAATAATGCCATAACTAAAACCGCAAAAAGTAACATTTTTTTCATCGTCAACACCTTTGTTTATAATTTTATTAGGTATAGAATAACGGGGGACTATTTAAAGATTACTATTTTCCGGAAATTTTATTCAGATAACGAAAAACTAAAATTTGAAGATAAAATCATAAAATAAAAAAAATAAAAAATAGGTTTAACCTATTAAGTTACAAGCTCCGTCAGTACAGCCGTATTTACAAGCGGCGACGCTGGTAGCTACTAATTTATCTAACGCAGGGCCGTCGTAACAAGACAACTCTATGACGTTACCGCCAGTACAAGTATCTGTCACGTCAGCAACTATCAAGCCGTTCTCAATTAGAGAAACGGTTCCTTTAGTAGAAGGAACAACTCCACCATCAGAATCTGTGCATCCATTAACCTTGGACCACGACTTTACGCCTCCCGAATCCGCGTCCCCGTTGCTGCACTTATTAGCTACACAAGCTGCTAGACTTAAATCTCCAACTACGCAACTTCCACAGTTCACTTGACCGCCGCAACCATTTGATAATGAACCGCACGTACTTCCCAACACATTTCCTACGGTAAGGCTGCCGGTTGCTGCTAAAGGACAAAGCTCTGCTGCTGTTTTAGGCACGCACTGTTTTACCACACCACCAGGAGATTGATACTTGCCTGGGGAATACCTTACTGCCTGTCCAACAACATTCCCTTCTTCATCAGTCAAATCTACTGTTTGCGGTTCTGCACAACCAGTGATTACCAAAGAGATGGCTAGAAGCCCCAACAAAACTAAAACTGTTTTCCTCATTTATTTCACACCTCGTTTTATTTTTAATAACTTTACTACTAGCTTTTTATCCAATACTACTTAATACTAGTTTTCAACGATAGAATCATATTCTGCTTATATATAAATGTTTTCGTGCTGGCGAAGACATGAAATTCCGGAAAAACATAAAATCTTAAAATATTACAAAATATTGAAAAACATTAGAGAAAAAAGAAAAAAGAAAAAAAAGAAAATTAAATTCTTTTCTTCTTCTTGCCGCCTTTTTTCTTGCCTTTCCTGCCGCGAGCCATCATCGCTCTGGCAATATGCCCCTTGCTGTCAATAAAGTACAAGAACCCAGGCACTTTCTTAACGCCGGCTTTGGCGACAACTTCTACTTTTGCCTTACCTTTCTTTCTTCCAGCCCTGCTCATAGCAGCGCGGGCGACATTACCTTTCTTATCGACGAAATACAGGTAACCTTTAACTTTCTTAACTCCTACCTTTGCAACAACTTCTGCCATTGTATAAACCCACCTCTTTTTTTAATTTTCTGGACCAAAAATCCAATTATTGAATCTTTAGTTTTGGCAAAAACACGAAAACAATTTTGTTTTCATGAGAAAAAGAATATCACCTTAGTATTTAAAACTTTCTTTTTTTACGTCGGAAAACTGAAGCAGTATGCTCTAAGCGAAAACCAAAGAATTTATATTTTTGAAGATTATACTTGGAAAGATGGTGAGAAAAACAAAACCGAACCTGTTGATTTTAGGCGCGTCGGGAGGATTGGCGAACGCTTTCCCCCATAATTTAGTGCATCACCGGGACCTGTTCAACAGGCTGATACTGCTGGATAAAAACAAGAAATTAATCGACAGCCCTTATATCGGCCATAAATATCTCAATTATGTATTTCTTAACCGGGAGATAAAATTATCTTCCCCCCACGGTAAAAAAGAGTACCGCTCCATACTGAAAAAATACCGCATAAATATCGTTGTTGATCTCACTGATGCGGATTCAATTCCCCTGATTGAAGCTTCCAACGAAGCCGGAGTTGATTACATCAACACCGCTATCAACGACAACAAGAAAACCATATCCCCCCTTATTTCGGAAATATTTTCCAAAAAACATAAATGGAATAACGCCAGAACCATTCTTTGCGCGGGGATGAACCCGGGAAACGTCAATATGTTAGTCCGTTACGGCATTGAGAAATTTGGAGTACCGAAAGAAATAATCCATTTTGAGTACGACACTTCCATGATTGCCAGAAAATGGAAAGCCATGATTACCTGGTCGGCCCATGAATTTTTAATAGAAGACATATACGATCCAGGCGGCATGGTGCTGGGCAAAGATAAAGTAAAATTGCTGCTCCCTAACGCTATCAGCAACACGGAAGATATGCGGCCGGTTTTAAAGCCGATCTTAAAATTGAATGAATACCCCCACGGAGCATTGGTGCTGCACGAAGAGAATCTCACCATCGCCCGCAAATATGATGTGCCTTCTAAATTTTTATACGCAGTGCATATGAAAACCATGGACGCCATCTCCAAGATTTACCGGAAAGAAAAAGACGTAAGCCAGCAGCAGCTGGATGTGGCAGATAATTTGACCAATATTTTAGATGGCTCGGAAAACATCGGAGTGTTACTGCGGTATAAAAATAAAAAAGTATACTATTTTAATACCGTCCCGAACATTTCTGTCATAGGAACTAATGCCACCTATCTGCAGGCGTCCATCGGCGTCTTTTCAGCATTATTTGTGCTGCTGGTCGATAAGCTGAAGAAAGGCACTTATTTTGTGGAAGATTTATACGACATGCACTACAAGTATTATATGTTTGACAATTTGAGGGTCCAAGAGTTTGTATTTATCCATGACAAATTGAATGGATATAACCCGCAGGTAAGATTACGAAGAAACAACCGGTTTGAACATTTATATATCTGACAAATATATTGGACAAATGCCGGAATCCTAAATCTTATTCATCACGCTTTCTTTGCCCAATATTTCTTCAGCCATGAAAGCGTCGTTAAGATTTATGACTCCTTTCGTAAACTTCTCCTGGTCATCAAAGCCGACTCTCGGACAAGCCGTATTTACCCACATCTCAACGAAATTAAAATTTTCCAGCTGGTCAAATGAAACCGCGTTATCTATGAAATGATAGAATCTCTTATTCGGAAATCTTTTTTCCAACGCCATTGCCGGCCGGAACTGTTCCTGTCCGGGCTTGATAGTAACTATTACTCCCACAGTTTTAGCCGTGAGAAATTTCATCAGCGAAGCGCGGTATTTACGAAGAATAATTTTAATATCATTTACCGCCATCAACGACATTCTCTTCGCCAGAGGATCATTGCAGATAACTTCTTTTGTTTCCAGTTCCTGCCGGTCTTTCTGGCCATACGCTAAAGCCAGGGGATGGAATTTCCCATCTCCGACGTAAAGATAGCAGTCAAATTCCAGTTCTCCCAGATTAAGAGAATTATGATAATTGTCGCAGCCTAAAAGCTGTCCTTTTACGTGAGTCCGGTCTGCCTGAGATGTAATGATATTAATTTTAAGATCAGTTAATTGTTTTCTAACTGCACCTAAATTATTCACAAACTGCACTGAAGCGTACAATGCGACAGTTTTGCATTTCTTCTTTTTCAGATAAGCAAGAGTTTCCCTGCATAGTTCAACTGAACCCGAGTACGGCGCATCTAATAGTAGGATTTCCATGTTTTATGCTCCATCCACCATATTATCAACCAACACCATCTTACCATCCTCCGGCTTTCTTATGAAACCGGTTATGCCCCCAGCTAATTAGCATATCTACGCCTATCCGGTCCAGCCCTAAAGGTATGTCGCAGGCGCCAAAATTGCTGCCCAGCCATATCAATACTTTAGCGCCGGTTTCCGCTTCAATTTTATCAGTTATTTCTTTCGCAGCAGGTTTCATGCCGTCCGGCAGCTGGATGCATATAATTTTAGCTTTGACTTCTTTAATCTTGGCGATAGCCTTTTCCACTTCGGAATTATATAGTTTCATGCAGTAAGATTTTTATAGATGTATTTTATATATGTTGCTGTGCATAAATGATAAACGAGAATATCGCAAATTTCAGGGCTTACAGAAGCAAAAAGCTGGAAAGGAACGGAAGATCGCTGGCAAAAGCTGGAATTACCGCCAACCATATCACCGCAGTATCTTTTATCTCCGGCATCGCGGCCATGTATTTCCTGTTTGAGAATTATTATTTATTTGCGTTCTTCGCGATACTCCATCTCACCGGTGATGCTCTTGACGGAGTAGTCGCAAGATTACACAAACCGACCAGATACGGAAAATATTTTGACCTGCTGTCAGACAGCATAGTTACATTTTTAGCATTGATCAAAGTCGGATTTTATGTGCAGGACTTTTATCCTTTCATAGCCGCCGGATTATTTCTGACGGCATTGGCGATAAATCTGCGTTCCGGACTGCAGGCGCCCATGTTTTTTATGAGAACAGCTTCTTTAGCAGTATTGCTTGTCGCGACCAATCCCTTTTTCCCTTTCACTAAAATACTTCTTACGGCAGGATATTTGGTTGCAGGCGGAGTAAGCCTTTATTCTTTAGCCAAACAGCTGCAATGGTTCATGAGCAAGAGATGAAAAGGGCAGAAGGTTAAGAAAGATTAAAATAGCCACACCGATTACATACTATCATGTCAGAATTCAGATGTCCCTTGGAAGAATTTTATAGCCTTAAAGAGATTTATAAAAGCGCTGGAGAAAGCGAAAGGTTAAGGAAAGCTCTGGATTTATTACGGGAGCGTTTTACTGACAATTTTTCCTTCGTCCAATGGTGGTATGAAACTAATAAAGGATTAAAGTATTCAAGCCCCGACCAATTATGCAAGGAAGGAAAACAAGCTGAATTAGAATCTATATTAATTGACACCTTAATCGGCGCCCAAGGCGGTTAAACCGCATCAAAATTTAGTTTCTTTGATCTTCAGCAAATACCCGATATAATTGACTAATGCGTGCAGGATCGGGCTGGCTGCCAATAATACCGCTACAGAACCTGCCGGGGGGACGTACCACAAAAACCCTAGCACGATTCCCCCGATCACAAAATCGATCTGGTCCCAGAACAGCCAGGGTTCTCCCGGCTTGATCCCCGATTTCCGCTTGTAGTAACTTTTTACCAGATCGCCCAAAATTGCCCCGGCGCCCTGCAGAAATCCAAACCACACCGGAAAATCAGCATAATCGATCAAGGCAAAATTTTCAAAACCGGCTGCGAACAATCCTTTCTGCAGCCAAAAAACCAGTCCGCCGGCTAATGTTGCGGCAGCCAATCCTCTCCAGGTCTTATGGCTTCCGAATAATTTAGCATGGATCGGCTTCGAACCGAAAGGGATGCGGCGTAATAACACCGGGGCCATGTTAGCGACATATCCCGGAAGGAAAAAGTAGAGGCTTTCTAAAATCATACAGCCTAGAAAAAAAGACAGGTATTTAAAATTAACTTCAAGAAAAACCGACCACTACCGGCCAAATAAATAATTAGGATAATGGTAGGTCT
>CAYHXT010000043.1:0-7222 GCA_964360675.1 uncultured Methanosarcinales archaeon
GAGCCATTCATCTCACGCACTAAAGTGCGGAGATTTCTGGCTCATGCTATTAAGAGCTTCGGAAGCCGCAAGCCGTTATTTACTACTTCTGGCATGTTAAGAAATTATTTAAACTGCTTATTTCATCGCATAATTCTATGATTCAAAAAGAGGCAAGGTTGGAAGTTATCGCCGGAACTATGTTCGGAGGAAAAAGCTCTGAGCTTATCAGAAGAATCAAAAGGCACGAAATCTTAGGCAGGAAAGTGCATGTTTTCGGGCCCAGCATAGATACCCGTTACGGAAAAAATAGCATCACCTCTCATGACCTATTACAGAGAGAAGCAAGTTATGTCAGTTCGGTGCGGGAATTAGAAGAGAAACTTTCTTCCGCAGTCCAAGTGATTGGAATCGATGAAGTCCAATTCTTTGAAAGCTCGATCATTGAAACCTGCGAAAGATACGCTGGCCGAGGAAAGATAGTTATCGCTGCCGGATTGCTGAAAGATTTCCGGGATGAATATTTTCCGTTCAGGGATGGGAATAAAACCATGAGTGATCTGCTCAAAACAGCAGACATCACCACTATTTTAACCGCAATCTGTGATGCCCAAAATGAAGCTGGAGAGATTTGCGGGAATGATGCTTCCAGAGTGCAGCGATTCATCGACAGCCATGTAGCCCCATATGATTCGCCGGTAGTTCAAGTTGGAGGAAAAGAAAGTTATGCGCCAAGATGCAGAAAGCATTATCAATTTTATCGCCAATAATCTATTCTTTCCACCACAACAATCTATATAATAAGAAAAGCCATAAAATATCTATGCTTCTCCGGCAACTGCGGCTACAGAACATTCGCTCTTATCTTGATGAAACCATTAATTTCCCAGAAGGGCCCACGTTGCTTTCCGGCGACATTGGTTCGGGGAAATCGACCATCCTTCTGGCCATCGAATTTGTTTTATTTGGCGCTTCCCGGCCGGATCTGCCTGCCGAATCGCTGCTGCGGAAAGGAGCGGCGAAAGGATCCGTAGAATTGGCTTTTCTCCTGCCCGGGCAGGAAATAACTGTCCAACGAAACCTCAAGAAAGAAAAAGATGCCGTCCGGCAGATGCCGGGGCATATCACCATCAATAATGTCAAGAAAGAGCTTATGCCGGTAGAAATGAAGGCGGAGATGCTTTCCTTATTGGGATATCCGGAAGATTTTCTTTCCAAAAATAAAAATTACATTTTTCGCTACACCGTCTACACGCCGCAGGAAGAGATGAAACTGATCCTGCATGAAGACGCCGAAATACGCCTGGACGGACTGCGGAAGATTTTTAACATCGACCGCTACAAAAACATCCGGGAGAATGTGCAGGTTTATCTTAAAAAGATGCGTTCAGATGTCGCCGCGCTTAACGCTAAAATAGAGCCGCTGCAGGAATATAAGCTGCAGCGCCAGCAATTGCTGCTGGAACTGGAAAAGACAGAACGGTCCGTCCAAGAGCTCCTCCCATTAAAACAAGAAATTAGGAAAAAATTCCTGCAGCAGAAACGGGAGCTGGAAGAACTGGAATCGCAGCAGAAAGAATTTGTCTATGCGCAGCAGGAATTAAAAACGGTTTTGCTGCTCGCAGAAGAACAGCAGAAAAGATTGCAGCAGCTGGAACTTAAACAGCGGCAATTGAAAGAAGAAATTAACCTGCTAGCCCTTCCGGAAAATCTTACTTTAGAACAAATTCAAAAGGAACTGCAGGAAGCGGAAGAACAAAAAAACCGCTATTTAACTTCTAAAACCATGCTGGAAAGCAGGATCGGCCATTTACAGGAATTAATTGCGCAAAACCAGCAGCAAATGACTGAACTTTCGCAGGAGATCGCTGACGGCCAGGAAAACGAAAAAAGAAAAGAAAAAATCATGCAGGAGCTTGGCAAGAAAAAAGAATTGCTGCAACAGAAAGCAGAGATTGACGAACTTTACGAAAAAACATCTTCCCTGATGATCAAAAATAATACTTTGCTGGCCCAATCCAGGGAGCTGCGGGAGAATATTTTAAAGTTAGAAAACTGCCCCACCTGCCTGCAATATGTTCCCCCGGAACACAAACACCGGATTGTTTCCCAGGAAGATGCCCAGGTGATCAAAGCGCAGCAGCTCCTAGAAGAATTGGATAAAAACAGAAAAGAAATACTTCTCAAAAAAGAAAGCGGAGAAAAATATATTTTAGAAATCCATTCTCAGGAAAATATGCTGTCAAGGATCAATGCTGAACTGCAGCAGCTGCAGAAAAAGAAAGAACAATCAGTCCAAAAAAAAGAACACCTGCGCCTGCTGATTCAGGAAAATAATTCCGCCATGCAGAAGCACCAGCAATTGCTGCAGCAGAATAATATTGAAGAGATGGTATCACAAGCCCAGCAGAAACATAAATTGATCCGATTGTTTTCTCAGCATTTCATCTTAGGGAAAAACTTAGTCGAAAACTCCCGGCAAAAAGATGAAACCAACGTGCAGCTCCTTAAGCTTCGGGGCGTTAAGGAAAAGATGGAGATGGAACTGTGCGAGAAAAATGACCGGAGCAAAGAAATCGCAGTTAAAAAGGAAACGTTTTCTAATCTAATAGAGGAAGAAAAAGAGATTGCCGTAAAATTGGCGCAATTGCAGACCGGACAGGAAAGCACTAGGCGGCATTGCCAGGAAGTGCAGGAACGAATTATTTTCCTGGACGGGGAACAGCAAAAATTATTCCGCCAGAAGGAAACATATAATTGGCTGGAAGAATATTTCCTGCCCTTAACGTTGACTATTGAAAAACAAGTGATGATACATATCCACCGCCATTTCAGCCAGATGTTCCATGAATGGTTTTCTATGCTTATCAACGATGAAAACTTGTATGCCCAGCTTGACGACTCTTTTGCGCCCTGCATCCAGCAGAACGGCTACGAAGTTTCTTTTTCAGAACTGAGCGGCGGGGAAAAGACTTCTGCCGCTCTCGCTTACCGGCTGGCCCTGAATAAAGTGATTAATGATGTCATACACACCATCAACACTAAAGATCTTTTGATTTTAGACGAACCCACGGACGGATTCAGCACCGAACAGCTGGATAAGGTGCGCGATGTTCTGGAAAAATTAAATTTGCGGCAGACCATAATAGTCTCCCACGAATCAAAGATAGAAAGTTTTGTGGAGAATACCATCAGAATATCTAAAGATAATCATGCCAGTTTTGTTACGTCATGAAGTTATCTTTTTATTTTTTTATATACTCGGGAAAGTCTTTCTGCAACCCGATCCAAAGATTCAATTCCTGCCGCAGGAGTGTAAATAAATTCGCTGCCTTGCTGCCCAATATGACTTCTGGCTAATTGCGTTTGGTAAATTGCTTTGCGCATATTTTTATTATCGGCATTTCCTTTTACCTCATAGATATCAAAAATATTAAAACCAATGCCCAAGACATCTATTTCTCCTATGATTTCTGAAGGAGTGCCATATTGGATATTAGTTTGGATAATATAATATTGGTTTGATTCCTTAAGTATCTTTACCAAAACCGCAATGTGCTGATCATGCATAATTTTCATCTTGGGCTCCATGAAGTTCGGCGGCATCATTCCAGCACCGCTTTCAGTGATGCGATGCCCACTTCTATCTGCTTATCAGTCGGTTCTTTAGTGGTGATTCTCTGCATCCATAATCCGGGAGCGATAGCCAGTTTAACTAAAAAATTACTGCTATGCCTGCCGCTTAATTTTATCAATTCATACCCAATCCCGGCAATGATCGGGAGAGCCGCTATTCTCCCGGAAAATTTAACCCACATCGGGCCGGAGATGAAAGTGAACAGAAATATCGATAACACCATGATAACAAACAGGAAAGAAGTCCCGCAGCGGGGATGGAAACGGGAAAATTTTTTAACATTTTTAACCGTTAATTCTTTTTTGTTTTCATAACAATAAATAGTTTTATGTTCAGCTCCGTGGTACCGGAATAAAGTCTTTACATCTTTCAGGGCCGAAATTGCGGCCAGATATCCTACAAAGATAACCACGCGGAACAGCCCTTCTAACACGTTAAACCATATCCCTTCAGCATAAATCCAGCTGGCAGTGAAAAATGGAACCGCTACAAAAAGAAGGATTGCTGCCAGAAATGATAAGGCGATAGTGCCGACAATCTCTTTTTTGCTCAGCTGCTCTTCTTTTCCGAGACTTTGGCTGCTGCTCCAGACTAAAGCATTGATGCCGTCGTATAATGTGTATCCTAATCCCACCACGCCGCGGATAAAGAACACATTGAACCAGGAAGAAAATTTGCTGCTCTGCTGTTTTATAACTTTAATTTCTCCCGAAGGCAGACGCACCGCAACGGCATACTTCTCCCTGTTGCGCATCATTACTCCTTCAATTACCGCCTGCCCCCCAATATCCATATTCATCTGAGAGATGGAATATATTTAAATGTTATCTGAGAAAATGCTGAGATGGGTTTAAGAGCAAGAAAAAGAAGAAAAAATGACATCAAAGAAAAAATGTGGGGCCAGTGGGATTTGAACCCACGACGTCATGGTTTCGTAGTAAACCATTACTCTTCAGCCATGTGTTCTCCCAGTCTGAACTATGGCCCCTTAGATAAGCCTAATTTAAGAGTTAATTTATAATGTTTTTGGTGTGTCTTGAGGAAGTATGCAAATGCAGAAATGATTCTTCTATACCGTAAACGTCCTCTGCATGATGGTGCTGGCGAAGAAGTTGAAAAGCAGTATGACAATGGCAGCTATAGCGCAGTACAATAGGGTGCTGCTGATTAAATTCTTTCCCAAAGCGTATCTCTCCCCTAATTTGTCAGCTCCGTTCTCAATGCCGTTGCTTAAAATAGTCAAAACGTATCCAATCTGGACCACATAAATGCCAACGATTATCTGGAAGTGGAAAGTAGGAATCCCTATCCCGAATATGGTCAATAGATCTCCGAATCCGGCCGTTCCGCCAGAACCCTGCGCCATGGAAAAAGCGCCAAGCTGTGCGCTTAACTTAGTCAATATCGTTGAAATCATGGAAGTGATTCCAATGACAATCCCGGCGATAGCCGGAGTAAGAAACTTAATCTGCGATTTCATGGAAGAGATGATGTCTGCCATCAAATCCTGCAGCCGTTCTTCTACGCGGTGAATTTCTTTGATGTAGCGGGACATGGACAACAGGGCTTGGGCAGCTATTCGCGGCCCTTTCCTAGCGCTCTCAACTAATACTTTCATGGATGATTCAATGACATTGGAAGGAAATGTCACTACTGCGCCTACTTTAGGATCAAACAATGACTGTTCCAGCCCCATGCCCAGCTTGGTGATATTTTTTTCTGCGAGAGCAAAAAAATCTCCAGACACGGTCCCGCGCATAGTCTCGGCAACTCTGGCAAAAGCTATTTCCGCTGGAATCCCGTCACCTAACCTATTGCCTAATTGAAATAATGCGGAAGAGAATTCATCTTCCAGCTCTCTGGTTCTTTGGCGGATTTTAATTACGTTTTTTGAACGAAGGGAAAAAAATAATCCAATGGAAACGCCAAAGCCAAGCACCACCACCAAAGATAAGATCGAAGAGCCTACGCCGTAAGGGCCTATTTTTTCTTCATCAGTGCACGCCGGCCCCAGCTCTGGAGGACAGACGTAATCCAGCATCTTTAAATTGTCATTTTGATCAAAAGCAAAATCGCCCACACCAAAAGAATGCATGATTAACGGGCTGAAACCAATCAGCAAACTTGCAATAAAAACCATCAGGCAGAAATAAAGGGGGTTTACCCAAACAGTCATGTTTTTGCTAAGTGAGATAGCTACATTCCTGAATTTCTGTAACCCCGGTTTTTCACCGATGTCTACTGCGCCGTAACCTGCCGGCCTCTTGGATAAAATTATTTTTCCCAGATAATAGACGCCGAAGGGCAGACTTACGTTATATAAGACGGAAATATAAACAGCTGATACGAAAGGGCTGGAACCTTCGCCGCTGCTCATGAAACTGACTACCAATGGCAGAATCACTAACCCTAATATGGGTAAAATAATGCCCAGCATGTGAAGCATGGTGATGGGGGACTTAAGAGAATGCGCATAGTGAAGCATGGTTTCGTAAGTTCCGGTAAGAATGACGTCCAGCGCTTTGTCCAATAAAGCTAACCGCCTTTCTTCAGACGTTTCGAACAATGAAGATTCAATCAAATGGAAAGATTCCACGAATTCTTTATCCCATTCTTTCCACACCTTCAGATAAGCATCAGCAGAATCTCGGATAGTGCCGTACTGTTCAGTTTCCACGTCCCACAGAATTTTTCTAAAATCTAGCGACAGGGGCGGTTCAAGATGGTCAGCTGCGAATTCTATGGCTCTTTCTAAATTGGACGTGTGCCGCATATAAGTGACTATGTAAAAAATGCTTTGGACCATCTGGTTGGACGCTTTCATCCGCCAGGTATTGGCCATAAAATCAGGAACGCGCTGCAGCGCAGGAATCATCAGCAGTCCGATCATCAAGAAAAATATCAAAAAGAAAAACATGCCGAATATTCCAAACGTAATCAAAGAGCCGACCACGATGACTATTAGTGGAAATAAAAAGGAAAGGGCTATGACGCCGGAAGGGCGGACATTCAAATGACAAAGATCAAGATTTTTCTGCATGGCCGCCGCTTTCTGCTGATCCACTGAAAGCCGGAACATATTATCCGCAAAATTGCATGATTTTTCATACAACGAATAGTGGGCGGGGTAAAGTTCCCGTTTAAAATCAGCATACTCTTTGGTAGTTGCCTTAGGAGCAAGAGAAGAGCTGCCGAATTCGCTGGCAACCCGGCTCTTATATTTTTCCAATAAATCCTGATATTCTTTCTGATCCATCCAACACCATGAAAGTTATAGTTTATGCAACTTAGTCCCGCAAATATTCGCTGCTTTTTTATATGTAAAAGAATAGATGTTTAAAAATATTTGGTGGTTATAGGTATCCAGAGTCAAAGAAATTCGACACCGCTGGTGAACACACCGGCGGCATGCTCGCTTCGCTCGGTCGAATTTCCGACCCTGCTTTTTCCAATCTAGGTGAAATCACTGATTCACCACCAGTAAATATACTGGTGGAAAAAACAGATTTTACTAACTTCTGGAAGGGTTTGCTTTTTGAGTTACACCAGTTACCTGCGGCTTGCGCAAACTTTCAAAGCCGATGTCAATCTCTTCATCCGTCCATC
>CAYHXT010000044.1:0-7037 GCA_964360675.1 uncultured Methanosarcinales archaeon
CACTCCGCCGGCAGATGTCACTATGACATCAACTTTCTTATGTTTGACTAAATACTTGATGATTTCCCGATTTCCGGAACTTATCTGATTAGAAGTGTATGCTAAGAAAATCCTTGCTTTTTCTCTGCGCATCGCTTTGATGATCTCTATTCCTTCTGCCAGGTGCGTGCCCTGAAATCCCATCAATGAATATGCTTCCAAGAATTCTTTGAAATTAAATTCCTGATCGAAATCGTATCCCTTGATCTCCGGGTGGCCTTCTAAGGTGGCGGTCTGTTTTAAGGAATTGTACTGAATGTGTCTTGATTTTGGATCTTGATTGAGTTTCATGAGATTTACCCTCTTGAAATATTTATGTTTTTGATTTGATTTTTTAATCTTTTATTGATAAATAAGCTAACAGCTACTAAAAAGAATCAGAAATCCTAACTTCCGGCTTTTCTTACTGAATCCATATCTGTTATCCTAAAATAGTGGTGATTTTTAAATGTTTTGTTGAGGAAATGGACTGGTCTGTTATCCGGAAATGGAGAAACACAAATGTGAAATTTTAGTGGAAAGCTTATAAAACTGTGCTAATTCTCCTACAAAATGAAACGTAAGTTAGTACGCCAAGGCCAGTCTACTTTAATGGTTTCCGTTCCTCAGCGATGGTGCAGGAACTTTAATCTATACAAAGGCTCGGAAATTAACCTGGATGAACGCAGAAACTATCTTCTGATTTCTCCGGTTGATAAAATTATTTCATCTGCGCAAATAAACATCACCCAGAATTCCGAAACTGCCATAAGGATTGCTATCTTGAATGCTTATCGACAGGGATATGATTCTATCAAGATGGTTTTCAAAGATGATGCCCAATATGAATTGATTTGCAGAGTTGCTCGGGACTATGTCTTTGGGCTGGAAGCATCCAGAACCAGCAAGAATTCCTGCCTGCTGGAAAGTATTTCTGAGCCAACAGCAGAACAGTTTGAACCTATGTTCAGAAAAATCTTCCTCAATGCTTTGCTGATGATTAAAAATACAAACGACCGGTTGTCGAGAAATACGCCATTCTTCGATTACGAGCAGATTATGTTAAGAATACATAAGCTGGATAATTATTGCAGGAGGAGCATCTCAAAGCAAAGAATGCTTACTGAAAAAGCGGAATATTTTTTTGGCTTCCTGAGCCATTTCACGCACTGCCTGAGGGATTTATACCATTTAAACCGTTTCCTTGACAAGAACAAGATTAATTTCAAACAAATCCAACTTGCTGAAAAACTGATTAGCTCTTTTTCGCTGCTGGAAGATGCTTACCTGAAAAAAGAATTATCTAAAATAGAACTGATTCACGAGCTTAACAAGGACTTATTTCCTCGCCTTTACCGGCTATTAGAAAAAAATCCCAAAGAAAATGCCGTTATATTTCATCTCAGTACTGCTTTAAGAAACCTTTGCCTGGCATCCAGCCCATTGGTTGGAATTATTTCAGAGAAATAATTGCATGGTAATCTAACAATCCTTCACCCATTCTGTCGACAGTGTTCTTGTAGCGCCATGATGTACATTGCCATGCTCTCCGCCGATAGTTCTTTTTGCCCGCAGCACCGGTTTGCCTTCTTTTAGCAGAATAAATTTTCTTTCCTTAACTTCTCTCCACATTCCGCTCCATAAGCCATTAGAATAATTGCGGTAAACATCAATTATAATCAAGCCGCCTTCGTTATTCGGCCTTTCAATTTCTGTAAATTCAGGATGGCTGCGCGGGCCATTGCGATCGCTCTCATAAAGCTCTTCAACCGCAATTTCATGTTCGTCGAATGTGATGACATATTCTTCCCTGCCTTCATGCTTGGTAATGGTTTTTCCGGAACGCGGATGGAATATTGGCTCTTTTCTTTTCCTGATGCCTTCAGCCAAAACGTATTCCGCGCATTTTTCAATCAGTTCCGGTTCAAATCTATCGCTTGCAAGAAGTTTTGAAATTGCGACATCGAAATGCGATGGTTTGGGTTTTTTCAATTCAGTAAGGTCTTGGACAAGCTTTCTGTGCGCTTTATCCGGATTGGCGTAATCAAAGCCGCAATGCTGCATTGCAAGCAAGTCTCTAAGCAAAGCTCGATATTCCGGTTTGATATTCTTTGACAACAGTTCTTCAAGCTTATGGTCATGCTCCTGCGCTGTAATGTTATCGAGATGCCTGTTTCCGTCAACCAATGCTATTGGCACTCTTTCTCCGGCGATGATTATTGGTTTTCCTTCCGGATGCTCCACAATATTGTATTTGAATGGAAGTTCTCCAGTTAACGCGTGATACATCATAACGCCAAAAGCATAAAATTCATTCTGCAGCCCGGCATGATTTTCTGTCCTATTGATTAAGCAGTTTAGAAGCTCCGGATATGTAAATGGAGTTCCGCCCCTTGTCGGCAAGCATTTGTCAGCCACTTCTTCCAGCTTTGCAACGTTCTGGAAGTCAGTTATTTTTACTTCATCGCTCAGCTTGCTTATAAGAATGTTTGAGGATTTAAGGTCACGGTGCAGAAGATTTTTTTCCGAATGGATGTATCTTAACCCTTCTGCTATGCCTGAAAAAATCTGGACTAACCGGTCGTGATTCTTCACCGGACCGTTTTCTGTTATCAATTCTTCCAGCGAAACGGCATCGAAGTATTCTTCTATCAAAATGTAATATCCCAAGCCTTCACAGCCCCATAATCCGCGGTGCACTTTAATTATGTTCGGGTGTTCCAGCCCGCTAAGGGTATTAATTTCATTGTAGATTTGATCTTCCTTGGTGTCATTAATCAGGCGTTGAATAGTAGAATTGTCCGGTTCAGGCTTCTGTAATTTTGCGATGCATCTGTCTAAAGTGTCTCTTTTTACCACTTCGTATACATTTCTGGTTTTACCTTCGCCAATTTTCCTGCCCAGGACATAACCGCAGTTATTGAAAAAGGCAAATAATTCCATAGTAAGGTCATTGCTAGGCATATCTTGCTTTTCTCTGGCGTTTGTTTAAATAATTTACTATCGATTCGTGGTGCTGTTTAGTTTTGGTTTGCTTAAACTTGTTTAAACCTAAATTTTAATCTACGGCTTGATAGATAAAAGAACTGGTTACTTATAGGTAAATATTGTACAAAATGGGGGTAATGAAAACATGGCAACAATTTCAACAAAAAAAACGGTTAGTTTAGATGAATTAACTACTACCAAAACGGAAGAGCAAGAATTTCCTTTAGTAATTTCAGAAATATTGGCAGAACATATGGAAAGGGTCGAACGTACTGAAACCACTAATTTAGCAGAATATGTTTCCAATGAATTAGCGCAGGAATATCCCCGAATTTCGCAGAAAATGTATAAGTTGGAAAGGGATGTCACATTAATTCCCAATAACGCTGAAATTATAATAAATAGTTTTTTAGAGGACAATAATTGTAGAGATATAAATGAAGTAAATTTTACTTATTCAAAACCACAACTTACCCTAATTATGCCGCTTGTACTAGGAGCAGCGTACGAAAAAGAAGAGGTGATAAACCTAAATTTAGATAGATGCACTAGTCCTAGTATTACATACTGTATTAAAAATATAACCCATAATGGTGCAATAAATTATGGTGGGTGGAAAACGGTTAGTATATCGCATAGTGAGTATGTGAGTAATGGTCATTATAGTGGAAAACATGAATTTCATGATGTTAAGCTAGATGGTAATAAGGGTGATCAGAATATAACTATAATGGGAACTTGGACTTCTAGGGGAACTGTAGAATCATGCAAAGTAAAAGTTCCAGAAGTTCCAGAAGTAGCATCTGATCGAATTTCAGAAGCGCAAGCAAAATATTTTTCTCTGTTATCAGATGTAAAACGACGAGGAAAGTTCAAAGGAAAAACACTTCTTCAGCCAGAAATATATATTGTTTGGATTCCTACGGAAGATCAATTTGAATTAAAAGTAAAAGAAGTTCTCCGGCCGGTAGTAGTAAGTACTGATCCAGCACTAATCCTGCGCATAGGCAAGCAATACGACCACGTGGTTGCTTTGTGGGATGGGCCAAATGAGATTCCTTTAGAAGGAATCATCAGAAAGTATATGAAATGAGGTGATGAAGCAAATGGGAAGAGGAGAAAGAAATTTAGAAAAAAGAATTAAAAATCGCGCATGGGAATTGGAAACGGTTAGCACAGAAAGTAAACTGTTTTCCGTAATGTCTCACGAAAATAATGTTCAAAGAGCCTTAGCTCAATCTCCGCCTGATTTTCGTAGTGCTTATGAAGCATTAGTGGACGTAATAGGAGATTATAGGTCTCTCGGAGATAATGATGATGAAAAAAGGGCTCGGGAAAAAATGAAATCCAAGGATATGGGGATTTATACAAATGCGCGGCTCGCTGCAGGTGACATTTCACGAAATAGTTGGGGTGTAAAGTCTGATATGGATTCTTATCGCAGAGCCGTAGAGCTATACGAGAGTATCGGATGTCATGAAGAAGTAAAAGGGTTAAAATCCCAGTATGGAGATATAGAACGTCTGATCAGGGAGGAAGATAGAATCCGGAAGCTTGAATGGTAAGGGTTAAAATGCTACCCTTGTTATTTAGAACTAAAACTTGCTAAAGTCAGCTTGTATCAGAAGTGATTATTGATAAACACAAAACATGGCATTAACAGAATATTGTCAGAAAAAAATAACTGTAATCGCAAAACCTACGCATAGCTGTAATTTAGGATGCAAATATTGTTATGTCTCTACTGAAGCAGAAAAAGGTGTCATGAGTGAAGAAACATTAGAAAACATGATTGACAAAGTGGTTTCTCTTCACGAAAAGGTAAGTTTCATCTGGCACGGCGGAGAGCCATTACTAATGCCGTTAGATTTTTATCGCCAGGCAGTTCAGTTGCAGAAGAAGCATGAAGGAAAGGAAATTGGCAATGGTTTTCAGACGAATGGAACTTTAGTTACTGATGAAGTTCTCGATTTCTGCGTAGAAAATGACTTTAGTTTGGGATTCAGCTTAGACGGTCCTAAAGAATTGCATGATCTAACTCGGCCGTACAAGAATTTGCAAAGCAGCTTTTATCAAACCTTGGAAGCGGTAAAGAAAGCCAAAGAAAGAACTATCGGCGAAGGAGAACGGAAAAAAAGCGTGGGCGGGGGAATAATAGTTGTACTAAACCGGCTTAATATTAAGCATATTCCTGAAATTTATGAATTCGCTAAAAAAGAAGACATTAGCATCCAGCTTAATCCATTGATAAAATCTGGAAGAGCAGCCGGATGTTATCAGGAACTAGGTATCGGTCCGGAAGAATACGGGCAGGAATTAATCAAGTTGTTTGACATCTGGTTTACCGACGGCTCTAAAGTAAGAATAGACCCGTTCGATGATTTGATAAGAACTACTATTACTGACGAGCCGCGGGAATGCTCTTACACCGGCAGATGCCAATATAATTTTATTTCCGTCGGCCCGCAAGGCGATATTTATCCCTGCGGAAGGTTTGACGGCATACCTGATTTCAGATTTGGGAACATTAATACTGATAACCTTGTTGAAATCCTGACTTCTGGCAAAAGAATACATTTACAAAAAAGGTCTTCCCGGGTCAGTGAATGCCAGCCTTGTGAATACAACAAAATCTGCAATTCCGGCTGCATGCACAATGCTTATAGTGCTACAGGAAATATCGACAGCAAGGATTACTATTGTCCCAGCTACAAAATGTTATTTTTGCACATTGGAGAAAAAGTAAAACAAGAGTTAGCAAAAGCGGAGGTTGAATAAAATGGAATTAGAACAAATCGTTGAAAAACAAACAGTTGTAGAAGTTAATGGAAAGAATATTGATTTAAGCAAGATTGGAAACGAAAGGGTTGCGCAGGTGCTGGGGACACTTAATAAAGAAGAATGCTACGGAAAAAACTACATCGACCACTCTGACCACAACGACCAACATTATGGTGATTACATGGACGACCCCGACTACCGAGACCCGGTACATATAGATTACTACGCGGATAAGCACCTTGACCATGGCAAATAGATAATTGACAACGTAAGAAAACCTTTACTGTCCCAGCTATAAAATGTTATTTTCACACATTGGCGAAAAAGTAAAACAAGAGTTAGCAAAAGCGGAGGTTGAATAAAATGGAATTAGAACAAATCGTTGTAGAATTGAATGGAAAGAAGATTGATTTAAGCAAGATTGGAAACGAAAGGGTTGCGCAAGTGCTGGGGACACTTAATGAAGAAGAATGCTACTCCGCCGAATACAGAGACCACAGAGACCACAAAGACAGTTATCATAATGATACCATGAAGAATCCTTATAAACCGTCGTATACTGATCACCATCGTGATAACTACTCGGATAAACACTCTGACAAACATATTGAGGATAGATAATTGACAACGTAAGAAAACCTTTCTTTCATTTATTTTTTATAGTTTCACCCAAAAAGAAACTCATCCTTTCCCAGCGATATAATCATCCAGCGTTTTAAAGCTGTAATCCGGGTGTTCTAAAAAATAAGCGATCTGAGTCATATGGTATAAACCACCTAAATAATTCACTTCATGGATTTTTCGGCTATCTGCAAACTCTAATAATTTTCTGGCCGTATAAAGCGATCTTTTTGAACAGTTATAATATCCTTCATCGGGATTGCTTACCGTTTCAGCTACATGATCAAGCTCCAGGTTGAGCGGTTCTTTCAAAGGATGATTGATCCTTACTTCCCCGGATTTCCCTTGATAATACATGCTGTAAAGGGAAAAAATGTTGAGCAAAGCGATCTCGTAGCTGTTTTTTTCATGGCGATGTTTTGACAGCGTTAAATGATTCAATAATTCAAAAGGCAACGCATGCCATCTCAGATTGAATCCTGTAATTCCCCGCGGAAAAAATACTGCCTTCCTCATTTCCGGACTGTGGTCGCCAATTTCCAATTCACGGGATAATCCCAAAAGCAGAGATATATTTTCTTCAAGGAAAACCTCCCTGCCTCGGGCAGGATTATGCAGTTGTGCCATCA
>CAYHXT010000045.1:0-6961 GCA_964360675.1 uncultured Methanosarcinales archaeon
ACAAAAATCAGTTTTCTGCGCAGAAATGTGGTATCTTCCACATTTCTTGCGTCGCGCATAAAAATGATTGAATCATTTTTAGCGTCCCAGAAAAGTCGCTGCTTTTCTGCGGACATACACAAAACGACTTACGCGTTTTGGTCGCGACTTGGCTTCACTTTGTTACGCCAGCGTCGCATAATCCGGTAGTGCGGCAGTCTCGAAATCAAAACAAGAGAACTGCTCCCTCTGGGATTCTCGGTTCAAACGAGAAACTGGGTTCCTTTCAAAAAAACACAGTTTCTCTGAATGTCCGAGCGCTGGCGCTTATTTTTACAACAGCCTTTATCACCGCATATTTTAAATACCCTGCATTTTTTCCCATAGCGGAGGTGTTAACTATGGCATACTATGAAACTTTGTTTCCAGTAATAGTTTTAGTAGGAAGAATTATAGTCGGAGGATATTACCTTTTGAGCGCCAGCCACCATTTTCTCAAATTAGATATGCTGACGCAATATGCGAAATCTAAGAATGTGCCGCTGGCAAGAGAGGCCGTACTGTTTTCCGGATTACTGTTGCTGCTGGGGGGAATAAGTGTTTTGCTGGGAGTTTATCCGCAAGTTGGCGTTCTGCTGCTAGCTCTGTTCTTAATGGTGGCGTCGTTCAAGATGCACAATTTTTGGGCGGTGCCGGAAGAGCAGAAGATGGCAGAGAAGATTAATTTCCTGAAGAACATGGCTCTTTTTGGATCGACGTTAATGTGGCTGGCAATCCAAACTCCGTGGGCTTTTAGCCTAACGATTTAATTTTATTTTTTTATATTTTTATTCTTATTGCACAAAAATCACACCAAACCTGATTTCATCCTAATTTTAATCCTTCATCCGCCAATAATTGTTTCTGCCACTTCCTCAGGCAATCTGTTTTGTTAGCAGAAGCGACCTCACTCATCTGTTCCTTGTTGATTATCAAATGCCCTTTGATGCCCGTCTTATCGGCTGCTTTCAGCTGCAGTTCATTCAGCTGTTCAAACAAATCTTTCTGCTGCTGGGAATACCTTTTTTTTTCTTTCACCTGGATTTCTTCCGGCTCTCTTTTCCCCCCTTCCACAGCAGCATAAAACTGAGCAGCTTCCTTCCGCACTATGGGATGCACTCCCCGCACCTTTTCCCATTGCGGCGGATGGAGGGAAAAATCATGCAGATGATGGTTGTTAATTATAAAATGTGACGGCCGATCCACTTTCTTCGCCAATTTCTGGCGGAGAAGAAACAATTTTTTGAAAATGCCCAGCTGTCCCGGAGAAAAAACTTTAACGCCGCGGACATCAATAAAAGTCTGTTCGTTATAACTGAAATCTGCCCGTTCCAGCACCGCAAATTCTTCTTCAGCCCAGGACCAGCGCCCTTTCTGCTGCAGTTCCTTCTTGAAGATGTCGCGAAGCTGGATCAAATATTGGGTATCTTTTGCCGCATAGGAAAGCATTTTAGTATCCAGCGGCCTTTTGGTCCAGTCTGCCATCTGATATTTACGCTCTTTTTCAATACTGAAATTTTCTTTCAGCAAATCACCGAGACCCAGCTGCTTTTTTCCCAGCAATAAAGCGGCCAACTGCGTGTCAAAAACATTTCTGGGCTTGCATGAAAACTGTTCGTGAAGAATCCGGAAATCAAAACTTACGTCATGAAATATTTTCAGGATATTTTTATTTTCAAGAATGTCTGCCAGAGGCTGGATTTCCTTTAAAACCAAAACGTCAACTATCCAGTTTTTTTCTTTATCAGATATTTGAATTAAGGTGATGTAAGCCCCGTAATGATGGAGATTATTTTCACATTCCAGATCCACTGCCAAATCAACGGCGGAATTCCATTCCCGCGCAGCTTCGTAGAGCGCATCTTTGGTATCTACATAAGTAAATGAAACCATGGTCTTCCATATTTGATAAATATATATAAATATATGGCTGGTTCCGGCCGAGATTCAGACGGATATTAAACCTCCGGCCACTGACCTTTCCTGAAAAAAAGTTTCAGAAACAGGAAATCTAAAAATCATAAAAATGCGTGAAACCGTCTCACCTCGTCCTAAAGGATGAGGTTTGAAAAGAGACGGTTTCTAAACTACGCATTTTTAGGATGCCAAAAATGTCGCCCTAAAGGGCGGGGTTTTAAACCCGCGACATTTTTGTGCATAATAAGTTAAAAAGTGCCCCGGCCGGGATTCGAACCCGGGTCACCGCCTGTCCTTGGTTTCCCACGAAAGGGCAGTATGATAGTCCGGATAGTGTCAATAAACCAGCAAAGATTTATCGTCTACACCACCGGGGCGCTAATTGGCAAAACATCACCCGCTTTAAAAAGATTTCTGAGACTACTCGCTTAATCACAGCAAAAACCTTATAAAACGAAATCCAAATTCACCCCTGCATGAAAGATAAAGTTATTTTACGATTGACGGAAACTGTTACTGTTAAAGGCAACAACGGGCAGGAGGCTAAAGTGGTAGCGAGAATTGATACCGGAGCTACTTCTTCCTCTATCGATGAATCATTAGCAGGAGAACTGCAGCTAGGCCCGGTCCTGCGTTCTAAAGTGATTAAATCTGCGTCAGGAATCCGTAAACGGCCAGCGGTAAAAGTTACGGTGATCTTAAAAGATATCTGCATTGAAGAAGAATTTACTCTGGCTGACCGAAACCATATGACCTACAAAATGCTCATAGGCCAAAACGTGTTGAATAGAGGCAATTTCCTTATCGATCCGTCTAAAGATGCAGAACCGGGGGATAAATGAAAGCCGCCCTCATCTCGCTGGGAAGTAAAAGTTCAGAGATGTCCGGGGAAGCCATGAAGAAATATTTCCAGCAGGTAGACTTGCTTTATCTGACCAAGATTGAAGTGCGCCTGGGAAAAGAAAGCGGCATTTTTTATGAAAATAAGCTGCTTGATAATTACGACTGCGTCTATGTAAAAGGCTCATTCAGATATGCTAATTTGCTCTGTTCTATCGCTTCCCTGCTGGAAGGAAAAGTTCCGTATATGCCCCTTCCTGCCAACGCCTTCACTACTGTGCATAATAAACTGCTTACGCATCTGGTGCTTCAGCAGCACAACATCCCCATGCCCAGGACTTATCTTTCTTCTACCACGGAAACTGCAAAAGAACTGCTTAAAAGGGTCAATTATCCGATTGTCATGAAATTCCCGGAAGGAACGCAGGGAAAAGGCGTAATGTTTGCCGATTCCATAAGTTCTGCTTCTTCGTTATTGGATGCTTTGGGAGCACTCAAGCAGCCGTTTATCATCCAGGAATATATTGATACCGGAGGAACAGATATCAGAGCTCTAGTGGTCGGAGATAAGGTTATCGCCGCCATGAGAAGGAAAGCGCAGACTGAAGAAAAGAGAGCAAACATCCATGCAGGAGGAAAGGGACAGCCGGTGCAATTAAGTCCAGCAATAATTCATCTGGCACTAACTACCGCCAGAGCATTAAAAGCAGATATTTGCGGAGTCGACATTCTTGAAGGCCCAACCGGGCCGCTGGTTATCGAAGCAAACATTTCTCCAGGACTGCAGGGGTTGAGTGAAATAAGCACGCTTGATCTTCCTGATCAAATCGCCAGATTCCTGCACCGGAAAACAGAAGAAAGCCTGCAGTCCAGAAAGAAAAATGCCGCAGATGATGTCCTGAAAGAATTAAAAATTGATGCCCACGGCGAACTTTCGCAGAAAA
Source organism: uncultured Methanosarcinales archaeon (assembly GCA_964360675.1). Taxonomy (GTDB): domain Archaea; phylum Nanobdellota; class Nanobdellia; order Woesearchaeales; family GW2011-AR9; genus JACPIL01. The sequence continues at coordinate 3,720 of CAYHXT010000045.1, forward strand.
TCATCACCCATTTACAGTTCCGGGGAGAACGCATTTTGCTTCCGGAATGGGTTGCCAGGATAGCTAAATTTAGTGAGCTTAAAGATTACATAGTGAATTCTAAGAAAGGAAAAGTTGAGATAGAAGAGATGAAATAAAACCATAATCCTAAAAATGCGTTTTATCTCTTGATGATTGATTTGTTGATGATGATTTATTTGTTAATGATGATTTATTTGTTAATGGTGATTTATTTGTTAATGATGATTTATTTCTTTTTTCTCACTGACTTGGTGGCTGATTTTAACGGCGTTTCCCGCCTGCGCTTCGGCTTGAACCATACCAAATAAACCATTTGCAGCAATCCTAAAGTGTTCAGCAACAACATAGCAATAAACCAGCCTTTTTGCTTATTCTCGGCAGCATGCCATAACCCAAATCCTTTCCACACCAATTCCCAAACCGAAAGCAAAACTAGAATCACTAAAAAACTCTCCGGCTGTTGGTACAGATTATACATCATTGCCTGATACATAAAGAGAAAAACTCATCTCAGATATTTAAATATTTGTATTTGTCGAAGGAGAGCGGCCCGCTTATCTCAGCAGCCGGTAAAATTAAAGAAAATAAAAAAAATAACAAAAAAATTCACTTATTCTAATTCACTTCTTCTTTTTCTCTGGCATAGCGCAATGACCGCACAGGGGCTTAACGAGCTTCATAACTCCTGCTACAACTAATAAGCCTCCAAGAACTAGCCGCCAGTCAAGTGAAGACCACCAAAGAGCCCAAACCAAGACTAAAACTCCTAATACTAGTTTCTTAACTCCATGGCAACGCACACACATACCATCCGAACAACATCCGCAACCCATTATATTCACCTCATAATAATTGATAGGATGAGTATATTAAAAGAATATAAAAGACTATCTCTTTTTCTTGCTTTTCTCAATCCCTCGTATTTTTTCCAAATCATCAAGAATGTCCGAAGCGATAAACACATACCCTTTCCTTTTCTTCAGCAGCTGGTCGCCGATAAATCCGTTGATGTATGAAGCGGCAACCGCACTTTTAAACAGATCTTTGGATTTGGCTAAGAAACCTGCTGCTAAACCAGCTAAGATGTCTCCCGTGCCGCCTTTGGTCATGCCTTGGTTACCGGTCCGATTAAAAGCAATTTTATTGGCAGAGATAATTAAATCGGTGGGCCCTTTCACCAGGAGGACATTATTATTCTGCAGGAAATAACGCAGATTGCCTTGCAAAATTTCCGCTTTCTCCTTGGCGTTTGCTTCACGCAATTTAGGCAGTAAAAACTCCTTGTTGCTGTGCACCAGCATCAACTCTAATTCCGTTTCGTGCGGAGTCACGATGCTGTTATTAAAGTCTTTAAAAGAAAGGGATTTTAAAGCATCAGCGTCAATTACTTTTAATTTCTGTGATTTATGCACAAAATACTGGCAGAATTTGTCTGCTTTTCGAGTAACTCCGTTGCCTATCAAGACTGCATCAAACTTGTCCGCGTATTTCACCATCTCTTTGGCATTCTTGATAGTGAAAGTGTTCCCCTTAACTTTGTAAGTCATTAAATCAGGAGTATATTGATGAACTGCCCAAGCTACTTTTTCCGGCGCAGCTACCGTCGCCATGTCGCAACCAGAGCGGAGAGCCGCCAAACCAGCCAGAACAACAGCGCCTACATATTCTTCTGAACCACCAATTATCAGCGCGTGGCCATTCTCACCTTTATGAGAAGTTTTTTTCCTCTCCATTAACTTTTTAATTTGATTTATGTTCATGGGATACAAAAATTAAGAAAATATTTATTTTTTGGTTTAAATAAGTTTGTAGTAATTGGAGGGTAGATAAAACTGGGTTATAAGCTTAGTTTAAAAAGAATTTAAAAATCAAGCTGAAAAGAGAACCGCTTCCAAAACCACAATAAACCTTTTAAAGAAAGATACTTCCCCTCTTCCCGGCCCCATAGCTCAGCCTGGTTCAGAGCGCTGGTCTTATACGACCATTAATGGCTCAACTTAACCTAAACCATTAATTCCGCTTGGAAAGCCAGAGGTCCTGGGTTCAAAGGCAGGCGAAATAATTACTGCTGAAAGTCCCAGTGGGGCCACTTTTTTCTTAAAATGGCTTCATTCCTTCTCAAAAAGCATTATCAAAAAAGCGCTAAGAACACTGCTCATTCACGCTATCCAAAGTCATGGTAAAAGAAATCCCTTTGATGGTAGGATGAGTGATGATGCCGCTCGTTTCTTTCTCCTGCAGTGTGACCACTTGCTCACCGATAATCTTACCAGTAGTTTTCTTGATGATAGTAATTGCTACCAGCGGATCTTTGCCCTTGCAGTAAGGCACGGTTTTCATCAGCCTCCATTCTAATGCTCCGGCATAGGTATAGCTTCCCCGGCCCATGGTTAAATCATACACTTCTTTATCGCTGGTAGATATCTTTGCGCCGGAGATGCTGCATTTTTCTTCGCAATCTGTTTCAAACAGGCTGCTTAACGTCTTGCAGGTTCCTTCGATGCATAAGAAATTCTGCTGACAATCGCTGTTATATTCACATCTAAGCTGCTCTTCTAATTCTTCCGGCGATTCTCCCGCAGAAATATTTTCAATGTCCCCGATTGTTTCTGCAATACCTTCCTCTTTGTTTACAGGAACCGCTGATTGATCCAAGCCGCAACCAACCAGGATAAATAACAGAAACCCCAACAGACAGATTAAAAAAATATTTTTTATCTCCATTTCATTTCCCGTGCAAAAGATGGAAAAGCAGTATATAAATTATTCTACCTGCAAACTTCTCTGCATAAACTCTTCTGCGACTCTTTCTTATATAAACTATTCCTCAGCCAAAACTTTCGAGACAGGTTTTACAATCATTCGATAAACCAGCTGGATTTCACAAGCTCAACCTCTTCTTTCGAATCTGGCTGCCGTGGAAAAGAAAAAATTTGTTGTTTAAATGTTTATCTATGCTCTAAAAAATAATGATTTCTAAAAATGATCTTAATTAAAGATTAATAATGAAAAAATGCGGTAGCGGGGACTTCCGCGACATCTCTGCCTTTCGAACCCCGGTCACAGCCTCTTCGCGCAAAAGCATGGCAAGGCCGTATACTAACCACTATACTACTACCGCATCAAGAAACCAAAATGCAGATTATTAATAAAGTTTATCATTTTAGACACTGTTTCTTTATGAGCAATAGGCCTTTGGCGTTAGCCAAAATCTCGTTTTA
>CAYHXT010000046.1:0-6791 GCA_964360675.1 uncultured Methanosarcinales archaeon
GTTGGGAAAGGCTCTGTAGAAAATCTCATTTCATTCGGGTTAGTGGCTTCAAAGCCATTGCTTCTTTTCATGGAAAGCTGACATTTCCCGTAGGGAGCAACCCTTTTGTCAGCTTGCTGTCAACAATTATCGGCTTTGACCTCATGCCACTAACCTACATTTTCTACAGAGCCGTTGGGAAATTTTTTAAAGTAAAGCATAAATTTTACATTATGGTAGAAATAGAATTATCCTTGGATGATTTTCGAGATTATCATGAGGCGAAAAAATTGGGAGAACTGCATTTACCTAATGGTTCTTATAAAATAAGTTTGAACAACTTATATGATAATTTGGTTTCTTGGAAAATCGAAGGTAAAACTATTTCGGTTGACGATCTGGTTGCTATCATTGTTTTTGGTTCAGCGGTGCATTATCCCGGTTTTACCGAACAGCTAACCACAGCTAAAAAATATTTCTTTTTTGGTCCTGCCGAAAAACGCATAAAAAGAGTCCCTATCGATCCTAATGATGTTGATTTCTTGATCGTTACCAGAGAAAATATGACCGAGGAGAAGGTTATCCCAGCAGTTAGGAGAGAAATTTGTGATGATTATGGTGTTAGCATGCGCGTTTTAGAATTGATCTATAAGGAAATGCATCTTGTTTGTCGAGGCGTTAATCAAATGTTGGCGGGAGCTAATTACAGGTCGGGGACTTCTATTCCCATCGATTCAGTAAGTGAGCATGTTTTACGAGAAGGGGTTCCCATTTTTTATAATAAATCGGAATTAGACTATCTTATCTCCCATTCCTCAGTAAAAAGAGAAACACCGCGAAGAGTTATTTGGGGAGAGACCTGGTGGAATAAACAGTTAATTGGAGTGATAAAATAACTGCTATTTTTCATAATATTTCTATCCTTAATCTGATCAGAAATTATTTCTTGCAGTTAACCAAAGCATAAATATATAAAATTGTTCCGCTAATCGACAAGGATGCCGGAAAAACCAGAGATTTCAGGACTGCTGGAAAAATTGCAGTTTCCCCAGACGGATGAGAAATTCAATCTCGATTACAATTACAAAATTAAATCTGATTGTGATTTCTATAACGGGCGAATCGCCTTAAGCAAAAGCGGCGAAAAATTGTCAAATATTTTTGCTGCTCCAGCCATATTTGACCGTTATAGGATAAAAGAAGTGATAATAGTCTCCGATGATGAAGGCATGATGGTCTATCCCCGGGACGGCGGGCAGCCGACAGAATATCAGGCCGATACATTTTATGAGAACGTAGATTTTCGCCACCCGGCTTTGGAAAAGATATTGGAAAACCACGATTATAGCTTAGGGCAGGAAGTCGAATGCGTCGGCGGGGATTATTTTATGGCGGCAGAATTTTCCGAAAGCCTTACTGTCGGCCAATTAAAAGACATCCTAGCGTTAGGCTGTGTAAAGCGGGTAGAGATAGAACTGGAGCTTTCACGTCAATGAAAGTTTTACAGAACGCGGTTTTTTCGCAAGCTGAATTAAGCTGATATGAATCGCTCGGGAGAGATTAGTAGTCGAAAGTTTAGTATTAACCTAAACTTCCATAAATCTTAAATAGGTCTCCCTTCTTTAGAAAGTATGGATTTCGCTTCTGCACTAACAGAACTTGAGCGCTTATTTAAAGAATCTGAAGAAGCAAAAGCACGAAGTGGAATAGCAGCAAGAGCATTTGAAAAGAAAGATGCTGAAATCCAAGAGTCGCTGTGGAACGGCCATAGTACTGGTGATCAAATTCTTGATTGGGCTCTTTCAAAAGGATATCCTTACCAAGAAAACAAACAAAAAGCCCAGATGGTTTACGATTACCTTCAGGAACATATAGGAGATTACTTTTTCTTCTTGGCTAGAGAATATTGGCGTCCGTTCATATGGGACATTCACGTTGGAAAAATAGGGTCTCCCCCACTCTTAAATAGAAAAGGGCAGCTTTCTCTTATAGTTGAAGAAGGAACATTAGTGCAGAAGAAAGTAGCACGTTACACCTATAATCCTTCAGTCAATAATATTTTTTCCAATGAAGAGAAAGAGCCCTTTATACAAGGCCTATTTTTAACTCCTTTCCAAAGGAAAGAATTAATCGAGTCAATTTCTTTATGTTATGATGATTCTAGTGATAGCTACTATATCCTTGGTGCAGGCGAAAAAACAGTATTATCTTACCTTCATCAACAAAAAATAATCCCTGAAGCAACTAAAGAAAGTCTGCAAGCATTGCTTTCTAAATAATTCCATACCAAAGGACATAAATTTCAGAGAAATTCAATTCTCTCGTTCATTGTAGATATACAATGCGCACAATCTTTTTCCCTCATAATTAAATATATCCAGAGAGACTAAGTATCAATATGTATAAAAAGATAGCAATGCGGAAAGAACGCGGCATCCCTAAATTTTATCTGGATACGTTAAGTTTCATGGATGCTTTCTCGTCAGCTGAATCAGGACAGGAATCCCTGAAATTGTCAGAGATATTAGGACAAACTGAGACCCATAACCATTATAGTTTAGGACAGTTTGTGGTATCTTTGTCCGCAGAGGATTCTGATTTTCTAAGAGTTCGGGATGGTACGATCATCGTCAAGCCATATAATTTAGATGAATTATTTTGTAAAGGAATACTAATTTATCCTCCGTTCGATCAATTTTTAGGTAAAGAAGGATATATCTTTGGAAAGGATGTTGAATCGGATAATCAAGGAGATTATCTTTTTACTGGATCCGGAAAGAATAAATTGACTCTTGGAAATCTTAGGAATATCCTAAGTTTAGATTACGTTGATGAAGTTATGATGGTGCTTGATATTATTAAAATATAAGCTTTGCAGAGGATTTCCCTTGAAGGGGAAGTTATATATACAAGTTTATTCTACTTAAGACAAAAAAGAATTAAGTTATAAATGAGAGGGACGGATGTTGAAAAAGTTATTATATTTGTTTTTAATGAGTTTATTGGTTTTGTCATTTAGTTCTGTTTTAGTTTCTGCATGGGAATATAATGGAACGGTTTATGATCTTGCTGGAAACCCCCTGAATAATACTATTGTTAATATGACTATGTGGGTAATGAGTGGCGGTCCGCCGCAGTACATCGGAAGCAATGCCACCAGATCCTTTAATTCTACTGATCTCACGGGCGATCACGGACCGGGATATTTTACTATGAATGTATCTGAGAATTCAGCTTGGTCGTACAAGCCAGTGATTCAACAGTTTAATGCTACAGATAATTTTATCCTTCAAGTAGGCCAATCTATGCCGGAACTTCCTTATCAAGCGATTAATGGCTCTACTAACTTAAAGTTTTATCTGCGTCCTGCGGGAACTATCAATATAACTGCAATAAACTCCAGCAGTGAGCACATACCTTTTAATTATATGGTCAAGGATATCAAGCTGGGATTTGGTGTCGCCAGCAACTGGAATAGCACCGTATCACAAGCGATAATTTATGTCCCACGAGATAGAAATTATTCAATCATGATATTTCCACAAAATAGCCTGCCAGTAAGCTATAACTGGAATAATTTTACTGCGAATCAGAGTTATACCATCGGATTGTTATCCAATTATAATGCTACAACGCATACTGTGAGCAAACGTTTCAATACTACCATAGGATTAGTTAGAGTTACTGGTTACATCAATAATTCTCAAGTTATGGGGTGGAACCAATTTAAAATGGTCCATTTCCTAATGGAACCGGGGAATATGGTTTTTATGGCTCGCGGGGCTTTGCCTTATGGTATGAGCGCCTGGAATGGTGAGACGGATAATTTTACAGATGCGACTGGATTCTTTAATATCTCTTTGCCGACGCCAGCTGAATCGGCAACTTTCTTGATGTTCGCTACAGCTAAAAATAGCTCTTATTGGTTTGGCTCTTACAGAAATTTAACTTTGACTTACGGTGATCCTACACGACAAATAAACTTCACCATGTACGGTATGTTAGGGAACGGGACAGCAAGCACCAATTTTTCGCTGAGCGATGCTTCCAATTGGAATAATCAAGTGGTAGTAAATACCTCTAAGCTTGCATTCAATTTACTTGATACTAACGGCAATATTCTTAGTAATGTAAATGCCCATATTGAGGCAATAGTTGATTATTCTAATTATGGAGCCAGGCAAATGACTTTTATGGAAGATATTTCATCCGGAGCGGGAGCATTTTACTTGCCTCTTCTTAATGTTACTGGAACTAAAGAGATCAATATTTACAGCCAAACTTACGCTCCTAAGAGGGTTGATACAAAAACAGCAGTGCAATTAACTGCCAGCAGCAATATAACTATGAATACTTTTAACCCTGGTGATATAGATGGGAGAGATATCTCTTCAAGCGTCTTCATATTGATGTATCAATCCAATTCTACCTGCGATGTTCCTGAGCCACCGGAAGGGTGTAGTATCGTTGATTCTAAGAGTAAGGGTGATTTTGATCCTCTTTCAGCAGTATTAGGCGGAGGAGCGCTGAGCTTTAGGATGGGGCTTACCAGCAGCGGAATAGTGGTTCATTATGTGAATGTAGATTTACTTGCATCAGGTCCGCCGGATGCTTTATTTGATGATTCGGCTACTACCTCTACTTCGGGTGGTTTCAGCTCGGCTCTGCGTTTTGGATCAAGCGGGCCCAAAATCTATGATTACCTGTTAGTCTCAATGCCTTATACAGAAGGAAGCGATTCACAGACTGGATTAAATGAAAATGCAGATGTGAATATGAGCATTCCTTTATTGTATGATGAGGATTGGAATGTAATCTGGGATGCATCAACAAATGGAACTAACGCAACCGTCCTTTCTGCAAATTATTCACACTACGCTGGAAAAGAAGCGGCATGGGATGAATTATTAAACAGTCAAAATTGCACGCGCACTGTCAGCGAATTTAATTTAACTAATCCTTGTTATCTGGATACTGCTAACAATAGGATTTGGATCAGGCTCCCGCAGTTCTCCGGAACAAGGCCAAGTATTAGCGGGGATACCATTACTGCCGCAAGCACAGATGCAGACACAGACACTGCCAGTTCTTCTTCAGGCGGCGGTGGTGGTTCTGCAAGCACCGCAGCAGCAGGACAATATTCACAACAGGTGTGGGACAGTATCAATAAAGGAGACGTAGCAACAATTACAGTTAAAGATGATGCTTTAGGAATAACAAAAATTGAGTTTAATGTGGTAGAAAAAGTGTGGGGGGCTTGGTTAAAAGTCACGCAAAAAGAAGAATTGCCAAACTATGTCCAGCCTTTTACTAAAAATATTTACAAAAAATTGGAGATAAGCAAAGGGCCTGCTTTGAAAGATAACTTGATCCAAAATGGAAAAGTAGACTTTAAAGTTGAAAAAGTATGGTTAGCTGAAAATCAGCTGTCAAAGGAAAGTATTGCCTTATTCCATTATGTAACTGATGCCTGGACAGAGCTTCCAACTACAGTCGGAGTGGAAGATGATGCTTATGTACATTATAGCGCAAGCACGCCAGGATTCAGCTACTTCGTAATCGGAGAAAAAGTTATCGCTCAAGCTCCGGCAGCTGAGCAAGCTACTGCAGAACAGCCTGCAGTTCCTGAAGCGACACCAGCAGTCCAGCCTGCTTCGGAAATGAAGCAGTTAAATGCAATTAGTTGGATTGTGACTTTGATTGTTGCAGCTGTAATAGTAGCTGTGGTAATCGCTTACTTTAGAAAAAGAAGATAAATCTTATCATATTTCTTAAAATCGGAATTATTTTAGATTGGTGTGATATCCTTTAGATTGTGCTTCATAATATTATCAAAGAGCCAAAACCATTTTAAATAGCTATATTTATTTACTTCCCATGTCCGAGCCAAGACAAATACCCACTACCGAGAACATCGTATTCAAGCCCGCTTTCATAGAAAGATATTCGCTATTGACTGACTGGGAAGAATTCAAGAAGTATTCTCTTTCTTTCCTGCGCAGAAGTATCCGGGTCAATACTTTATTGGGAACGGTCAAGGATGTCAAGAAAAGCATCGAAGCCAAAGGATGGAAGCTCATACCCATTCCATGGTGCAAGGAAGGGTTCTGGATTTCCCACGATGAAAGGAGAGATGTAGGAAACTTACTGGAGCATCATACGGGGAAAATTTATGTGCAGGAAGCGGCTTCCATGATCCCTCCATTAGTATTAAAGCCAAAACCGGGAGATATTGTTCTGGACATGGCTGCCTCTCCGGGAAGCAAGACTACGCAGATGGCAGCGATGATGAATAATGAAGGATTAATTGTTGCCAATGATTATAAGGGAGACCGCCTGCAGTCCTTAGGGATAAATCTGCAGCGCAGCGTGACCACCAATTGCATAATTACTTTGATGCGCGGGCAGGGCATCAGGGGGATGCAGTTCGACAAGATTCTATTGGATGCGCCTTGTTCAGGAACGGGCACCATCAGGAAAAGCTTGAAAACAATTGGCATCTGGAATCCGCACATGATCACAAAATTAGCAAAAGAGCAGAAAGAACTTATTATGGTAGCTTTTGAAAATCTTAAGCCGGGAGGAGAGATGGTATATTCCACTTGTTCTGTTGATCCGGAAGAGAATGAAGGAGTAGTCAGTTATCTGCTTAAGAAATATGAAAATGCTAAAGCGATAAAAGTCACTCTTAAAGGACTGAAGACCAGCCCAATAATAATGGAATTTGATAAAGAACAATATCATCCTGATGTGAAACACGCTTTGCGCATCTGGCCGCAGGATAATGATACCGAAGGTTTTTTCGTTGCAAA
>CAYHXT010000047.1:0-6766 GCA_964360675.1 uncultured Methanosarcinales archaeon
GGGAAAACAAGTAATTCTGATATTCATCAGAATTACAAGGGTTTCATATTAGCCACGTATCTCGTAACATTTATAAACAATAATCCATTCTAAACTCGCGTGAAATTGATAGAACTAAAAGAGGTTAGCAAGAGCTTTGGCGGGAAGGATGTTTTAGAAGATGTAAATATGATTATCGAAGAGGGAGATATTCTGGGCATTATTGGCCGTTCCGGAAGCGGAAAGACCACTTTGCTGAACTTAATCGCCGGATTTATTGAACCTAGCGCCGGAGACGCGATGCATTTTTTCAAAGCGGTCAACGGACCGGAAAACCTGTATAAAAGTCTGCATAAGATAAAAGACCGCATCGGCTATGCGCCGCAGCATAACTCTTTTTACCCCAAATTAACGGTGGAAGAGAATCTTCTGCATTTTGGGCAGCTGTATGGCCTGTCGCGGGAAACCATTGTCAATAATATTAAAGGCCTTCTGGAAGCTACCGGATTGCAGGAGCACCGCAACAAGTTGGCAGAACATCTCTCCGGAGGAATGCAGAAACGGCTGGATATCGCCTGCAGCCTCATCCATAAACCAAAGATTCTCATTTTGGACGAACCGACTGCTGATCTTGATCCAGTGTTGCAGAAAGATATCATGAACTTTTTAATGCAAGTGAATAAGCAGGGCGTCACTTTGGTGATTGCCTCACACCACCTTTCTCTTTTGGAAAGAACCTGTAATAAAATAGCAATTGTCCATAATGGAAGGGTGCACAGCCACGGGCATATGGAAGATATCAGGAGACCTTATTTGAAAGATAACTTCACTATCTGCCTGAGTCCGGGAGAAAATAAAGAGCGATTCATTTCTATTCTAAAAGAGATGCAGGTTGGGAGAATCATCGACCGCGGACATCATATCATTGTGCATCCGGCCAACGTCACTAAAACAATAACCGGCCTGCTTAATTTCATCCAAGATGAAAACTTACATCTTCATGATCTGGACATCAGAAGACCATCCCTTGATGAAATATTTGAAACCATAACCCTGCTTGAAAAATGAAATCCATCTGGCTGCTGACTAAAAAAAACCTGAAACTTTTGGTGCGTTCCAAAACTTCTGCTTTAGTGATATTTTTTGCTCCCCTTTTAATCATACTTTTGTTGGGCCTGTCATATAACACTTCATCTAAATACGGGTTAAATATAGGCATTTACGCTCCTGCGTTCAGTGACGATGTGAACGCGCTCATGATTACGCTGCAGGAACAGGAATTTAAAATAATAAAATATGACGCTTCCGTCGATGCGTGCATAGAAGACATTAAGCAGGGGTTCGTGCATACCTGCCTTTCCGTGCCTGAAAACCTGAGAGTTGAAGAAAATCAGCAGAAAGAGATTACTTTTTACGTTGACCCAAGTAAAATAAACTTAGTGTGGATGATCCAAGAAACCTTGGGAAACAAATTTAATTTAAAATCGCAGGAAATGACCAAAGAATTGACGGGAAATATCCTCGCTGCCGTTTCTGATACTAAAACTAAGCTTGGCGAACGCACCAGCGAATTGTCTGCCGTGAAAGACAAAAACATTGCGGCTTCCGCTTCAGCTCAGGCCGCAAGCCAGCAGCTCGGTTCGCTCGACCTTAGTGCGCCCCAGGGCAGTTACAATCCTCAGGCGCTTGCTAATTTCAAAATCTCGCTCTCTTCAGAAGTGCAAAACAGCCTAAATGAAGTGGAAAATTCCCGTGAAGCTGTTGAAGCAGCTAATATCAGCAATGACGGCAGCATATTGGACAGTCTGGATGAAATTGAGACCAAGCTGCAAAATATAAATGTGCTGATTAACGGCGGTTTGGCCGGCGCGAATGCAAGCAATGAAAGTAATTCTTCCAACACCACCACTGCTGCAGAAAGTTTATCTTCACTATTAACGCTGCTGGAACAGGATTTGGCTGCGACTAAGAATAAATTAACTGCTGCTTCGCAAGCAGTCACCACGTCAAGTTCCAGTCTAAGCTCAGTTTCACAAAGTATGCAGGAAAGCATCGGCGCCTTGGACGGAGTGCAGCAGAAATTGGGTGAAATGAAATCCACCTTGGAAACGCAAAAAGTTACTGATGCCGAGGTCATAACTTCGCCGTTAATAACAAAAATTGAACACGTGGGGGAAGGAAACACTTACCTGAATTATATGTTCCCTGCTTTGCTGGTCCTCGTAGTAATGTTCTCTTCCCTGTTATTAGGGACTACCTTGGTCATGATGGAAAAAAATAGTCCTGCCTTTTTCAGAAACTACTTCCTTCCGCTGCGGAAAGGAACTTTTGTTATTTCTACTTTCCTCACGATTTTACTTATTACTCTAGTACAGGTTATTATCATCTTAGGAGTTTCCATTGGTTTCTTAAAAGAGAGCCCTGCGAATATGCTTCCTATTGCCGGAGTATTGCTGCTTTCCTCTTCTGTGTTCTCTTTTATGGGGATGGGCATAGGATACACATTCAGATCCGAAGAAACAGGCACTCTCGCTTCCATTTCTACGGGAAGCCTGTTGCTGTTTTTGTCCGGAGTAGTGCTGCCGGTGGAAAGCATTTCTCCTGCTATCAGGGAAGCCACTTTTCTCAACCCCTTTGTTGTTTCAGAAAAGATCATACGGGAAATTTTCCTTTTTAACGCTGATATGGCGGCTGTATGGACGGAAGCGGCTATTTTATTCGGCTACGCTTTAGGATTATTCATGGCTATATTGATAGCGGAATATCTTGTACATAAGCATTTCATCAGCGGATTCATGAAACGCCGCCATCACCTGCACCGACAGCAGGAAAAGCGCGACAAGAACAATGTCTAAGACGCTCATAATCATTACCGGCTCTCCTGGAACTGGAAAATCAACCCTAGCTAAACTTCTGGCCAACAAATTGGATTTGGAAAGGCTGGATTTGCATCACTATTATAAACAGATTTCTAGGAGCTATGATTATTCAAAACATAGTTATGATATTGATTACCGTAAATTTGAAAAGTTAGTGAAAGAAAAATTAAAGCGGGGAAAAAATGGGCTGGTCATCGATTCGCACCTAAGCCACTTACTGCCAAAAAAAATAGTGGATGGGTGTATCGTTTTGATATGTTCTGATCTAAAAAAACTGGAGAAACGGCTGAAACAACGAAAATATTCCGGAAAGAAAATCAGGGAAAATTTAGATTCGGAAATTTTCCAAGTGTGCTTGATGGAAGCGAGAGAGATGAAGCATAAAGTGCTGGTGTTTGATACTTGTAAAAAAATAGATCCGAAAAAGATAGCGGCCGCGATAAAATCGCTCATGAAAAAAAAAGGTTTTGTACGATAGTTAATGCTTTCCGGCCGGTTATTCTTCTATCATTCCTAATCACTAATGAAGGAAAGTCTTATCTGGAACCTGAATATCTGAAACTGAAGCGCATTGGTAATGAAAATTAAATAAAGAGGTCAAGTCCTTGCCAGCGAAAGTCTCTTTCTTCAAGATCTTGACCAAATTCCTGAGAGTGCGTTCATAATTGACTGAAGACGATAGATGAATATCCGTATCGACTGCGCGCACAAGCGGCTTTCCTTCAGGACCAAAATCAAACTTCAATTGCAGATTGACAGATAATCCCGTTAAAATTTTCCCGCTGTCCTCTTCGCGATATATAATAAAAGAAACGTCCCTGTCATTTTCAAAATTATAACTTATTTCGGCGGAGATTATTTCACCCTGCGACGTAACCGTATAGGCGGCGGTTATTCCTTCACCGACGCTGAAATTATAATCTGTTTTGGGCAGCAGGTCGAAAAATTTCCGTGTTCGGCAATATAACAGCGCAGCGCCTTCCGCCTCCCGGTGTTCCCCGTTAGCTTCTAAATAAAAACCGGATGGTAAAACGATCCGATTATTATTCTGGTACCAATGAGCCAGCTGTGTAGCCCCGGAAGGAACATCAGCAGTATACAACTGCCCGTCCTTCCGATGGGGCAGGACCAGCGGGAATCCTGCTGCGGTGGTGTGCAGCCAGTATTCCGGTTCTGCTGATTCTACTGTTTTTGCCGGTTGCAAGATTCTGCTTAACCAGGACCTCCGAGAAGTAATCTGGTGATGTAACATATCTGGGTCTAATTTTCTCCCCTCGCAAATATAACCATCAAAAGTCAGAAGGTCGTCAAGGAAAGCCATACCATCTGAAAAATAGCTTTGTTTTATAATAATTGCGTAACAAAAAAAGCAGATTTTATAAAGCAACCAGCCTATTTCTGCCCTATGGTTATTACCCCAACGGAAAAACTGCACTTGAGAAAACTAGTCAAGGAATTGAAGAGTTACAAAGCTCCCCACACCGAGTTCGTGACTGTTTACATCCCGCAGGGATATGAAATGTTTAAAATCATTCAGCATCTGGCGGAAGAACAAGGAACTGCTTCCAACATCAAATCTTCTTCCACCAGAAAAAACGTGCAGGATGCCTTGGAAAAAATGGTGCAGCATTTAAGAGGATTCCAGAAAACTCCGCCTAATGGCCTGGCAGTGTTCTCCGGAAATATCGCCGCCAGCGAAGGAAAACAGAACTTCCGCGTCTGGAGCATTGAACCGCCGGTTCCTTTGAACATCCGCATTTACCGTTGCGATAAAAATTTTGTCACTGAAATTCTTGAAGATATCATGATAGAGCATATGGTGTATGGGTTGGTTGTTTTAGATCGAAGAGATGCAATTTTAGCTTTATTAAAAGGTAAGACTATCGTTCCTCTGCAAAAAACCCATTCCGAAGTGCCCGGAAAATTCAAAGCAGGGGGACAATGCCTTATCAAAGAAACTTTTATCCAATCCTGTGATGGAAATATCCTTCAGATAAAAAATTCGCATAACCCATTAGTGCTTAAGAGCATGGTTATGGACGATTTTTCACTTACAGATTCGCCGATTACAGATAGATGGGATGTCAAGAAGTCTCAAGTTTACAAGATAATCACGAAATATCCCCGTTTGGAAGTCCAAGCTTCAAAAGATCACATTTTCTTCGTACGAACAAAAGAAGGAATTACGGAAAAAGCAGCAGAAAAACTCACGGAAGACGATTTCCTGATCATGCCAGAAATTATCAATGTCAACGGCCAATTTCAAACCATTAAAGCGCTTCAATATTATAATTCATTTGTAATCAATAAACAAGGGCAAGAATTGCTTAGAGCAAAAAGAGAAGAAAAAAGCTTATTCCAGAGAGAACTTGCAAAGCAAATCAATACAACGCAAACTACTATTTCTTCATATGAAATCGGAAAATTGAATGCTGATAGGGTCGAATTACAGAAAGTATGTGCAGCTTTAGAAATAGATTTCTACGATTTTCTTAACAAATATACAACACCACATTTATACCAAACCATAAAACTTCCCGTTGTAGTTGAACACAAATTAGCCCAATTTTTAGGTTATTTAGTTGGTGATGGTTGCTTTGAAAAAGATAGACTTACTTTCTTTGAACAAGATAAGCAGGTTGCATTACATTACAAAGAGAGATTTGACCAATACTTTCAATTATGTTCAAGCTATAAATTTAGAGAAAGCAAAAACTATCATCAACTGCGATTTACCAGCAGGCCTTTAGTAAGGCTCATTCAAAGCGAATTTCCGGAAATCAAGAAAACCCTTGATACAGTAATTCCAGAAAAGATACTAAAATCACCTAATCAAGTAGTTGCTTCATTCCTAAAAGGTTTATTTGATGCCGAAGGATACATTTCAGGTAAGCGTATTGGTTTGGGAATGAACAATAAGCAATTAATTCAACAAGTTCAGATGGCTTTATTGAGATTTAGTATTATCCCTTCTGTGCAAGAATATGATAACAGAGCGAACAAATACAGTAAGAATCCGCGTTTTACTATAGAAATTTCAGAAAAACAATCACTTGAACTATTTGAAAAACACATAGGATTTACTAGCCTTAAAAAAGCAAATAAGTTACAAGAATCAATCAATGCTAAAAGCTCGAAAAGCAGAGTAAGGCAGCTTCTTACTTCGGGAACAGAAATTAGAAGAATCATTGAAAAAACCGGTTACAACTTACAGCTTTTCCCTAAAGTGAACCATTTCTTTAGAAATGAACGCTTGATGAGCAAGGAAGTATTTAAAAATTCTATATTAGCTAACATCAAAGATGAAAAATTATATGCAGAATTGTTAAAAATTTACAATTCTCCTTTCTTACCGGTAAAAATAAACAAAATTAAAGTAAAGGAAGAGGAAGTTGAGATGGTAGATATCTCTGTAGGCAACCAAAACTTCATCGCTAATGGTGTAATTGTCCATAATTCCGCACAAAGATTCGCCAGAATTCGTGAAGGTGCTTACAAAGATCACTTCAAAAAGATAGCAGAATACATGAAAAATCAATTTCTTCCTTTAGGCAATAATCTCAAAGGCATCATTGTCGGGGGTCCAGGAACGACGGTCAATGATTTCCTGCAGAAAGAATACATCACCGGAGATTTGCAGAAAAAAATCATCGGCACTAAAGATTTATCCTATACTGAGGAATTCGGATTGCAGGAACTGCTGGATAAATCAGAAGATTTGCTGGCGGAAGAAGAAGTGGCCATAGAAAAAAAAGCCGTGCAGCAATTCTTCAATGAATTCAGGGAAAATCCTAAGAAAATCACTTACGGAGAACGGGAGACCCTTCGCGCTTTAGAAATGAACGCCGTGAATATATTATTCCTGTCGGAAAACCTGTCAGAAGATAAAATATTTGAATTGGAAGATA
>CAYHXT010000048.1:0-6659 GCA_964360675.1 uncultured Methanosarcinales archaeon
CCGCAAATACTTTCCGGAATACTACTGCCGGAGCCATACACCCGTAATCCATAGTAGTCCCGGCCCAATCAAGAATTACCGCTTCTAATTTTTCTGCCATAATTTTCACCCTCTGAAATTGAATGTTTTTCTGCCATAAACCCTATTTATAAATTATCTGCAACTAAGGGAGTAAATTTAAAAAGTATTCCTCTCCCTACTGTTTATGGCAATCAGACGTCCCATCGTAACGGTACTTGGACACGTAGACCATGGCAAGTCCAGCATCTTAGACCGCATTAGAGGTACTGCTGTCGTAGCGAGAGAAGCAGGCGGGATCACTCAAGCTATCGGCTGCAGCATCGTTCCAATAAAAACTATCCAAACCATCTGTGGTCCGCTATTGGATGCTCTGCGTTCTACTTTGACTATTCCGGGATTGTTGTTCATCGATTCCCCTGGGCACGCGGCTTTCACTTCTTTGCGGAAACGCGGCGGTTCTTTAGCAGATATTGCTATCTTAGTGGTAGACATAAATGAAGGATTCCGGCCGCAGACAGCGGAATCTATCGAAATTCTTAAAGCGAACAAGGTGCCTTTTATCATCGCCGCCAATAAAATAGATATTCTTAACGGTTGGAAATATGACCCACATAAATTTTTGTTGGACAACATCAATTCTCTCAATTATGAAATACAGGGTAATTTTGAAAAAAAAATGTATGAATTGGTCGCTCAGGCAGCTGAGCACGGGATGCAGGCGGAACGATTTGACCGCATCAGTGATTATACCAAACAGATAGCTATAATTCCTGTTTCCGCATTTACCGGCCAGGGAATTCCCGAATTGTTGATGATTCTCACCGGATTGGCACAAAGATATCTTGAAAAAAAGTTGGAAATAGACGAACAAGGGAACTGCCGCGGAACGATATTGGAGCTTAAAGAGGAAAAAGGGCTGGGCATGACTATCGATTGCATAATATATAACGGAAAATTGTGCGTAAACGACATCATCGTCGTCGGTTCCCTGGAAAATCCGATCGTCACTAAAGTCCGTGCTTTGCTCGAACCGCAGGACCTAGCAGAGATGCGGGAGAAAAAAAACAAATTCAAGAATGTTAAAGTGGTCACTGCTGCCACCGGCGTAAAGATAGCTGCTCCAGGATTAGAAACTGCGGTTGCCGGAATGCCCCTGCGCAGCTGTCCAAATAATCCTGAAGAAATTGAATGCGTAAAGGCGGAAGTCCAGCAGGAATTGACGGAAGTGATGAGTTTCTTAAAAAGCGAGAATGGCGTCATGGTCAAAGCGGACACCATCGGCGGCCTGGAAGCGTTGCGGCACATGCTCGAAGAAAAGAATATTCCGATCGCTTCAGTATCGTTAGGAGATTTGGCCAAGAAGGATTTATCTACATTGGAATCGTTGAAAGAAAAAGATGAATTTACCGGAGTTCTGCTGGGATTTAACATTGCGGTCTCTGCTGATTTGGCGGATTACGCCAAAGCAAAAGGGTTACGGCTTATCACCAATGAAGTTATCTACAAGATAATTGAAGATTACGAAAAATATGTCAGTAACCTGAAAAAAGAAATTGAGGTCCGCGAACTTTCCAATCTGGTGCGCCCCTGTAAATTCTTTATTCTGAAAGGATACGTGTTCCGGCAGAGCAATCCGGCTATTGTCGGCGTAGAAATTGAGGCCGGAAGAATCCGGGCGGGAGATCCGATTCTTCGCGCTGACGGAGTTAGAATCTCTGCGGTGAAAAGCCTGGGGCAGGAGCAGGAATCATTAAACATTGCCGAACAGGGAAAACAGGTTGCCATGGCCATGGACAATGTTACTCTCGGAAGGCAGATTAAGGAAGGGGACCATCTGTATACGGACATACCAGAAGAAGATTTCAAAAAATTGAAAGAACTGAAAAAGCATCTTTCTAAAAGAGAATTAGAAGTTCTGAAGGAAATCGCAGAAATCAAGCGGAAAGATAATCCGGTGTGGGGGATTGGCAATGCAAAAACTCATTATCCTTAACACCCGGGATATAAAAAAAATAAGGGAGCTCATGATGGACCAGTATGGCGCTTTCTTTACTGGTGATTATGCATACGTGCAAAATGCCAATGGCAAATTATTTTTAATCAATAAGGATATAGTTAAGGTAGATTTAGAAAAATTGCGCGTAGATAAAATTGGTTTATACGTTGCAGAAGTGAAAGATAATTCTGTCCGATTGGGCAAAGAAGGCGCGCAATTGTTGGCGAAAGAAAATCCAGATAGCTTGAAACAGGTCGTTGCGCTGGACAAAGAAGAGATAAAACTGTATTTTACCGGCGCAGATTTAAAAAAAGATTTAGGCGGCAAATCGCGTTACATCTTAATCAAATACGAGAATAACATTATTGGCTGTTCCAAATATAAAGAAGGGACCATACTAAATTATCTGCCGAAGATTAACCGGGGAGAAGTTATTATTTAATTTAATGCTCCTCAATTCAATACATCTTCAATAGCTTTCTTTCCTTTCAGCTTCTTAGGTTCATCTTTAGCCTGAGCGGCCAGATCCACGCCTAAATCTTTCAATTCCTTAAGATGCATCTGCATCAACTGCTCTACTATCTGCAGAATCCGCATTAATTCTTCCCGTTCCTTGCTTAAAGTAGCTAAAGAGCCTTTATGGAAGCCAACTTTTTCGTCTTTAGGCATTTCCGCAGTAGTCATGATTATACCATGAAAAAGCTTAGTTTATAAATCTTATGAGATAAATCTTTTAAACCGCAAAAGATTCTTTCCTTTTGGTGAATAGATGTCCTACTACGATGTTCTCTGCATTGGTTCGGCTACCATAGATACCTTTCTGAGCATAGAGCAGCCGTTTTCCTCTCTGAAATCAGGGGATAAGGTCTTGGTGAAATCATCAGGAAAATATTCCGGCGGGGGAGCAGCCAATTCCGCAGCAGCGTTATCCAAGCTGGGATTAAAAGTAAAAACGCTTACTAAGCTAAGCCGCGACCACGATGCGGATTTAATCAAAAAGGATTTGAGAAAATACCATGCTGAAAACATCTGCCTTCACACCAGCGATGAAATGACGGATTCTGCTACTATCATTTATTCCATAAAAGAGAAAGACAGGGTTATTTTTGTCCACAAGGGCGCATCCACCAATCTGTCACGGAAAGATTTTCTGGAATCGCAGTTTAAGTGTCGCTGGCTTTATCTGGCTTCATTAACGGGAAACTCATTCAAAGTTATTCCACGCATAGCTGAGATTGCTAAGAAAAACAGCATCCCTTTGCTATTTAATCCTTCTTTGTATCTGGCAAAGAAAGGGAGAAATGTTCTCCATCCCATTTTAAAAAATACCACTGTTTTAGTCTTGAACAAGGCGGAAGCCCAGGCTTTAGTCGGAACATCTTCTAAAGATATTTTTTTGTTATTAAAGGAATTGCATAAATTGGGCCCTGAAACTACGGTCATCACCAACGGCAGGAAAGGATTTGCGGCGCTCCATAACAATATGACTTATAGCGCCAATACCACGCCGGACGTGAAGATTACCGATACTACCGGCGCAGGCGACGCATTCACCTCCGGCTTATTGTTCGGGATAATGAAACATTATCCATTTGATGATGCCTTGCGTCTGGGGCAGGTGAATGCTTCTTCAGTTCTTCAGCATTTAGGCGCTAAAAATAAGCTGCTTACTGTAAAAGAAGCAAAAGCCATGATGAAGAGATACAAAATAACCATAACCAGAACCAGAGCGTAAACATGTTTGCCGATACTAAAAAACTGCTGTTAAATGCGCAAAAAGGAAAGTATGCAATAGCGCATTTTAATATCAACAATATGGAAATAGTGCAGGGGGTAGTTGCTGCGGCAGCAAAATTAAGAGCCCCCATCATTCTGGCTACGTCAGAGGGAGCATTGGAATATGCTGGAATGAATTATCTTTATGCTTTGGCTGAAACCGCTGCCGAAGAAACAAAAACGCCAATAGCGCTTCATCTTGATCATGGAAAAGATTTGGAAATAATCCAAAAAGCGATCCAGAAAGGATACTCTTCAGTGATGATCGATGCATCGCAGTATCCTTTTGAAAAAAATGTTTCCCTTACTAAAAAAGCGGTTTCTTTAGCGCATCGTAAGGGTGTTGCCGTGGAAGCTGAGCTGGGTACTATCGGAGGCGCGGAGGATTCAGTTTCGGCAAGAAAGATAATTTACACCGATCCGGCAAAAGCGCGGGAATTTGTAGAGAAGACCGGCTGCGATTTCTTGGCGGTAGCTATCGGTACCTCGCACGGCGCTTATAAATTCGCAGGGAAAGCGGCATTGCGGCAAGATCTGCTTCAGCAGATAAGGAAAAAAGTTTCCGTGCCTTTGGTGCTGCATGGCGCTTCAGGTGTTTCTCCATCCGTAGTCAAGATCGCAGAAAAATATGGCGCTGATCTGTCCGGAGTCCGGGGAGTTCCCGACCTGCAGATAAAAACGGCGATACGGAACGGCATAACCAAGATAAATACCGATACCGACTTGCGCATCGCCTTTGACGCTGCGGTGCGTAAAGCGCTTCGTTCTGCGCCAAAGGATTTTGATCCGAGGCATATTCTTGCGCCAGCCCGCGATCTGATCCAAACGGTAGCGGAAAAGAGGATAAGATCATTCGGTTCGGCTGGAAAAGCATGAGGGAAAGTATTAAAGCATCAATCCATTAGCAGGTTAAAAGAGGTGTAGCAGATGAAACAGATCTATATCGGCGCGGATCATGCCGGTTTTAAGCTTAAAGAAAAAATCAAGGCCTGGTTAAATCATAAAGGGATCACTGTTGTAGACGTGGGAAATAAGATCCTTGATCCCAAGGACGATTATCCCGATTTTGCGTCATCTTTGGCGCGAAAAGTAGTCGCTGAAAAGAGTCTGGGGATATTGATATGCGGTTCCGCGCAGGGCATGTGCATCGCTGCCAATAAGATCAAGGGAACGCGGGCAGTCGTACCTGGCTCGCTTAAGGAAGCGCGGTTATCTAAAGAGCATAACCATGCGAACATCATCTGTCTGTCCGGCTGGTTCATGCATCTTCATAAAGCCAAGAGGATGATCGAGATATTTCTGACGGTCCCTTTTTCCAAAGAACCGCTGCATGCGCGGAGAGTGGCAAAAATCAAACGATTGGAACGATGAAACGTATATTTCCTTCGGTCATGGCTAAAGATCAGCAGGAATTAGATGCAATCTTTAATAATCTTCGTGGGGCGGTGAGATACCTGCATCTGGATATCGCTGACGGAAAATTTGTTTCCAATAGATCGTTATGGTTTCCGTTTAAGTTAAGTCCTAAATTCCGGTACATCGCCCATCTGATGGTAAAAGAACCGGGATCATGGATTCGGAAACATGGTAAAAAAGTTGAATTTTGCATAGTTCAGGTCGAAACAGTAGATATAACTGATTATATCAAGTCTATGGAAGGCAAGAAGATAGCATTTGCCTTGAATCCGGAAACTTCTGTAAATAAAATAAAAAAGTATCTGAAAGAAATCAATTACGTTCTAATTTTAACGGCCCATCCGGGATTTTATGGCGGAAAATATCTGCGCTATCCGTTAAAAAAAATAAAAGAGATCAAGAAGATAAATCCTAAAGTGAAAGTAATTGTTGACGGTGGCATGAATCCGATGACCGCAAAGGAAGCGGTCAAAGCCGGGGCAGATTTCATCGTATCCGGCTCTTTTATAACGAAAGCAGAGAAGCCGAAAGAAAGAATAAAATCATTGGGTGCTGCATTTCAGACCACGAATTTATTCTGCTTTATTTAAGTTTTAATTTTACTTCTTTTGATAGTTCCGTTTTTCTGTTTTACTTTCTCATGCTGCAGTCTGAACAGTATTCCGCATCCGACCAATGACATAATCCCCACTAAGATAAATGTAGCTGTAAATCCCACATATTCAGCCACCAATGCTCCGATTGCAGCGGTAACTGCGGTTCCGATGCTGACCAGCGTAGAATATAAGCTCCATTGAAAACTTTCTTTTCGTTTATCCAGATTGGTGCTCCATAACCCCAGCCAGGTCGGATAGGCCAGGCCGCTGCCGATGCCGTGCACTATCTCTGCGGCGTAGATATAATAAATGTGGTCAGATAAAATATAGATGAACGGGACGCAGGAGATGAAGAATGTCCCGACGATAAGCCATTTTATCTTATCATCGTGCTTATCGACATATCGGGAAAACGGAAGCTGTATCGATGATTTGGTGATAAGAAACAGAGTGCTGGCCAATCCTGCCGCAAAGATAGTTCCCCCGACCAGATTATCTTTTATGAAAATAGCCAAGATGGGCTGCACTAATCCAAAGCCAGTCAGTACAAAAACATCTGAAATCATAAGCAGTTTGATTATGCGGTTCATACCAGAAGTAAGATAATATAGTTATTAAATCTTTTTGAACGGGTTATAGCGGGGAATCGTCGGTGTACGGGGCGCCGGAGCTGGACAGAATTTTCAAGAAACCTTTAAAAAGAAATCGCCCTATTTTACCTTGATGGCTAAAAAAAAGGCCTCAGAAGCAGCAACTGCTGAAACTTCTGTAGAGAACAAAGAACCGGAAATAAAAAAAATCAAGAAGAAGCCAGTCTTAGGAATACTTACCGGAGAGCGGGTTATCACTGAATC
>CAYHXT010000049.1:0-6352 GCA_964360675.1 uncultured Methanosarcinales archaeon
GAGGACAAAAAAATTTCTTAGAAAATATAACTCAATTTATGAAACATAGCTTAATGCAGATACGCTATAGATTTTCTCTATACAACCCATTTAATACCACCCTAAAACTTAGGAATAAACCCCTTATAAAAGTATTATTGTTGTTGGGTATATACCCATTCTGTTTTTAATTGAAAACTATTGTAATGTTCTGGAAGGCATAGTAACACCGTAATTTCCAAAAAACATACACCATATGCGAAAGTTATATAATTAGTGCCGCCGCTGAAAAATTAGTGGTAAGAATTCTATACGGGGCTCCAGAATCGGAAATAGAAGAAGATAATACCTTAGTCGCAAAGTTACGCGAAGAATATAAGGTGACTTATCTTAATGACTGGCTGGGTTTTGCATTTGAACTTCTTTATTGCGGAAATCAGAGATTTAGAAAATATGATTTAGTATTTTATGACACCCGTTTGTATGGAGAGAATTGGCTGCCGCAAGTACGGGCGGAACATTTTAAAAGGACGGTATCGCCTTGCTTTGAATCTGTACAGATACCGATAAACCTTCTGGTCGATGAAGGAATAAGGGATTTGATCGGGAAATAATCCGTACGCCTCAAAACAGACATTTTTTAAAGTACTGCTGCAAAATATACTTCATGCACTATACTATATTAGACTGCTATACCGATGAAGCTTCAGGGTTAGGAGTCCCGCCGTACCTGGGCACTTATCCGAGATACATCTACGGACAGCTGAAAACAGAAGGGCATGAAGTTAAATATCTCACCATCGATGATCTGCGGTTATGGAAGAAGTATAATAAATTCAAGAAAGAGACTTCTGAAAAAGAGAAGACGAACATTCTTATTTACAATCTTACTGATAATGATGCAGATAAAGTGCTGGCTGATACTGACATTTTAGTTATAGTGTTGGGAGTTCACGTGCCGGGAAAATATTTAACGGCTCTGCCGGGAACTTTGCATGAAGTTGTTCCGATGCTTGCTGAGGTCAAATGCAGAAAAATCCTTACCGGCCCCGCGGTTTTCGGAACCCAGCTGGAAGGCGGAAAATTTTATGAAAAAGTGCACCACGATTTTGAGATTGAGGATTACGGCGCTTCTTTTGATGAACAAAATAAATATGCGATTACCGGCGCAGAAATGCTTAAACAAATTCCCGGCAGAAGAATTATTGAAATCGAAACCGGCAGAGGATGCAAGGTTGGAAAATGCAGTTTCTGCACTGAACCGATAAAAAGCAAATTTGCCAATCGAAAGATGGAATCTGTTGTCGCGGAAGTGAAAGCGTATTATAAAGAAGGAGCGCGGTATTTCCGATTGGGAAAACAGGCTGATTTTTATGCATCTGATAGGCCGATAGAACTGCTTAAACAAATCAGGAAAGAATGCCTTAACATCGAAGTTCTGCAGATTGATAATGTAAATCCTAATTCAGTAGTCGCTCCAGGAGGAGAGGATATCACTAAAGCTATAGTTGAATACTGCACGCCGGGAAATATCGCTGCTTTCGGGGTAGAGAGCTTTGATCCTGAAGTCGTGAAAGCTAATCTGCTCAATACTACTCCGGCCATGGCCATGAAAGCTATCAGGATCATTAACAAATACGGCGCAGAAAGAGGAGAGAATGGCTTGCCAAAATTTCTGCCGGGCATTAATATCATTTTTGGCCTGCTGGGAGAAACCAAAGAAACGCATCGGAAGAATATGCAGGCGTTGCAGCAAGTAATAGATGAAGGCCTGATGCTGCGCAGGATCAACATCCGGCAGGTGGCAGTTCTTCCGGATACTTATATCGAGAAACACGGCGGAAATAAGTTTCTGAAAAAAAATAAACGGTATTATTGGAAGTGGCGCGATGAAATACGGCAGAAGATAGATAATCCCATGCTGAAACGGCTTCTTCCGAAAGGAACCGTCTTGACTGGAGTTTTTACTGAGATGTATGACGGGAAGACCACTTTCTGCCGACAGATGGGCACATATCCTTTAGTCATCGGGGTTAAAGGAAGATTACCGCTCAATGAGAGAATCAAGGTTAGGGTGGTCGATTATATGCTGAGAAGTATTGTAGGAGAAGTGGTGGAGTAACGAAGGTTGATATTAAAATATGAATACATACGCAACAGAAGGCAGAAGGGAACTTTTTTATTTATCCGACCAGTTAGACCAGGACGTAGCCAGATATGTTCTTGAAAGAGATAGGTTATACGTCCTGCAGAATGGCACCAGCCATTTAGAAGTTTCCATGCTGCCTGAAGAAGCATACGACCTGCAAGAATCCATGCGTGCTTTGACTGAAATAATTATACGGAAAAATACTCCCTTTGTTTGTAGCATGGCTAAGAGGTTCGCACGTAAGGGAAGAGAGGATGAGATAGAAATATCTGATCTTAAGCAGGAAGGTCTCCTTGGACTTGTCCGCGCTTTAGAGCTATACAATCCTGAAAAAGGCGGCTTTGTCAATTATGCCTCAAAATGGATCAGTTCCAACATGAATCGTTACCGGAAAAATAATTTTTCATTGATCAAGATTCCAGTAGAAGTCCAGCAAATAATATTTAAGGTAAAAAAAGCAGCAATAAAAGATGGAAATTTTAACTATGAAAAAACCAGTAATGAAATAGGGGTAGATGAAGAAACTATTCGTTATGTCCTTGAAGCCAGGAAAATTAAGGAATCGGATCTTTCTCTTGAAGAAACAACCAGAGTTATCCCCCGGCTTAGCGTAGAAGAAATTATCGCAGAAAAAGAATTAAGAGAAATCGTCAGAAATTGCATCGGCACGCTTCCTGAACGCGAGTGGAAAATAATCATCAGCCAGTACTTTGAGGAAAAAACAAATATAGAGATTGGCAGGGAATTGGGCCTTAATGAAAGCAGGATAAGGCTGATACTTACAAAAACACTTAAAACGTTGGAGAAACGTCTTCTGTCTGCAGGATTATATGCTGATAAGCAAGAATAGCGTACAAAAAAATAAAAGACCAAGCATTCGTTATAACGGTGATGATACGATGAAATGTCTAATCTGTGAAGAAGGAACGTTAAGTAATACTAAAGTACCTTATGCTGTTTACGGATTTGAATTAGACACATTTCCAGCACGAGCTTGTGATGCCTGCGACGAGCAATGGTTTGATGAAGAAACCAGCAAGAAGATTCAGGAATTAGAAAAGAAAAAAGGCTTATTCGGATTAAGCAAAAAAAGCAAGGTTTCCTACTCCGGCAACTCTTTAACCGTGCGGATTCCTGAATCAATGGCTAAATTTATGAAAATCAAGAAAGAAGATGAAGTTATAATTAATCCTGATGGAAAAAATAAGATTACTGTTGAATTGGTATGAGCCCACGCATTTTCCACCGGGAATATATTTAAGAGTATGATGAAAAATTATTGAGTAAAGTTTTTATAGTTATTAAGATTTATTGTAGATATGGTTGATAATTTAGATGATCTTATGGAGACAGATTTAACGGGGCTTGTGGTGATGGCGAGAAAGCATGGTCCTGATTCGGCGGAACTTGAAGAATATGTCTTGAAAACATTACAACATTATCCTAATAAAGAATCTACTGAAGAATATAAGATGCTTGCCGCAGGTTTCCTTCTCATAATATACGACTTGTAATATACGACAGTTGTTAATTGAAAATTCTCCGGTGCTGCCAGCGCCATATTAAAAAACCAAGAAACATCAAATGTTTCTTTTCTTGGCTCTAAACGCCCCTTTCACTAATTCCGAACTATAGGCAGAAGGAACTTTTCCGGTAGTAGCATAATTATACAATGCAGCTACAAAAACGCCGTTCAGGCTGGCGCTGAGGATAGCTAAAATTGTCCAGTACAATAAGACCAGACCGCCTACTACCAGAATAACGGCAAATGAACCAGAAAGGAACGCTAAAACAAAAGCGCCTACGCCTATCAGGCTCAGCAGCCCAAAGACTAATCCCATGGAGAATTGCCCCAGAACATTTTCTCCCCAGGTTTTCTTGAACAGGGAGCCGGAATGTTTTATGGAAACAAACACCCCTTTATTTTCAAATATCATGACCGGTATCACAAAAAAAGTCAGAAAACTCCAGGCCATGCCCAGAAGACCTATAAAAATCATTCCTACGAACTTGCCTACCGGACCGAGCCGTTCGCTGTTTTCAATTCTGTCGACAATCATGCGCAAGATTAATCCCACCGTTGCAGAGATCAAAGACCACGCTAAAATTTGAGTTATATGCTTCCATGCTTTGCTTAAACCGTCTTTGAACGTCGGATCTTTACCATTTAAGCGCATATGAGCGCAGGCGATTAATCCAGTGTTGAAGAAGATGACGATGAAAGAAGTGATGAGATAATAAACAAAAAACAATAAATAAAATAGCGGCGGAGAGATTCCTGTCGCTAACGCAATTATGACAAAAGGAATAAAGAGCGAAATGAAAGCAATGATGGTTAAAATGCCGGAGACTATAGGAAAGAGCATTATCTCTTTATCCTTCTTTAAAACGGCAAGACTTTCTTTAACCAGCTGGAAGCTGCGTGAAAATTGTTGGAACATGGGTTATGTTGATTTGAATGTTCTATAAAAAGGTTTCTAGACCACTCCCGCACTGGACAACTTCGGCTAGAATATATAAAGAAGTTCAAAAAATAAAAGAATAAGCTCACGTCGCCTAATTAGGTATGGCGAGAGTCTGAAACTCCGGGCGAGGAGTTCAGAAAACTCTTTTGTCTGGGAAGACTTTACGGGTTCAAATCCCGTCGTGAGCACTTTAAATCATAACAAATTAATAAACCTTTCGAGAAAAAATACTCTATTTGTACCCGACTGACCCGCCATTCATTTAAATTGAAGATGGCTCTTTCTAAGCAAGATTTATAATGTGTATGCTATAATTTATTTCTTCATTGGGGCCGTAGTCTAGCTTGGTAGGATTCACCCTTGGGGACTAGAAGCCAACATGGGTGCGACCGGAGTTCAAAGCCAGTATCCTAGGCGAGATGGACGGACATACGCTATGCGTAGTCCGCCGCGAAAACTAGAAACCGGATGAAATTCTTCGCGGCCCCAGTTTTTAATTAGAATTTTAACAATTCCATTATATCCTTAACCTCAAAATCTGCTCCGCTCTTTTTAATCCTGGAATTTCCATACTTAGCCAATACTGTCTTCATCCCCACTTTCTTTGCTCCTAAAATGTCTCTTTGAGGATTATCACCAACGAACATAACTTCTTCTGGTTTCAATTTCATCTTTTTCAAGGCTTTCTTGAAAGGAGCAGCAGAAGGTTTTAGCTTTCCGGTATCTTCATAACCTAAAACCACATCAAAGAACTCCACTAAATTCATCTCCGTTAATCGTAACCAAGCCTGCATTTTAGGGGCATCGCTTACCACGCCTAATTTCAATCCTTTCTTTTTCAAAGCCAGTAAAGTACTGCGGACATGGGGATAAGGAACCAGTTCGCTGGAACGTACTTTCCGGTAGGCAACAATCCCTGCCGAGAGGATTTTGTAATCAACAGTTTTCGTATATTTCTGAAGAAATTTCTGGTAGATGGTATGATCTTCAATGCCGTGCTTCTTGTACATTTCAAATACCAACTGGTAGGCTTTACTTTTACTCATGTTTAACCCGGCATCGATCATGGCAGATACGGCTGCTTCAGTGCAGCGTTTTTTCATGGAGATGAAATCAATCAACGTATTATCTAAATCAAATAAAACTCCTTTTATCATATCATTTTACCATCTTGTCAAAGCATATACCGCACATTTCGGCGTGCCAGTCTTTGTTATGTGCGGAGATTTTACAATTACAGCTTTTACAGTTGTAATTCATTTCTTCGTTGTGCTTCATATGGATAGTCCTATCTTTCTGTTTAAATTCATCTGGACTGATGGATTCAATGAATGAGCCTTCTGCCCAGAAGCTGTCTTCTTCGAGTAATTCTTTTCCGGTTATGGCGGTTTGGGACATTTTAGTTCTCTTTACATCTTTGTTTTAATAATTTTTTAGTAACTTTGTCAAAATCCGATTCAAACAGCCTATCCTGACTTATCCTATACTCCTCAAATTCACTTTCTGCAAATTGCTTGGCAATCTCAGCAGTTACCTTTCCAGAACCATCCAATATTTCTCGTTCATTAAACTTTAAAAAT
Organism: uncultured Methanosarcinales archaeon; assembly: GCA_964360675.1. GTDB lineage: Archaea > Nanobdellota > Nanobdellia > Woesearchaeales > GW2011-AR9 > JACPIL01. The sequence continues at coordinate 6,174 of CAYHXT010000049.1, forward strand.
GCGTTTAACTTTTTTGACCATTCACTCATGGTCATGGGAATTTTTCTCTTCGCTTGGTCTTCGGCATAATCTAAATACATAGTTATTATCCGGTTAAGTGATTGTATTTCTTCTTTCTGCAGATAATGGCTAATATGAAACCCTTGTAATTCTGATGAATATCAGAATTACTTGTTTTC
>CAYHXT010000050.1:0-6265 GCA_964360675.1 uncultured Methanosarcinales archaeon
GTTGGGGGCGTTCGCACCGGGAAGCCCCGCACTTTAGTGCGGGGAGGATGTCACACTAACAATTATTCTCATTCTTTTTTTTCTTCAAAATACTTGTATATCGGCTGCTGGTCTTTGACATTCACTTCGTTATTGGCCTGCCTTGCCAACATGAAAAATAAATCGCTCAGCCTGTTGACATATTTTAACAGTTCCGGGCTAAGTTCGGTGAGATTTCCGGCTTTCACTAAGTTCCGTTCTGCTCTTCTGGTAGCAGTCCTGCAGAAGTGAAGGTAAGCGCTGGCGGGAGTCCCTCCGGGAAGGACGAATTTCACCGGAAGGCCTATTTTTTGTTCAATCAAGTTAATCGCTTCTTCTATCTCCCTGACGTGTGTTTCTGTGATTTTAGGCCGCGCTTTTTTTTCTGATGCGCTTCCGGCTAAATCTGCTCCAGCCTGAAATAAATCATGCTGTATTTTAGTCAGGATTTCCAGCGGCTCTTTATCCTTTACCATGCATAAGGCAATGCCCACGATGGAATTTAATTCATCTAGTGCGCCTAAAGCTTCAATGCGCGGATCATCTTTCTCAATCATGCCGCAGCCTAAAAAAGCCGTTTTTCCCTTATCACCTATTTTTGTGTATACGCCCATATTTTTTATTCGCCGATGTTTATGACTTGATCCTCATAACTTCCGTCGCGATAGATAGTAATGCCTTTACATTTTGATTTCCAGGCTAGCATATAAGAATTTTCCACATCTTTGATGGACGCAGTTCTCGGAAAATTGATGGTTTTAGAAATGGAATTATCAACGTGTTTCTGTAAAGTCGCCTGCATTTTAATATGCCATTCCGGTTCGATGTCCTGCGCGATAACGAAAATATCGCGCACGTCTTTAGGGACGTCCTTGCAGTTTTGAATGGTTCCTTCTCTTGCCACTTGGGCAATCAATTCCGGCGAGTAAAAGCCGCGTTCCTTGGCAATTTTTTCAAAGATTTTGTTGAGGTAAACTATTTCGGCGGTACCGAGGATAGTCTTGTGATACGATATGGCAAAGAAAGGCTCGCAGCCGGAAGAGGCATCTGCCAGAATGCTGGTCGTTCCCGTCGGCGCGATGGAAATGCAGGTCGTGTTGCGCATTTTTTTTTCAGCTTTGTGATGATCAGAATCTTTCCAGGCAGGACAAGGACCGCGTTTTTCTGCCAGCTCAAACGATTTTTGGTAAGCAGTATTTTTTATGAAAGCCATAAGCTTGTCAGCCATCTCCAGCCCTTCTTCAGAGTCGTATTTTATTCTAAGCCTGCTGAGCAGATCCGCAAAACCCATCATGCCCAGGCCGAATTTTCTTGTTTTCTTGGTCTGTTCTTCTATTTCCTTAGTGGGATAAGCGTTCATGTCAATGATATTATCAAGAAAATGCACGGCAATATGTATTGCGTTCGCTAACTCATCCCAGTCTAAATCATTATTTTCTCCGTTAATGAATTTGTTTAAATTTAAAGAACCCAAGACAATCCCTTCGTAAGGGAGCAAGGGCGCTTCCCCGCATTGATTGGTAGTTTCTATCTCTCCTAAGTGTTTTCCGGGATGTTTCCGGTTTATCTCGTCGATGAACAGCAATCCCGGATCGCCGTTTTTCCAGGCGTTCTGGGTAATCATTGCAAAGACATCTCTTGCTTTGAGCTTTCCAACGTATTTGTCTGTTTTTGGATTTACCAGATAATATTCGCGTTCTTCTTCCACCGCTTTCATGAAGCGATCAGTGACCGCTACAGATAGATTGAAATTCTTCAATGCCGGCGGGTTGCGTTTTGCTTCAATGAAACGTATGATGTCGGGGTGTTCTACCCGTAATACTGCCATGTTAGCTCCCGGCCGCACTCCGCCCTGTTTTATCGCTTCCAAAGCTTTGTCATATACTTTCAGGAACGATACCGGGCCGGCAGCGACGCCTACATTAGAAAGGACGAAATCACCTTTCGGCCGCAATCGGGAAAAAGAAAATCCCGTTCCGGATCCGCGCTGATGGATAAGTGCCGCTTCTTTCAAGGTGCCGAAAATACTATTGATGTTATCTTCTATCGGGAGAACGAAACAGGAGCTTAATTGCTGGGTTATCGTTCCGGCATTCATCAAGGTCGGAGAATTGGGCAGAAATTTCAATTCGGCCATGAGAGTATAAAATCTTTCTTCAGTTTTTTTGATATCTTCCGTGGCTGCGCCGTATAATTTGTCTGCAGCAGCAATGTTTTTTGCCACCCGCTGCAGCATCCCTTTGGGAGTTTCAACAACTTTGCCTTCCGGATTTTTCAGCAGGTAACGGCGTTCCAGAATTTTCAACGCTTCGTTAGAAAATTGCAGGTTAGCATCGGCATTTTCTCTTCCGACTATCAAGGCTCTTTGCTCTCTCTCCTGATCTTTTTGATGGCGGTAAAGAATGTATGCTTTCGCAGTTTTAGCATGCCCTTCTTCGATAAGGGTCTTTTCTACTAAATCCTGGATGTCATCTACGGTAGGAGTTTTTCCGCGGAATTTCTTCTGCAGATTTTCCAGAACTTTTAGAGCGAGGGAGTGGGCTAAATTCCTATCCTTTCCCCCAACAGATTCAGCAGCCTGGAAGATAGCTTCAGTGATCTTGTTCACATCAAATTCGGCGACGAGACCGTCCCGCTTGATGATCTTTTTTATGGGGAGATTGCTTTCATTCATGTTTTATCTAAAAGAAAGAGAATATTAAAAGATTTTGGGTCAATTATGCTTTAGTGAGAAGTTTTAAAATACTCTCCATAGTGTACTGGTGTAAATAATCATCGTAATGCCTTGCAAAATGGGCAAAAGGAGTTTCGTGGGCTTTCCCTTGGGCATATTTAGTTATAGCTTGGGCGATACTTTCTGCACTTCCTAAAGAATCAACTTTTTTTAACAATTTTGTCCTGTTTGGATCAAAGCGCCGGCTTTTCACAAACAATCCTTCCATATCATAAGCAAATAGTGGTAACTTCCAAAAATAGCTGGTGCCCCCATCTAATAATTTATGCATCGCCATAGAGAAGTTATCTGCTTTTCCCGAACCTTCATTACCGGCTACATTTTCAAGATATTGATCCACTATTCGGCATGCTGCATCTTCTGGTATCTTTTGCAGAAGAAGGACAGAATAGTCTTTGTAGATGGGCTGAGCTCCATAGCTGTCGTCTAATACCATCCCTACTTTTTGCTTATACCATTCTTTACTTCTATCTCCAACTGAAACAGCAATCATATCTTTTTTTTCTGCCGGCAGGAAAAGTATGGTATCATATCGGATATGTTCCGCCGAGCCGCCGCTTTCGCTTCCGGCACCGTTCCAGCTAAATGCCGGCACTTCATACTCTGAAGCCTTGACGGATCTTCCCGGAAATTCCTGCGCTAATAATTTTAAAGAATGATGTAAATTTTCCCTTGGTGTTATGGGATATTGTTCCTCTTTTGTTTCTGGATGCCGGTACATGAGATTTTGATGATTATGGCAGTAATTTAAGTATTTCGGTTGTGGGGGATATAATGAGGCTCAATAAATTTAATTCCCCTTAATTATAATGTTCTGACCTCACGAACACCCAGTCGTATCCCCGCACACTTCGCACAGCATGCAAGTTCCGTTCCTTCTCAGCTGAGTCGCTCCACAGCCTTTGCAGACCTGCTTACCTTCTGCATTTTCGCTTTCAATTTTTACGCTCTTTTCTACTTCGGGAACTTCTTCATCAAATTCCTGCAAAAACATCCGCAGTTCAGAGATCAAAGGATGCCCTTTGACATTCAAACTTTTCTCAGCGATAAGAGATGGCGTAAACCCATTCTGCAATCCTAAGTTCACCAGATTCAGCACTGCTCCCATCATGGTTTCCTGCGCCGGGGATAACCCCTCAAATTTATATGATACTTCTCCTACTTTATTATCCCGCATCACCGCAGAAAGAGTGAGCATCTGCGGGCCCACTTTTACTTTCTTTCTAATGATCTCTTTAACTTTGTAATTTTGTGAAGCAGTAGTCTCTTCCAGCATCTTCTTCAATTCGGGATGCTGTTCTAAAGTTGCATTTAATGGCTGGGATAATTTTGAACCGTCACGATACAGGGCTACCGCTTTGATCATCATGGTCCAGGCATCGTAGTAAACTTCCCCAATCTGTCCTACTGTACATTCCCGCGGCATATTGATCGTTTTTGAAATTGCGCCGGAGATGAACGGCTGCACCGCTGCCAGCATCTTCAGATGCCCGTAAGGATGGATGTAACGTTTCCCTTTGATTCCGCATTTGTTGGCGCAGTCAAATATTTCGTAATGTTCTGTTCTCAGATGCGGAGCTCCTTCTAAAGTCATAGTGCCGCAGATGTATTCGTTAGCTTGGGAAATTTCCGTTTCAGAAAATCCTAAGGCAGTGAGTAAATTTCCTTCTTTATCATTGGTCCATTTGTTATGCAATTCTTCTCCGACAGTCCACTTATTAAAGACATGGCGGATATCCATGGCGTTGCGAAGTTCTTTATCTACTGCTTCCAACGCTTTCAAAGTAAAACCTTTCTTAAGCAGCGATTCCTTGTTGATGAAAGGATTTCCGTCTAACATTCCCCCGCCCAGGCAATAAGAAGTAATATCTTTCACCTGCTGCGGCGCATATTTTAATTTGCGCAAGGCTTTAGGCACGGACTGATTGACAATCTTAAAAAATCCTCCGCCAGCCAATTTTTTGAATTTCACTAAAGCATAATCCGGTTCTACGCCGGTAGTGTCGCAATCCATGACTAACCCAATGGTGCCGGTCGGGGCCAAAACCGTGACCTGCGCATTCCGGTAGCCGAATCGCTCTCCCCACTCCAAGGCCTTATCCCAGCATTCATGGGCTGCGTTAAGCAATTCTGCCGTACATAAATTTTGATTGATAGCTTTCGGCCTGATGCTCAGCTCTTCGTAATCATTTGAATCATACGCTGCCCGGCGATGGTTTCGTATCACCTTCAGCATAGATTCTTTATTTTCATGGTATCGTTCAAATGGGCCGAGAATGCTGGCCAGTTCTGCGGAAGCGGTATAACTTTCTCCGGTCATGATGGCAGCTATAGCTCCTGCAGTAGCTCGGGCTGCATCGCTGTCGTAAGGAATCCCCTGCAGCATCAATAGTGTGCCAATGTTTGCAAATCCTAATCCGATGGTCCGGTATTCAAAACTCTTCCTGGCAATCTCTTCTGAAGGGAAATGCGCCATAAGCACCGAAATTTCTAAAGCGATAGTCCATAGACGGGCTACATGCTTATAACCGGCAATATCAAATTCTTCTTTTTCTTCATCATATAATTTTACTAAATTGATGGATGCTAAATTGCAGGCGGTATCGTCTAAAAAGACATATTCACTGCAGGGATTAGTTGCTCTAAGTTTTCCTCCAGCCGGACAAGTGTGCCATTCGTTCATGGTCGTATCATACTGCACTCCGGGATCAGCGGAAGACCAGGCGCAATAGTTGATATCATTCCATATTTTTTCTGCAGGAATTTTTTTCATCACCTCTCCAGTGATTCTTCCTTTCAGCTCCCACATTCCTTTTTTTCTCAAAATTTCAAAAAAAGTGTTAGGTATCCGCACGGAATTATTGCTGTTTTGCCCGGAAACGGTTATGTATGCTTCTGATTCGTAATGGGTGTCGAATTCATGCAGAGGAAGATCATATCCCTGTTTAGCTAAATCCAGCGCTCGAACCAGATAGTTTATGGGGACATCATTATCAGCAGCTTCACATAAAGCTTGCTGCACTTCCGGATCCGAAACTACATCTTTATTTTTTGCCAGTTGTATCAGCTTGGAGAGTTTGCGGTTAAGAATTCTGCTTCCTGCGACCAGGCTGGCTACTTTTTCTTCTTCTTTGACTTTCCATCTGATGAAATCTTCAATTTCCGGATGATCCAAGTCAAGACAGACCATTTTCGCGGCGCGGCGAGTCGTACCTCCCGATTTAACGCTTCCGGCAGCGATATCAAATATTTTCAAAAAACTCATCAGCCCTGAACTTTGCCCTCCGCCCGAAAGCCTTTCTCCTTTTCCGCGCAGATTAGAAAAATTACTTCCGGTTCCGCTGCCGTATTTGAAAATGCGGGCTTCCCTGGTCAACAGGCTAAAAATTCCTCCTTCGCGCACCAGGTCGTCATTTATACTTTGGATAAAACATGCATGCGGCTGATTTCTGGTATATGCATCTTTGGAATATTCCAATCTTTTGGTCAGCGGATCGATATAGCTGTGCCCCT
>CAYHXT010000051.1:0-6240 GCA_964360675.1 uncultured Methanosarcinales archaeon
TTGCCTCAATCAGCTCTGCACCCTAGGAACTTCGGTTAATGGCATACGTTATACGCAATTAAATTTTCACTTTAACGACGAGTTGGGGGGGGAACGATGATTAGTATATACTTTATTAATCTGATTATTACGGAAAATCTTCTTCTAAATCAGTAATTTCAATTTCCGAATCTGTTACTGCACTTTCAGTATCTGGGGTTTTAGTTAATATTTTATCTAACTCTAGGAATTTCTCTAAATTTTTAGGGAAAAAAGATTCATCAAAAGTGTTTTTACTTTCCAATATTTTCCATAGCTTCAAACTTTTTTTATCGAAGTCTTCCCCTAAAACATCTTCTAATTTTGGGATATTAAAATGAATTTTTTCTTTTCCAGCATGGTGAATAAGTTTCCAATTTGTCATAATCATACCTTTCGAATTTGAAGATCTTTCTACGCCATTTTCATTTATGTATAAATCATTTAATTTTAAAGCTTCTTCAGTTGTAAATTCTGAAAGAGTATTAAAAAAATTATTCTCAAAGTCCCAATCATTAATAACAAAATAGTCCACACCAATATGTTTACATAATTGAATCAGAAGCAAAGCTGTAGATTTCCCATGATGAGGAATAATTGAAATATTATTAAAATTAAGGTATGTTTTGGCATACTTTGGTTCTCCTCCTAGTTTCAGTATTTTTTTCTCGATTGTATATTTATAAGCCATAACATCATTTGGTCCCTCAACCAGAACAACTTTTTTGCTAAATAGTATTTTGTTAAGATTGGGTTCTATAGTTCTTACAAAATCGTTATATTTTTCAAGTGTTATAGGTTCTACACTTTCGCTTTCAAAACTCAAATTTGGTGAAAATTCACCAGTATTATTATATTTTTTGACGGTTTGTTTTTTTTCTTCATCAGATTCTATTCTGATTAGGCCTTTTGTATCAAAAATATCCACCATTTTATCGGAATGGGTGGTATAAATAACTTGATGCCCTCGTTCTGTTAAATTACATAAAACCATTTTATAAAAATACTCTTGGTGATTTTCATGTAAAAAACTTTCTGGCTCTTCAAATAAAAATAAACATTTATCTTCAGTATTGCTTTCTGCTATTGCTTGGATTACAGCTATTACGAACATTGAAATGTATCCATCACCGAAATGATCAATAGGGACTAGATTTTCACCACTGCCGTTAAGTCCAACTTTGAACATCATTTTTAAAAATATGTCTTCATATTCTGGCAACCCGAATTCAATCTCACAACTATTTTCTCTCAAATTAATCTCATAATTTTTTTTAATAGATTCTATAAATTTATTTAATTCTGAATTATTTAAAATTTTGTCTGTTGCAGCTTTGGTTTCAGTTTGAAAATCTGACTGTTTACTCCTCATAGAGGCATCTCTATCAACAATTTTTTTTATGTGTTTAGCTAGAAAAGATTTTAAATTACCCCAACTTGTTCTTTGAGTAGATATCTCTTCTTTAATATTATGGAAATTAATATAAAAAATTGGTGCTTTTTGTTTTATCACCCATTTTTTACTGTACCTATAACTAGGATTAGTATAACAATCACATACATCTACAGCTTCGCTTATTTTATGATTCACAATTTTTAATTCAGAAGTATTATTATATGGTCTATCTGGAAGTATCTTATCATCCCCTATATCAGCAAAAAAGTTTAACTTAAAAATTGGGGAATTTTCTAATTTACAGTCGTAAAAATCTTTTAATTCAAAAGTGTCTTCTCTTACAGATTCATAAAGCCCATATTTGATAGAATTCATTAAATTGGTTTTGCCTGCATTATTATAACCAACTATTGCTATTGGTTTTTTATATGCTTCATTCGGAAATACAAAATTTTGTTCTTCATTACCAAAAGAACGATAATTTTTTACTGAAATGGAGTTTATCCTTATTTTGGACATATTAAATCTCCGTGTAATATAAATTTATTATTTCAAACTTCATTATAAGCCTTATTAATTTCATGCCTCATCTGAGTAAAATCCATAGAAACTGCAAGATTAAGGTTTAAACCCTCTTTAACAACATAAACAAAGTTTGGTTTTGAATAAAATAGTTCACTTTTATTTATAGAATCTTCAACACTTTTTGATTTTGCAAGTAAACAAACACATTGATAGTCACTATTTATTACTTGAGTGTTTCCGTTAGGGTGTGCCTTTTGTAAATGTTGAGACGCAGTAAGTTTAATCAAATTCTCTAAATATTCTGCTAGTTGGGGATGTGTCGAAACTGGAAATATATGGTGAACATGCACAGCAGGACCATTTGCGAGAGCGTCGTGAACCTCACTACTAACATATTTTCTTTTAATTTTGTCCTTTGCTTTCTCTATAAGATAAACATGATAAGTCTCTTGTTGAGAGATAGTCCCTCTTATTTCTTGTGCTTCTGTCCTAGTTAATTCTTTTGATTTTTCTATATCTCTCCAATTCTCACGATTATACATCAAATCAGAAAAGTTGAAAGTGTGTCCTGACATACTTCCTTTTATTGTGCCATTAATCAAGTTTTCAACAGCATATATGTTAAGAATTTTTGGAAAAATCCTCCTTATCTCAACATCCTGATTTATTGGAGTATGCCCCCTCATAAAAGTGATAAATTTTGTCTTTAGAAAATTAAAATCTTCTCTTGTTACTTTTCCACTTTTGCATTTATTTTTAAATTCATCAAAATAGGTCAATATGCCTGAATCCGACAAAAGCTTGTTTATATAATGTGTAAGGAATATATAGGCGTTTCTTTCTTTGATTGAGATAAATTCCAGTAAATCCAATTCCTTTACAGAATAATAATATTTTGAACCATCTTTTCTTGAATCCAGAATCTTAGCATAGTAAAGCATTCTTAATGGCTGAATTATAAATTTATCATATTCACTTTGAGCACTCTCATTTGTCGGAGATGGTTTGCCAAAAATTGCCCTCACATTCTTTTCAAAATAGTTTGATTTCCAAATGTCTTTGGTTGTAAAGTTTTGATTATTTGGTAGATTGATAATACAATCGGCAATAAAACACAAAACATCTGGAGTAACTTTCTGGTCCATAAATCTTGAAAATTTAGATTTTCTAATATCTAAATCATATTTTGCAAAATGATTTTTTATAACTGCGTTATAGTCCATTCTTTAAACCCCAAAAAAATACTGAATTTTTATCAATATTAAGTGACCGTGTTCCGTAATTTCTAGCAATACTATAAAACTTTTTAAATTCTTCCGTTCCAAAATAATCCAAGTGTTCTTTTTCTATTTTTGTCCCATTTTTAGGCATAAGTAACGCTAATGAACCATCTACGATGGTGTTTTTAGGTAAAAATGTTGCTCTTGGGTAGTACGATAGATTAGGCACAATAATGACATTTTCTTTATTCATGAATTTTGAAACTACGAATTGAGAGGGATTATCAATATAACAATCATAATTAGGGATACTAATAATCTTACCATCAGATGAGAGGTTACGGGATTTTAATACTCTTACTCTTCCATTTTCTTTTGTGTGTTTTTTGGTAATATTTCTATCCCTATATGATGTAAAAATGTTAAACTTTAATTTCTCTTTTACTTTATCAAAAAAATCATCCCTGTACAATAACCAATATGGGAACTCCTTAGATAATACATAATCTTTATTTTTATACTCTAAACTATTGGTAATATAGGATTCTATTTTTACTTTGTTATTTAGACTTTTTTTATTAGAAACAATAAAACTGATTGTCTCAATTTTAACTTCAAAAGCAGATTCTCCATAATCACATATTTTAATAATATCTTTTTTTTCCAATAATTCTCTGGTTTTATTGTATTCAGGTGTGGACATTAAACTTTTAGGAGTTATTAAAGCGACATAATCCCCTAAAGAAAGAGCTTTTTCTATAAAAAATGAAAAAATGTTATTGGTTTCTTTATTGTATTTATTCATTCTATACTTAGCCAGAATATTTTTATCTTTTAATTTCATAAATGGCGGGTTGCCAATCACTAAGCTATAGATTTGACTAGCATTAAAATTTCCAGAACTATGCAACAAAAAATCTACATTAATAAAATTTAATTGTATATTATCTGGAACGTTTATGCTCTTGACTAATTCTTTAAGAATATTTAGAGAATTTTTATCTAAATCAACTAAATCAATAACCACATTTGGGTGAGATTTGTATTTGTTGATTAGTAAAGGTAAAAAATTGCCACTACCCACGGATGGTTCAAGAATTCTTAAAATTTCCACATTAGAAAACTCAGGTAGGTCTTTTATGATTGAGAAACATATATCCTGACTTGTGTAATATGCGGCATTATTAGTTCTTTTTGAATTTGCATACTCACTGATTTTGGCTAATTGAACGAAGTTGAGTTCTTTTCTGTTCTCTTTAATAAATTTTATTAAATTTTCTGGAACATTAAGGTTATTTTTTTTAATTAATGAGTTAACATAATTGTCTGATAGATTATGGAAGTTAATTAGTTTCTTTACATTCTTGGCAATTTTATCAAAAACCAATGTAGGAACTGCCTCCCCTATAGATTGCCTTATATTAATTTCGTTACTCTTTAAGAATTCTTTTTTCTGTTCTTCATATAGTCTGTTTAATTTTTCTTCAGGTATATCAGTCCATCTAAAGGAATCCGGTATTGACATCATTCTCATTAATTCTCTTATACTAAATACCCTATCATCTTTAGGATGTATTGTGGCCTGACTCGCTAAAATATCATTTCTAGTATGGACACAAGGCCCGACACTATCCCAGTAACATCTTGTATATTTATCAGCGTTCTTATTTGTATTAAAAATTATCTTTCCGTTTACAATCTTATGCGGTCTTTTTTCTGGGTTTTTGTTGTCAAAAGCACTTTGTCCCTCTTTCAATTCTGAAATCCATTCTCTCATTCCATTATCATATTTTTTAAAATTATGGTAAATGTCATCCTTATTTATCTCCCCCATTTCTTTTAAAGTTGGCAAATTGCCTATTGTATCTTTTAGATTTCTTGGTAGTTGAAAACTAGGAAACAAATCATATGGAGTGATATCCTTTAAATCTTTTCTAACGCCTATCACTAACGTTCTTGTTCTACTAGATGGAACTCCAAAATCCTTAAAATTAATGACTTTACCTATAATATTATATGTTCCAGATAAATTATTAGATATTACTTCTTTGATAGTTTTTAATTTACCATCAAAATCCGTACATGATGTAGTCAAAAAAGCCCTCACATTTTCAAGAATAAAGAATTTAGGTTTGATATCCATTACAAATCTAACTGATTGTGTTACTAAGGAATTTCTCTGTAATTCATCTTTCTTTTTATGATTCGCAACAGACATTCCTTGGCAAGGGGGAGTAGCTATTATTACATCAACATCACCTATTTGCTCTTTCTTTTTCCAATTATCTATTTCGGCAAATATTTTATCTTGAACTTCTTTTGTAGTGATATCTCCTAAAACGTATCCAGAGGGATATTTACACTTTTCATTATTCTTTTGAACCGCTAATCTTCTTTCAATTAACTCATTAGTAACTATACAATCAAAATTATTTAGTTTAAATCCATAGCAACCTACACCAGCACTACTAAACAAACTTATATAAGTTGGATTCCTATTTTTAGTGTTTTTGCTACTAGTCATTTTTTATATCCTTTCTTAGATGATTCTCCATTAATATTTCAAACTGTCTTGAAACAACCCACCCTTTCTTCTTACAATATTCCCTATATTGATTATACAAATTAGAACTTACTTTTAAAGTGATGTTTTTGGTATCCATCTTTACCTCTTTTTAGAGCAAATGCAAATACATGTTTATAAATGTTATCCGTAGATGTCCAGTGGTACTTGGATATATATTTTAAAGTATATAATAATTACTAAAAACGAAAAACGCTCCCCCCAACTCTAAACGATACGCTCGGCTACGCCTCGAATTGATAAAAGTGAAAATTTAACTCTTCGGTTTTCAGCTTCGCCGACCGTTGCACTAAACCTCGTTCCTATCGGAAGCGTATAACAGCGATTTACCGACTACGCTCGGTTGCACCTCGCTCCGTCCAAATTGATTTTTCGAGGTAAAAATTTGTGGGTTGCCTCAAATTTTTACAGCTCTGAAAAATCAACTTCGGTAAATCGCTTATGTTAAGTGAAATTTTTTGTCGTCTTTACAGATACGTTCCTATCGAAAATTCTTG
>CAYHXT010000052.1:0-5715 GCA_964360675.1 uncultured Methanosarcinales archaeon
CGGAGCCATTCATCTCACGCACTAAAGTGCGGAGATTTCTGGCTCATGCTATTAACAATAAGTTAAATATAATTAAACTATGTCAAAAACTCTCAATACAATTCAATCTGCGGCTTGTCTTTCTTTTCATTTTTTTGAGCTAAATTAAGAAAAGAGCTGAAATCGGGCGCTTTGCCGAGCGTTTCTACAGTTCCTTTTTGCTCATCAGAAAACATGCCCATCAGGTTAGTAGTATCAGTGGCTGAAGATACCGGGGAATCTTTCTTTTCAAGTATGGAAGTTAGAATATGAAGAACTTTCCTTATGTCTTCATGCGTGTCCACTTGAGTATCAATGGTTAGTTTCATCTAATGCACCATAGGATAGAAAATTAATGAAGTTTAATAAGTTTATTGTTCTTTTGGCTTTTTAATGGCTGCATCGAGCGCTTTTCCCAGCGCTTCTGTCAACCCCTTTTCAAACGCTTTGGAGGCATCCGGCGATTTAGTAAAAACATGATTTGCTTCATGGGCATACGTACGCAAAAATTCTGTTGAAGTCTGAAGACACTTTATACTGATGTAAATTTTCGGCGGTTGTTTCTGGTTCCAATAACTCATGCCATTAAACCATGTTACGTTGCCCTGTCCATCATAAGCGCGGGAGAATATCTTTACTTCTGCCGGCAGAGAACGGCCAAACATTATATCATCGGCCTGACCGCGAAGCTCATAAATATTCCGTTGTTCTGAAGATAATTTTTCCAGAGGGACAAAATCATAACTGGGGAAATAATTAAGAGCCTCGGCTGCGGTTTTCATGCCGGCTGAAACAAGCAGCGTATGCAAACCATAAGGAATGTCTTTAACCACTAAATATCCTTGTTTTTGCGCATCTTCATTGGTATGGGGATTATTTCGATCCCTCAAAATCGCTTTTGCCCCATATAATTGGTGGAAAGCTTCCCGCCATAACTTAGGGTGCGCCAGCTCGTCTAAAGAATCAAAATAAATTTCCTTTTCCAAACATTCAGGGGCGAAAGGGGCTAAGAGCGGCTTGATCAAATCTATATCATTGAAATTTAAAATTATTTGTTTTAAAACTCGTTCGAGTTTATGTTCCAAAACATTATCCCGGTCAGGAGTAAGAAGTGAATCTGCCTGCCCGCCATTTATCTGGTAGGTCAGGTAAATCGGTTTGCTGAGAGAATACTTTGTTCTTTTGACAAAAAGTTCTCCTTCAAATAACTGCTTGGGCAAAAATACTTTATGTTTAGGGTGGCATCCTTTCAAGCTGCGCGAAGACGCAAGATCTTCACGGAAATCGATGATGCGCTCAGTAAATGAACAGATATGTTTCACCAATTCTTTAGGAGGATTTCTGATGAGGGTGTAAGATCCTTCACAAGTTTCATATCCTTCAGTTATTTCCTGGCAAAGAAGGAATACTTTCTTTTTTTCCTTGGGCAAGTATAATTCTTTCATTATCGGTCTGGTCAGCCAATTTTGAGAACGGAATAAAATATCTACCCCGTGCCGCAGAGCGGCGGCAGAAATCATTTTTAATCCCTCTCCGAATTTTCCAGTTTGCGTTTCTCTATCTTCTTTATTGCTATGATGAAGGGCCGTATAAATATAATCATATCCGGTCCCGTCATCGCAAAAGTATACTTCTTCTACCGGTTTTTGAGGGTCATGGCTGCGAAAATCGATATTTTTTCCGTCCTCGACAAAAACGATCCAAAAATTTTTTCCGCCGCAGTCTTCCGGAAAATGGTTGCTGATGCCATCAAACGCAACCCTTTCATACCCCCATTTTTCAGCACGGTAATCCAGAGTGTCCCAAGTTTCCAGCACTTTAGTTTCCAAGGATGCTTCTTTGTTAGTTTGATTATTCATTTACGGTCCAATTGCCTAAATATCTCCTCGTCTTTTTATCACATTTTAAAGAGTAATATATATTTTTTATGTATATGTCTTATTATAGCATTTTGAAACTATCTAAACCCCCCTCTATGTCTTCTCCATCCGCCACAGCCCGACGTCAATGACCTGTAAGGGCTTCTCGTGGAACTTAAATACGGCTTTTATGGGGAATTCATACCGCCAGACATCGGTTATCTTAAATCCGTGATCTTTAGCTATGGCTTCTACGAATTTCTGAGTGCTCCACTTGTGCATGCTGTAAACTATCAGAACAGCCGCAAACGCTTTCTCCAAAAACTTTTTGTCGGCATGTTCCTGCTTGGTGCCGAAAGGCGGATTCTGCACCATTATGTCAACCTCGCCGTCGAATAAGCTGATGTCGTGAGTGATAAACTCGGCTGCTCCGATTTCGTATTCTTTCCTTATGGTGCGGTAATTTTCCTGGCAGGTCTGCATTATATCTGCATCCTTATCGATAAAAATAACCCGTTTTGCGCCCATCAACAACAATCCCAGCCCCAGTATGCCGGGGCCGCAGCCCGCATCAGCGATAGTTTTGCCGGCAACTTCGCCTTTCATAGCTATATTCCAAACCCATTCTGCCGCTATATTGCTGGGAGTGGGATATTGTTCCAGCAGGAAAGAAGGTTTTTCGTATACTTTCAATTTACTGAGAACAATTTCTAAATCTCTTTTAGAGCGGATAGCCATGGTTGAATTTTTCCCTTTTGAAAACCAATTAGGATGATAATGATAATATTAACCTTAAATAAAACAGCTTCTTTAAAAAACTTGCCTGATTAGAGCGATAGAAGCGGCAGTCAGCAGAGTAAGATGCTAAGGCTGATGCTGTCCATACGCAGTTTCCATGGTGTATGATTCCGCTTCTAAAAGATTCCACCAGCGCCGGGAGCAATATTTATTACCGGCTGCGATACAGCCAATCTCTTCAACCCCCCAAAACATTAAGGAAGCAGCATCTTCTCCCAACCTGTAATGGAACGTATCTTCTAAAATGGAAAGCTTTTCCGGAACCAGCAGTTGCGCAGGCCTGAAACGCGCATATTGAAGGACATGATTAAATTCGTGCGCTTTAGTTCCAGGATATTTCGTATTATACATCATAATATTTCCAATAGCAAGACCTGTCTGCGGTTCAGCAGGAGTTACGGGAGCGTGGCTATTGAACACAAAAGTTTGGTACGAAAAAGAATCAAGCCAATTAAATTCATTATTTTCGGTGTAATTGTAAAGCAGACCGATGACCGGCGCGACTCTCCAATAAAAATCAAATTCTTTGTTCTTGGTGTCTATCCTGAAAAGCGCAGGACCGAATTCGTAATATAAATGTTCAAACATCTCCCTGCCTGCGAGCGTGTTGTCGATGATTGAGGTGCCGGTTTCCACCGCACGCAAGCCCACGCCTGGCAGCACTGGAACACTGCTCATACCTATTTCCATGCCGGCGTATTGCAGCATCCCCCCACCCATGCATTGGCCGATATCCTTGAATATCTCTCTCCTTTCTTCGACCGCAGCGACAATCCCGCAGATAAGCCCGTTAAGACCGACATTGACACCCAGCACTCCCAGGCGGGCAGCAGGATCAACATCTCCTATATATGAAGGGTCATCAGGTATTTGTGCTTCTGATACAGAAGAAATGGTTGCGACAGCCGCAAAAGGCAGAAGCATTTTCAAATATTTTTCAAGAGGATTCATTTTGTCTATCAAATTTATTAGAGGTTATTATTTGTTATAGGAGTGATAAATCATTTATAATATTTCATGGTTTCTAAAAGCATCATTTGAAGCATAATTTTGACCAATATAATAGATGGAACCTTTTGGCAGGTTATTTAATGTGATAAAACGCCTTCTTTTTTAATACAAATATTAATAAACCTTTGAAATTTATTACAGCCAGAGATGTACGTACGAAAAAAGGGGAATACGGTAGTTTTAATAGTAGTAATTTTGTTTGCTATTCTAAGCTCTGTTTTATTTGTCCGGGCTGACACTCCACTCTTTGATTGTGGTGTGCTGAGCACCGCAGGAGAAAAATATGCTCTCAGCAATTCTGTTACCAGCTCCAGCACTCAAGGCACTTGTTTTCATATTACTAACAGTCATATTACACTGGATTGCAGAGGTTTTCAAATAACATATTCGGCAGGCAGTCTAAACAACGGTGTCGGAATCAATAATACTGGCTGGGTAAGCGATATCGGGGGGGATCCCCTAGGCAATCATAACGTAACTATCAAAAATTGCGTGATTTTCGACGATAGCTCCGGGACGTTAACCGGCCGGTACGGCATTCATTTTCTAAATGCTGAAAATGGAACTATTGAAAATAATATCATAAATACTTCTCACGCATCATCTCACGGCATTGTTTTTGATTCATCGCATAGGAATTATCTTTTTAATAACAGCATTCAGCTAAAAATTCCAGTGAAAGACATACTCGGGCTGGTATATTCTTACGGCATAGTTATAAATGGCTCTTCTGAAATGAATAGGTTGGTTAATACTAATTTTACTAATGCCTCCACAGATTCCATTTATCATACCAGTATTAAACCAACTACTTTAAAGTACAACAATTCCCAAGCTTCCATAGAATGGATCAAGACTAATATTTCTACAAGTGCAAATTTATCTATCGGATTAAATGTTTTTCTTGATAATGGTCTTGCTGGTTATTATTCTCAGTTTCGCTCGACCGCTCTTCTCTATCCGGATAATCTAAATTCTTCCGCCCAAATCCAACTCCGGAACTTATCTTACCAAAAAGTACCCAGAATATTTAAATGGGGGGATGCCGCAAATGCTCGGCGCTGTGATAATGTGAATCTTACTGATCCGGGTTTATTCTGTAACATAACATTATATACCACTACTCCGCAAACCGGGGGCGTACTTAATTTCAACGTTACTGGTTTTAGCAATTACATTACACAAGATAACGACCCGCCTAACGTTACTATTATTCATCCTAATAGAAATAACACTTTCATTGGTCCCGGAACATTTGAATTTGAGGTTAATCTCATCGATTCCCATACTTCTATACATAACGTTACGTTCCAGTTTAATAATGAATCCTGGCCATTCAATAGAAATGCTACAAGATCTGGTGCCAGCAATAGTTGGATTTTATCTCTTAGCGGCTATAGTTTTTCTCAAGGAATGCATAGCCTCATGGTGTGGGCTAATGATTCCCTTAACAATATCAACAATACTGAATCTATCAACTTTACTGTTGACTTGACCGCGCCGAATGGAACCATAGTCAATCCGACCAATGGTTCAAATTTCAGCTTCGGTATGCAGGCATTCAATGCTACCATTTTTGATAATATCACCAATGTAAGCACAGTACTATTCATGTTCAATACCAATGCCACGCCGTATAATGTCACCGCAGTCAATCAAAGCGGCAGATGGGGAGCATTAGCCAACTTGACTGTATTCCCTGAAGGTCTTCACTCGGTAATTATTTTTACTAACGACACGGTGAATGTGTCATTCGCAGGTCCGAACATCAATAACACTATCAACATTTCATTCACAGTTGATTTGACTGCGCCGAATGGGACATTTATTAATCCTGCCAATGGTTCTAATTTCAGCTTCGGCACGCAGGCATTCAACGCTACTATTCTAGACAACGTCACTAATGTAAAAAAAGTATTGTTTATGTTCAACACCAATGCCACGCCGTACAACGTCACCGCGGTCAATCAAAGCGGCAGATGGGGAGCATTGGCTAACTTGACCGTATTCCCGGAAGGATTGCACTCGG
>CAYHXT010000053.1:0-5559 GCA_964360675.1 uncultured Methanosarcinales archaeon
GTCATAACTTTAAGCAATCAGTATACACTTTTATTCTTTTCCGGACAGAGCCGGTCATAAAAAAAGAGATAAAAAAATATAAACTATTTTTTTGGGGTCATTTCCCTTAGTTTTTGCAGAGCCCCGTTCACTTCGTTTTTTTTAATATATTTTTTCCCCCGTTTTTTTGTAAATTCAACCAAATGATCAAGATTTTCAAAAACGTTTTCATTTTTCGCGGGTTTGCGGCGTAGCGCCGTTTCGCGCAGCCTGCTGAAGACGTCTTCTTTTTTAATCCCAGATTCTGGAGCTTTGGGAGCTTCCGGAACTTCCGCACGAGGATGATGTTTCCTGCCGTGCTGGCGCGTTAAACGTAATTTTTTGGGCATGAAAGATTTGATATTGAAAATATCAAAACTTGTTCTTAAAGGCGTTTTTTCCTCGATGCTTTCTGGAGGAAGATGCAGCCGGGTACGTTTTGACCACCGCCACCAGGCATGGATGAGATAAACTGATCCGGTTAAAAAAGTAAAAAATAATGCCCATTGTAAAAAAAGAGAATTGGTTGATGGTTCGTTTTCCGCTGCGGAAGGGTACGAAGGTAGCGACGGCAATATCGTTTCAGTAACATTTTCCGGCTGAAATTTTTCAATTGAAAGCAGCCCGTCATTGCATTGCTGCGCACAGGTAAATTCGTTCATCGGAAAAACAAAAAGATACTGGGCCACCTCTTTATTTTTTGCTTCTGTTTCGCATTTCCATTTGTTTTCTTTATACCCGCAAAAAGAACCGCCAAAATAAGGGAACTGGCAGCATCCCGGTGAACACCATTCGGCCCCTTTTCCAGCAGATATTTCTCCCCCGACGCATTTGCCGATGAATTCTTCCTTACAGGAGCTTTTACATAATATTTTTTGGCATTGGGAGAATTTTTCATAATCAGCGCAGGACACATTTTCAAAATATGCTGCCGGTAAAACACAATTGTCATAAAACGAACATTCCTGCGCTGCTTTTTCCGGAGTGATGTTGGTGCAGTAGAAAGTGCTGTCGGGATGGATGAAACACCCCTCGGCAGCAGCGACTGACGGAAGCATTAGCAAAAACATTAAAATTATTATTGGCACCGCCGATATCAACCACTTTTTTTTATTGTATTGCATTTAACTATCACCTTCGCAGGCATTGTTTTCACATATGCCATTGAACTTTCCATTGAAATTAATGTCGCACGGTCTTCCCGCGGTTTCGCTGGTGCATCCGCACTTGAAATTGAAGTTGGGATCTCCCTCAAAATCATCCACTTTAAGTTGTGTTGCCTGTTCGTTTATTTGTTCGGAACTGAATGTAAGATATATTTCCTTGCCAGTATAAGCTATTTCGGTTTCACATAGATTTCCACACCCCAGCGCCCCTGAACACCACCCCTGCCCTTTTATGATGCTGAAAGCCAGCCCGTTTTCGCATCTGGATTCGATATCATTTCCGCAGCCGAATTTTCCATTCTCGCCGCACCATAATTTTCCGTTATAAAGCTCGTTTTTAAAATCGCCATCGCACATGTTTCCCCGTTCGCCGGTGCAGAAGCGCTGCTGCTGCTCTAAGACTAACCCTTTCTGGCCTTCCAACCCCGTGTACGGAGTTCCGTCTTCCCTGAAAACCCGCCCATAACATCCCGGTTCAGGATCAATAAAACAGGGCGCGTCATTTTTATCGACTAAACGCCACCCGGAAGGATTTCCAGCTGTGCCGAAGCAGCAGCTGTGGGTAGCTTCAAACGGATTTATTTCCTGCTGCCCAATATAATCCCCGGCTTGGGTATTAAAATTAAAATTTTGATAGGTATATTTTTCGTAAGGATAAGCCCAGGGATGTTCGATGTTTTTGTGCGGCACGCATCCATTCACTACTACTGCTACCTCGGTTGATTTGGTCTTGTCAAACAAAGCGCAGTATTGCCCTTGATAAGAAAGATTTAATCTTCCTGCCTTGCTTGGCTCTTTAAAATAACTATCCGGCCTCTGGTCGAGAAGTTTCTTCCAATTGATAAAATCATCTTTAGTATAACTGTCCAGAGCGCATTTTCTAAAATACGACCACGGAAAGCTTAAACATAGCTCGGAAATACTATCCGAAGGTTTCCATGCCAATTCAAAACTTTCCGTGCCGTCATTGGTATAATTAAATTTAATTTCTTCCGCGACCGAAGACTCGTCAATCCGAGATTCTGTCGGGAACTGCAGACTCAAAAATACCGGATCTTCTGTGGAAACCACATAAGATTCTCCTGAAGCGAAAATCTCCGCATATGATTTAAGTTTATTTTCTTCATCGCTCCAGAAATTATAATCCATATTCAGTAAAACTTTCATATCTAAGGGGCGGTCGACCAACACCCGCACTTCCTGCCAATCCTTGGCGCCGTGTTCATCTTCTGCTGATACCGAAAAAGAAGAAAGGCCTTCCTGCGGCGGTGTTGAAACCCGTTCTTTAGTTTGAATATCGCCAATGAAATAAACGACTTCTTTTTTCTCTTCATCGGGATCATGAGCAGACAAAATGATGTTTACTACCCCAAATCCCTCGGTATCACCCTTAATAACCAAATAATCATATCCTGCTATTGGACATTCCAGGCGGTGCACATAATCCAATGCTGGGGGCCTGTTCTGCCGCGCGAATTGGTAAGTATATGATTCTGGTTTATTCAATACGGTATATCCACCTGTTACAAAAGTAAATGCATCGTCACCATTGTCCAACTCCCTGCGCTGCAATTCCACCCCTAAAGAGCCGTACTGGTCAGAACGCAGAGGAAGTTTGCATAAGAAATAATCTTTGAACGATAAACTGTCTTTAAACTGGGAACAATCCCTCACTTCAATTTCATTGCCGTAAATAAAAAAAGGGCCTTCTAAAATTGCTTCATTATAAAAAAAATCTACGTACTGCCAATCCATCCGCAGGGGAAAGGCTACTGCTGCATCTAATAATTTTTTAAATTGCGTGGGATAAAAAAAATCAAATTGAGATATGTGGAAGAACTCTTCTCCCCCCATGCTTAATTTTAAAGGGTAAGTTGCTTTTATATCTATCCCTTCATCAAAAATATTCAGCCCTAAATCAACATCTCCGCGTTCAATTTCTACCTGGCCGGAAATTTCTTCCCGGGTAAATTCTCTTACGCATTCGATAGTTTTATTCACCATATAACGGCGCAGGTCATTTTCCAGCGTGCTGGAACGCAGTTCTAAAGAGCCGAACCCGATCTTGGTGTTTGGATATGCATACCGGCAAAATTCCGGTGGAAGCGATTCGTTGCTGCACGGGTAAGCATTAGGATATTCAGAAAATCGGTCGTTGGTGATAGCATAAAAAAGCCTTTCTTCTCCCAGCGCTGTTCCGGTAACTCCTTCTTCAAATTGCCGCGTCCCGCCCGGCTGATCGTTCCAGAGCCTTCCTTGTTTGCCGATAATAATTAATCCTTTCTCTAATTCATCAGTCAGGCAATCTTCAACAAAAATACGGAGGGCTTCTTTCTTAAAAGATTTGGTCAATGTTTTTTCCTGTGTTTCCTGCAGCTGCCCTTTCTTGATACCTGAGGTGAGGCTGTATACAAAAATAAATGAAATCAAAATCAGCAAGCCCAGAATAATAAAAATAGTTATCTGCCCGCGTTTATTGCTAGGATCACTAAAAGTACCTCTACCAAAACCCTTTTTGTACATAGAAAAAGAAAGCATTAAACCTTAATAAAGTATTCTGCTTGGAGCATATTAGGACACCTTAAATCTTGCTCATAATCTTATTCATTCACTCTTAATTTTCCGGTCAATTGCGGCCAGAAGAAATCCAGGCCGGCGTCAAGAACGACTCTTTGCACTGATTCGTTAGTGGAACATTGGACTTTAAATGCTCCGGTAACTTCTTCCAACAATTCTAATTCCAATTCCGGCGGAGCTTTGATGTTCTGCACATAATCGCACACCGGTGTTTCGAAGTTTTCATATTCAGCCACTAACTTTTGCTTGCTGTCGGAAAGCTCTTCCTTGACTGCCCGGACTTTCTTACCGTCCTTGTCCAGCAGATAGAGATCCCGGAAAGCCTGTACGTCGGCGATGAATTCTTTTTCCGGCTGGTTCGCTGAACCGCCGAACAATTTGTTGAAAAATCCGAATATCTTATCGAGCAATCCCGGACTCAAGGAGATCCCTTCTTTGGCGTAA
Source organism: uncultured Methanosarcinales archaeon (assembly GCA_964360675.1). GTDB lineage: Archaea > Nanobdellota > Nanobdellia > Woesearchaeales > GW2011-AR9 > JACPIL01. The sequence continues at coordinate 4,206 of CAYHXT010000053.1, forward strand.
ATTACGGCATTTAATTCTTTAGAATAGTATAGGTCGCCGGGAATGTCCAGGCTGCTTAGATCACATTCGATAAATTCTCCGGTCGGGCTTTCCTGGCAAAGGCCTTGCAGTTCGCTTTGCGGAACGCCTAAGGAGACTAAGAAAGAATCCTCATCATCTATGGCCTTGTTTAAGGTGGTGGCAAAAGCTGCTTTGAAGATTCCGCTGTCTTTATATCGTAAGACACATACGTTATTGATGCAGGTGTTCTGCTCATCATTGATCAATTTTCTTCCGTTCGGATTTTTTATGTCGGAATAGCAGGTAGCTAATATTTGCGTCTGCGCTGGACCCGACAAAGTTTGGCCTATGGTCTGCGTTGCCTGCTGAGCCTGTGGTAGGTCCCCGCCTAAATAATTTTCTTTGTTTTCAATGTCCGGCAGGACTGCTTTGTACGGAGAACAATATAATACAAATTCGTCATTCTCCGCCGCTTCCAGCAATTTTGTAGCTATGAATTTAGTTCTGCTGGTCCACCGGCTTTGGTCGCAGTAATTGTCAAATATGTATTCCGTATCGTTTATGCAGAGAGGATAATTTCCTGTATAGAAATCTTCCGCCTTGTTGTCGATACTGCCCTGGCTTAGTACGAAACATTGGTTTTCCTGCGGACAGAATCCCCACCGCTGGCCGTTCCAGTCATATTGTAAAACGGTTTCTTTCCATTGGCCGTCTATGCAGCGGTAGTTCGTACCATCAGCGGCGCGTTCGGTCAAGGCGGTCAATTCGTTCATGGGCTGTACGCAGGCATACCCGTTCCAGCAATAATTGTCAGGACAGCATGCTGCTCCCGCCCGGGCATCGAAGTTTTCCAACTCCGGCTGTGAATCGTAAGAATATTCTCCCGGACTTAAATCTTCTATCAGCTGCAGCATCGGCTTCTCTGCTTCGCAAGCGCCGATGAATTCGATCAGGATGTAGGAAGCGCTGCCGACATTAAATTCTGGCAAGACTGCCTGCTGACTGTTGCCGTCCTTGTCTACTAAGGATACTTCTATATCACAGCCTTGGGCTTGGCTTAAATGCAATTTTACGTTTTGGCTTACGGCTATCCGTTCAGAGCGTAATCTTTCATTGGCGCCTAAAGTAATTATTCCTATTCCTGTTTCGCTGATGGATTTTTTATCTTTGGGATTGTCAACTTTTGTTCCTGCCGCATCAAAAATTTCCCAGTGGGGAATATCTTTTCCTGACGTTGCAAACTCAGCATTGGAAATGAAATTTCTGGCTGGAAGAACCGTTGCGGTATGATTTCTTTTGTCTGCGCTGAAAGTTTTATCTTTTAACTGTAATTCTAACTGCTGGTAGTATTCGG
>CAYHXT010000054.1:0-5147 GCA_964360675.1 uncultured Methanosarcinales archaeon
GTGAACTACTTTATATAACTTCTGAATCAAAGCCGGAGGGTTTCATATTAGCCGAGATACGTAAATAGGCGTAAAAGATGCTGAAAAGGCATAATCTTTATATATCCTCCAAAGAGGACAAAACAAATGTTTAAGAAACTAAAAGATATTTACGAAACCAAGTATAAATTACTTTTAATCATTCCCATCGCGATGGTGGTTCTGGCCTTAATGCAGATAGGCGTCCAATATTACCAGACCGGCGACTTTGTTAATAAAGGAATATCTCTCAAGGGCGGCTCAACTATCACCATAAATTCCGTTCAAGATGTAGACTATGCATCTCTTGAAAACCAACTCCAAGAGCAGTTTCCAAAAGGAGACCTCACCGTGCGTACCATCACTTCTGCCGGAAAATTAGTCGCATTGGCCATAGATTCAAGTTTCCAGGAAACTGAAGAAATCAATATTCTTCTCGCAGCGATCAAGGAAAAATTCAATCTAAAAGAAAATTACAGCGTGGAAATAATTGGCTCATCTTTAGGAGAAGCTTTTTTTTCCCAAATGATTCGCGCGCTCTTGGTAGCATTCTTATTAATGAGCATCGTGGTTTTTATTTATTTTAGAACTTTCATTCCCAGCGTGGCGGTAATTGCGGCGGCTTTTTCAGATATAGTGGTCACTCTGGCCATATTTAACATGACCGGCCTGAAATTAAGCACCGCCGGTGTCGCGGCATTTTTAATGCTGATAGGTTTTTCAGTTGATACGGACATGGTTCTTTCCACCAGATTGCTGAAAAGGAAAGAAGGCACGGTCATGGAACGCATATACGGGGCGACAAAAACGGGCCTAACCATGATTTTCACCACTATGGCCGCAATAATAACCGCTTTAATTTTTGTGCAAAGCGATGTCATCAAGCAGATCATGATTGTTTTGCTGATTGGGCTGCTGGTTGACTTTATCATGACCTGGATACAGAATGTAGGGATATTGCGATTATATCTAGAAAAGAGGAAATCGTAAAATGGACGCAAAGCTTAAAAAATTATTATTGAACTGGAGGCTGCTTCTGCTGACCGTCTTTCTTATTTTTTCTTTGGTGGTCATACAACCGCACATTTTTGGCAATGACGGCGCGTCCATCCGGAGGGTAGTGCCCGACTCGGCAGCGTTTTTAGCCGGTCTGCAAAATCCTTCTCCATCTTCAACCCCTTTGGAAAAAGAAAAAATACTTTCCTTCAATGGAGAAAAAATAAGCTCTGCACGGGAATATTATGAGTTGGAATCATCGCTTGAACCTAATACGACAGTGTTGTTAGAAACTACAGAGAAGGAATATATATTGAAGGCGGTGGAAGTAGATGGAGCAGTTAATTTAGGCCTGCAGGTGTATAATCCGCCAACTTCGAATCTGCGGAAAGGTTTGGATCTGGAAGGGGGAACGAGAGTTTTACTGAAACCGGCAGAAGCTATTTCTGACGATGAACTGCAGCTGACTATCGATAATCTCCGGGAACGGTTAAATGTGTACGGATTAAGCGATATTATAGTCCGCAGCGCTTCCGATCTTGCCGGCGAGGATTATATTCTCATTGAAATTGCCGGCGTATCCGAAGAGGAGATACGGGAATTATTGGCAAGACAGGGAAAATTTGAAGCCAAGATAGGGAATGAAACCGTATTTTTTGGCGGAAAAGATGACATAACTTATGTCTGCAGAAGCGCCGACTGTTCCGGGATTGATCCGCAGCAAGGCTGCGGCAAATTTGCTGACGGTTACGGCTGCGCATTCGCGTTTCAGATTTCTTTAAACCCCGAAGCGGCGGAACGGCATGCGCAACTTACCAAAACTCTTACTACTATTAATGAAGCCAACAGGTGTCATCTGAGCAAAGATTTAGCTTTATACTTAGATGATAAAGAAGTCGACGTTTTGCAGATAGGCTGCGAATTGAAAGGCAAAGCATCGACAGACATACAGATTTCCGGATTTGGTACTGGATTGACTGAAGCACAGGCAGTAGAAAATTCATTGCAAAACATGAAGAAGCTGCAGACGGTATTAATCACCGGAAGTTTGCCGGTGAAATTAGAGATAATGAAAATGGATTCCATTTCTCCCACTTTAGGACAGGAATTCCTGGATAATGTGGCTTTCATCGTTGTAATCACTCTCCTGGCGGTGATTGCGGTCGTATTTATCCGTTATAGAAAAGCAGTAATCATCGTGCCGATGGTATTCACGCTGCTTTCAGAGCTGGTGTTAATTTTAGGGTTTGCGGCCTTAGTGGGCTGGAATCTTGATTTGGCGGCAATCGCAGGAATAATATTGACCATCGGAACGGGGGTGGACCATCTGGTGATCATTACCGACGAAACCATCCGGGGCGAAAAAGAAATTATCGATTGGAAGCGCAGGATCAAGAATGCCATGTTCATCGTCATAGGCGCTTATCTGACAGTATTCGCTTCCCTGCTGCCGTTGTTTTGGGCCGGAGCCGGATTGCTGAAAGGATTCGCTTTGACTACTTTAGCCGGCCTTTCCTTTGGCGTTTTGATTGCCAGGCCGGTATATGCAGCAATGATCGAGATGCTGCTGCAGGATAAACAATAAGAAAACGATGATTGATACCATAAAATATTTTTTTCATATGCTTTATTCTATTCCTGACCTCATAGCGCTGGGGGGATATTTTATCCTGTTTTTAATTGTCTTCACAGAAACCGGACTGATGGTCGGATTTTTTTTCCCCGGCGATTCCTTGTTGGTCACCGCAGGCCTGTTTGCAGCTAAAGGAGATTTGAATATTTATCTTTTGATTGCACTCCTCAGTGTGGCGGCGATAAGCGGCGATTCACTGGGTTACTTCATCGGTTCGAAAGCCGGGAAGGCTCTCTTCCGCAAAGAAGATTCAAGATTTTTCAAGAAAAAATATCTCTTGGCGGCTAATGATTTTTATGAAAAGCACGGAAGCAGAACTATCGTCATAGCGCGGTTCGTCCCCATAATCCGGACTTTCGCTCCGGTAGTGGCGGGCGTAGCGAAGATGAAATATAAGCGGTTTCTGTATTACAACGTATTCGGCGGCTTGTTATGGGTGAGCAGCATGTCCCTGCTGGGATTTTTCTTAGGCAAATCTATCCCCCGCATAGAAGAAAAAATTCATATTGTGGTGCTGGTGATAATAATATTATCATTCATCCCGGTGTTGGTGGAGTATTTTAAGGTTAGAAAGAAGGAACAAAAAATTATTCATACCAAGGATGATGATTCGGGGATGAAGAAATGATGGCTGAAATGTATTTACTTTACATACTATTAAAAAACCAGAATCAACCATAACGATGTTAAGCTTCCTTCGTTAGAAGGCCTTAGCGAAGCGGAGGAGTTGAAAAGGTTAATTACTTAGGTTTTTCGTAAATTAAACGATATTTACCGCTCATTCTCTGGAACATTAACGGATGTTGACCACTAATACAATCATGAGTTACGCAACAAAGATAATTATGGTCTCCGGGCAGTTCGATTGGCTCTTGGCAATTATGACACTGGATTATCTTCACAAGATCATCTTTTTTTGGGCATTCTTGCTCACACCATTCCTTGGCAAGATCAAAAAAAAGCTTACAAGACCTATCTGGACATAACAAATAAGTGGTCTCTGTATTCATTTCTGATTTTTTGATAATACCCTTATCGTGACTCATGATGAAATACATACAACGAGAGAATAAAAACATTGTCTTTTTTCAACTACCGTACTTTTCATCGCTTCAGCACCAGTCGCAGCTGATCAACAACATAAGGAAGAATGAAAGCGGCGCAGAAAACCAGCGCTATAAACCACGGGTTGTGCGGCGGATTATTTAATTTTAAACTTTCTATGAACTTATTTGAAACCAACACCATCACAACTACGTTGGCTACTCCTATGAGCGGCACGATAACGCTGGCAGTCCGATGATGTTTTTTCTCCAGCAAGCCGATGTCGGTTATCAGGAAGTTGTACAGGAATCCGATAGTCGCTCCCAACAAGGCGACAATAGCATATAATACTGCTGAGTTAAGAGCGATAAGGAAAGGGATCAGCAGCAAGGAAACCAGCAGGTTAGCAAACACGATGACCAGCATGGCGCTCCAGAAAACTATTTTGGAAAAGAAAACATCATGTTTAGAAGCTGAATCAAGTATTCGCTCTGCTTTCCGCAATTCTTCCTCGCGCCATCCTTTTTGCAACAATTCTTTCTTTCGTTGGGGCATCATGTTATCTATCAATGGCCTAAACTGAGATGCTGGGCAACTTTCTTGAATTCACGGGCTGGCTTTGAGCGCGGATATAAATAAGTTAGCGGCATTTGTTTATGCGTCGCTTTACGCACTTTTCGATGATATTTAATGTTGGCGATGATAGGCAATTCCAAAATGCTTTCTACTTCTTTCACGGACAACTCATCTTTTCCGCCATTAGTCATATTGAGGATTACTCCGGCTATCGCATTATTGCTTTCTTTTGCCAGCTGGACAGTTTTAAGCGCATCCATGACTGAACTGAGATTAGGGTTGACTACCAACACCACTTCGTCGGTATTTTTCAGTATTTGATGGATGTCATATCCCAATCCGCTGGGAGCGTCTATAAGGACAAAATCAGCAGTATTCTTGAGATGGTCAAATATCTTGTGCAGCTTCTGCGGGTTGGTTTTTTGGTATTCGCTTAATGAAGGTGAGGAAGGGATGATAGAAATGCCGCTTTCATGCAGATAAATTATTTCTTTCAGGCATTTTTCTTTGGATAGAAATTTGTTTAAGGTCCCTTCGGGGTTCATGAACCCCAGCTGGATGGCCAAATTTGGAGTGACAATATTAGCATCGACCAGAAGGACTTCTTTACCTAAAGAAGCCAACGCCTGGCCGACGTTCAAAGTAGATGTGGTTTTACCGACACCACCTTTCCCGGATACAAAGGCGATAAACTTAGTCATGTTTCAAGGTCAAGGGAAATGGATTATTTAAATATTCTGTTGCTCTAATTTCATGTACCCCGCAGCTTACTGCGAGGATTTTCATTCTTCATAATAAATTTCAAAGAATCCGGGGATAAACTATTTAATAGCATGAGCCAGAAATCTCCGCACTTTAGTGCGTGAGATGAATGGCTCCG
>CAYHXT010000055.1:0-5114 GCA_964360675.1 uncultured Methanosarcinales archaeon
GAAGAAATTAGTTAAAATTATGAGAGTTTAGCTATGAGTTGTCCGACAGAGCATTGAATACCAAAAATATATAAAGCCAGAAAGCACTCCCATACTTAAAAAGAGGACGATGAAAAAGATACTATTATTAGTTAGTGTATTTGTTATTTTATCCAACATTATTACTTTTGCTGTTTTTGCAGATGTGGATACCGGCTATCCCTGTTCTTTAGGCTGCGAATCGCTCAGCGATAATGGAGAGATATATTACTGCGACTTTGATATCGGCAACTGTTTTCAGCAAGCTGCTCCCGAGCCGGCAGTTAATGAAACCGCAAACGTAACTAATACTGCTGCTGCCGCACCTGCAAAAACAGCAACCACTGAAACAAAAGTAGCTGCCTTGGAAGAAAATCTGCTCTTGCTGCAGGACACTTTGGAGCTGGTGACTTCAAGCGTTTCATTGACCAACAGCGATATTAAAACTATCCAAGACCAATTAGGCGCGCTGGAAACCGACCTTAATTTTCTTAAGAACAATCTTGATACTAAATTATCTTCCCAGCAAACTTCATTGACTACGGGATTGGCGGGACTGCAGGAAAGCGTGGAAAAGACGCAGCATACTTTGACTACCGTGCAGGAAACTCTCGGCCAACGGCAGCGCCTGAATAGTTTTATGGTGACTGCGCTATTGATTCTTCTTGTGGCTGGCGTAGCAGGAGGAACGGCATATTATGTCACTCAAAAAAAACGGGGCGCCCGCCCGGACATTTTGAATTACATCACCGCACACATAAAACAAGGTAAAAAATTACCGCAGATAAAAGAAAAGCTCATTAAAGCCGGATGGTCGGAACAGGATATTAATTGGGCATACAAAGAAACGGTCAAGAATAATTATCAGCAATATAAAAATTCTGCCGAAATTAGGGCTGTCGGAGAAAAAGTATCAACGGAACGGAAAACCGCGCCAAATCTTGCTTATGATCCAAAGAAAATCATGGGCGTGGCAGTAGTCAGCTTATTGTTAATCATCGGCATTTTATTTTTACTGCGGGGTATAACGACCGGAAAAGCGATTGAATTCCAGAAATTAGTCGGCGGTGTCGAAGGTGGAAAAGCCGGAGAGATAACTTACGCTGTCGAATGCACGCCGCCGCACATCTTAACTCCTGCCGGAGACGCCTGCTGTTTAGACGTGGACAGCTCTGCTGTCTGCGATGTCACAGAAGCGCGGCGGGGGCAAGTGACCGGGGGCGCATGCAATGATAATAATCAATGCCCGGCGGGAGAATATTGTGTTGAAGGATTCTGCCATACGCTGGCATCATTGTATAAGAGAGACGGAGATTGCACCAAATTATGCAGCTATTATGCGGTAAAAATGCTCACCAGCGACGGGGAAACGCACAGCATCAAACCTAAGAGAGGAAGTTATACGGCCGTAGGAGCGTTGGAGTGGAAATTGCTGGAAATGCCGCAGCACTGCAAGGGAGAAATTCCAACAGTACCCATTAACATCATCTTAAAGAAACCGGGAGAAATCATCAGTGAAAGAATCATTACTTTGACCGAAGGCGAAACCAGCGAAGTTCTTACTCATCCAAACCTGCCGGAAGTGGAATTCACTTTAACTGCGGATACTGTTTACGAGACTTGTCCGAGATGAATTGTGTTTCTCGCAGCTTGAGATTTTAGTTGTTAAATTAGTTAATCTTTGAAATTGCCAGACGTTTTATTCTAAATTATTTATCCGAAATTATTTTCCACACCAAAAGAAGATGAAAAAAGGGGCTCTAAAGAGGGGGGTGAGGGTGGTAGAACTATCTGTAGAGCCCCTGCTCGCATCGTTATCGATAGCAAACGGTTTTTGCCAATTTACTAGTAAAACGCTACAGATATATAAATGTTACCTTTTTGTATACTAGTTGTTGGAAAGTAGCTAAAACGACCAAAATAGTTATAAACTATAGCCATTATAGTTGTTATAGTATGGCAACAACCATTCAGATCAGCAATGAGACCAAGAGCTTGATTAGCACTTTTGGTTCTAAAGAAGACACTTATGAAGACATTATAAAAAGGATGTATGACTTAGCTGTTAAAGAGCAATTACGAGAATTCTTACTTTCTTCAGAAGATGCTATACCTATAGCCGAAGCAATAAAGAGAGCTAAGAAAGAATGGCAAAAGTAGAAATAAGTGAATCTCTTTATGAAGAAATCAGAAAAAAGTTTAAACACCAAAGTGTCGAAGTTTTGGAACATTTAAAATCACTTGAATCTTCTCCCTATAAAGGAAAATTATTGGGAACAATAGGCGGTATTGTGATAAAGGAGTTAAAGTATGAAGGGTATAGGTTTTATTTTATCACCGATGGATTCAGGTTGAGATGTTTAAATCAAGAAAAATTGGTCGATCTTCTTTTGCGTTTTGTTAGAATGTCTGATAAAAGGCACCAGCAGCAAACGATTAATGAGATAAAGCAGGTGCTAAGGACCATTGGAGCTGGTGGGTTTTGATAGCGCGGGCCTTCAGCAGTTGGATATATTTTTTAATCATTCTTGTCAAAAAGATTTTGAACACGCCAGAATTCCACTAATTGATAAGTGGTTTGCTTGCAAACCACCATTCATTAGAATGGTGGAATTCTCAGCGTTCCAAAAAAATCCTTCAGCAGCTTTTGATAATCTTTAACTACCCGCAGCCCTTCGTTAGGCAGGCAGCTGTAATAATTCTGCCAGGCAAAACGCTCGTCTAAGTAAATAACTACACCCTTGTCCGTTTCACTGCGGATACACCTTCCTGCTGACTGGATGCATTTAGACATCGCCGGAAAAATATACCCGTAATCCCAGCCCCGGCCAAATTTTTCTTCGTAATACTTTATGGTCTCCTTTGTTTTCAGATCGGGCCTGGCCAAAGGAAGCCCGACCACCACCACCCCGTTCAGCAGGTCTCCTGGAAGATCCACCCCTTCTGCGAAATTGGCTCCGGTAACGCCCAACAATACACCACCGCGCTCTTTCTCCTCTTTGAATTTAGCCAAAAATAATTCCTTGTCTTCCACCGTCATTTCTTTTTGCTCCCAGAATCTCTTTTTGCCAGCCGTCATGAATTCCGCAATTTTATCACGCAGTGAATAGGACGGGAAAAAGAAAGCTATATTTCCCGGAACGTATGAAGATATTTCAGAACAGACTTCAGCTATGCGTTTGTACATGGCATCGCCGCGTAAATTAAATTTAGTGCTGGTCTCAGGGATGACCATGCTTAGTTTATTTTCGGTAGGGAAAGAGGAAAGATATTCCTTTTCTATGCTGCGCATTATCCCCAGAATGTCCTTATACATAGACAGAGGATTTAAAGTTCCGCTCATCACTACGCCCGCATAAACATTTTTGAAAATATCTTCCGTGATCAAACGCGGATCAAGACAGGTGTAACTTAATTCTAAAAAATGAGACATTTTTCCTTCCCGTTCGGCAATCATGCGCACAAAACCTTTATCGTCGCCTTTCCATGCCTCCAGAAACGCGGCCACTCCTCCAAGATAACTTTTCTTCTGCTTCCGCCGGACTTCTTCCGCCGCCAATTCCAACTCATTGATGAATTCATCGTAATCTACAACAGAAGCGATTTTAGACGTAAAATCATTCTTGGCGATTATTTTTTGCTTCATCTCTTCTTTTGCATCGAAACGGCCTAACTCGTCCAAGACGCGCATCAATTCCTGCAGCCAGAAAAGCAGGCCATTATAATTGAACTTCTTGGCTTCCATCACCGCATTCTTGATGGTGATGCCGGATAACGCAGAACTGGCCATATCGGTAACCCGCGCCGGAAGATTATGCCCTTCATCAACGATCAGAATTATGTCTTTTAATTCCACATCCAATTTCCCAAGAAGATTGCCGCGGATAAAAGGATTGAATAGGTAGTAGTAATCTCCGATAAAAACATCTGCTTTCTTGGCTAAAGCGAGAGAAATTTCATATCCGCACATGCGCTGCTCGCGAGAAAAAGACATTATTTCAGAATTGTGCAGGGGCTCTTCTTTAGCCAAATCATGGAGAACTTTTTTCGCTTCAACCGTCAATTGCTGCTTATTCTTGAAATTATTATAAAATTCGCATTCGCCGCGTTCCACAACAGTTTTACAGAATTCATTGAATTCATTGCCGAATAATCCGGCGATGTCCTGGCTGCACATCCAGCGTTTGCCCAGCAGGTCCACAGAGGAAAAACCCACCCCTTTTTTTTTAATGAGTTTTAAAGTATCAATCGCCAGAGCGTGCTGAGTATGCCGATTGGTGAGAAAAAATATGCGTTTCTTTTTTTCCAAAGCATGAAATAATGCTACGGACAAGGCAGCGGCAGTTTTTCCCGAACCGGTGGGAGCATTGGCAAGAAGAATTTTTTCTTCACGCAAGGCTGCATCCAAATCCCGCAGCAATTGCTCTTGCCCCGGCCTGATTGCAGGATGGGGGAAAAAATCTTTGGGTTCGGGAGCCATCCATCGCTGGCAGAACGAAAAGTATTAAAAGTATTCTCTTGTGAAAACTATAAGAAACTCTCTTCCCAAAAGTTTATATAAAAGGTTGTGTTGCAAACCATCTATTGAAATAGATAAATGTTTAAATATAAGACTGAAACTTGATGTTTCAGAGGGCAGATAGATAGGTTAAGGGGTGTGAAAATTGAATAAGACAAAAAATAATAAACCCATCTTTGATGTCTTCTTTAGAGAGAAGCCGGCAATGATGCTAGTAGAATTGAAAAACGCAAATACTAACGTTTATGCGTCAGTATTAGCAAAACAGATTGACTGCACGTATTCTCACGTGGTAAAGATTTTACAGGAGATGCAGAAATCTGATTTGATTCGCTTCAAGAAAGAAGGAAGATTGAAATTATTGGAATTGACCAAGCGCGGACAGGAAATTGCGTCTAATATTGAAAACATCAGGACGATGCTGTGATTTTATTTTTTTTATTTTATTATTGGTTTGGTTGGACTTATTTCTCCATAATGGATTATTTTTAACCCGGAAGATATATAAAAGATAGAATTATCGACACTGTTTCTTAATCGGCAGATTAAAATAGGAGTAGTTCTTTCCTCTTAACAT
>CAYHXT010000056.1:0-4931 GCA_964360675.1 uncultured Methanosarcinales archaeon
CTGTTCGTATAAAGAAGCAGGGCACTCATAGAGCAAATCGGCAATTGCGCTAAACCCCTATTAGACGCAGTTTTAATTGCGTTTAATAGTGGTTCTTCTGCACCATCTTAAAACTATAAATCATAATTGCGAGTCCGTGCTACATGAAAAAAAGCAACGACTTATTTTCAGTACAGAAATAGGTTTTTGCCTAATTTCTGGTAACCAGAGCAGGGCGAGATTCAGGATAAAATCATCCAAAACCATAGCTTTTTTAAACACCATTTCTTTCCTGTACATTCATGGACTATCAGGGATTAGGTTTGAAATGCGGTCTGGAAATCCACCAGCAACTGGAAGGGAAAAAATTATTCTGTTCCTGTCCTACCGTCCTGCGCGATGATGCTCCTGATTTTATCATCAGGAGGAAACTGCGGGCTGCTGCCGGAGAAGAAGGAAAAATAGATGTCGCGGCATTGCAGGAACAGATGAAAAGCAGAACCTTCTTCTACCATGGCTATTATGATACTACTTGCCTGGTGGAAGCAGACTGTGAACCGCCGCATGAAATCAATCCCGAAGCGTTGCACACCACTTTACAATTATGTAAATTGGCAGCTGCGGAAGTGTTTCCTATCGTGCAGGTGATGCGGAAAACTATCGTAGACGGTTCCAACACTTCCGGATTCCAGCGGACGGCATTGATAGCGAAAAATGGCGCGCTGAAGACCAGTTTAGGATCAGTGCGCATAATTAACATTTCTTTGGAAGAAGACGCCGGAAAGATTATCAACGAGACCGTTGAAGAAAAAACATATTCACTGGATCGTCTGGGAATTCCGCTGATTGAAATCGGTACAGCTCCAGATATAACTACGCCAGAACAATGCCAGGAAACAGCAAAGAAAATCGGTATGTTATTACGTTCATTGCCAGGCGTAAAACGTGGTTTGGGGACTATCAGGCAGGACGTTAACGTTTCTATCAAAGGCGGAGCGCGGATCGAAATTAAAGGCGCGCAGGATTTGCGGCAGCTGCCATTGTTGGTAGAATTGGAAGTGAAACGGCAGCAGGAATTGCTGAAAATAAGAGAGGAATTGAAAAAAACGAAATTGCCAGGATTGAATGTTGTTGATGTAACTTTCATATTTAGCAGTACTGCTGCTAACCTTGTCAAAAATACACTAAATAAGAATGGAAAAGTCCTGGCCACCAAACTTCTGGCATTCGCCGGTTATATTGGTAGAGAACTTCAGCCGGGCAGACGGTTAGGCACAGAATTTTCTGATCGGGCAAAAGTGCGAGCAGGTGTAGGCGGCATTTTCCATTCAGATGAACTGCCGCGCTACGGCATCTCTGAGACGGAAGTCATAGCGGTAAAAGAAAAATTGGGATGCCTAAAGCAGGACGCTTTTGTCCTGGTCGCTGATGAAGAAAAACGCGCCAGAGCTGCATTAGAAGCAGTATATGGACGAGCACAAGAAGTCTTGAAAGAAATCCCTTCTGAAGTCCGCAAAGCGAATGCAGACGGAACTACTGCTTATTTAAGGCCTATTCCTGGAGCCGCGCGGATGTACCCTGAAACTGACGTTCCCTTGATCAGGCCTAATCTTAAAAACATTGAACTGCCAGAAACTATCGAAAAAAAGATGGAACGATATCAGAAAGAGCTGGGTTTGAGCAAAGATTTAGCGGAATTTGTTGCCAAGTCAGAAAGGGTAGATTTATTTGAAGAATTGATTGGAGAATATCCGGCTGTCAAGCCGGCTTTCATCGCAGAAACGCTTATTTCTACCCCCTTAGACATTAAGCGCCAGCACCACCAGAATCCCGATAAATTAGATGATGAAGATTTCAGGAAGCTGTTCAAGTACTTGGCGGAAGATAAAATTCACAAAGATATTGTCATTGATGTCCTTCTGGACATGATTACCGGAACATTTGATATCGCTAAATATGCCGGCTTAAGCACGGAAGAGATCCATAGGGAATTGATAAAGATAATCGAAGAGAATAAAAATGCCCCCTTTCCGGCCTTGATGGGATTGGCCATGAAACGGCTGGCCGGAAAAGCTTCGGGAAAATTCATTTCTGACAGTCTCAGAAGGATGCTGGAAACTAAACACCACTAAACCTTAGACACCACGCCAACAATTCACCACTAACTAGTAATATCAAACGAAAGATTTATAAATGGTAGATGGCTATAATAAAAAATAAGCTGATAGGATATCAAACTACTAATATGGTGATAAAAATGAAAGCTACAACTAAATTTAAATTAGGAACATTAGGCGCGTTTTTAGGGTATACTGCTGCTACCTGCGGCATTGGATATGGCGTAGGACATAAAACCGGTTATCACGCCGCTGAAGAAGCTGCCGCCAAAGAAATTGTTTGTTTAGAGAAACTTGCTCCGGTAAAAAATGAATTTGGGCGGGAATGCAGTGATAAGACTGCTGACACGTTTTACAACGGCTCTTTGAACTTCACACTACGAAAACGAGATATAATTGAAGAGAGGTATGGGTGTCCAGAAGAAACATGGATGTGCGAACCGACCTTGCCATCTGACCTGCAAAGAAGCGAATTTAGGGCAGTTTACCGCAGATGATTGTAGGAATTGTTAAAGTTGCATATTGATATGAATAAATCCCATGAAAAAATCACCCTACGACAAGGTTTTTGCACATACTATTATTGAAGGTACTCCGGAAGAAAGAGCTCTTGCAGTCGCAAAAATATACCACAAAGAGGAAGAAGTAAAGGCAGAACTGGCAAAAAGCCCCTATCGAAGAAATGGTAATATAAGTTTAAGCCAATTGGTCGATGCCTGCTGTGATGAATCTCAAAAATCTATTGATGATTTAGTTCAAGATGAACCAAGCCTGACAAAAGTTGCTGCAAAAGGGACTTTAAATCTATTTTCACCGGTGGGACGATTTGCTAAAGCCGCTCTTATCGGCGCGCTGCCTCAGCGATACCAACAAAAAATTGCAAAGAATCGAGGAGAAGATTATCTATCCACTAATCTTTTCCTCGATGACTCTGTTATAGCAAATGTTATTGTAGAAGGCATTACTATTTGTGCTGGTACTGGAGCATTAATGTATTCTGGCGGCGGTAATCTCGGAGAAAGTATCGGAGCAGCCGTTCTTGCTGGCTTAGCTTATGGTATATTTATTGGTTCACCAAGACTGAATGAAGATTTTGGAAGTCCCATTACTACGATCCCATTCTATGTAACTTTAGGTATTATTTTAGGTGTCAAAGCTGCAGCAAACGGAATAGAAAATACTTACAAATCAGCATACCGGGAAGAAAAACAAAAATTACTTCCAAAATCAGAAAAAACAGAGAATAGGATTGCCATGGATATTCCTGCCTCTCTCAGAATAGAAGACCAGCAAAAAAGTGATTTTGAAGGAATAGTAGAAGAAGAATTCAAAGAGCCAGAGTTAAAGCGCCGTAACTTACCGATAGATAATTCCTAAACGTTTTTAAGCGCGGTCTTCTTTTTTCTTTATTAGATGGATAAATTAAATTATAAACCGAATTTTATACGCTCCAATGCCAGGAAAATAGTTTTGGTTTTATTCTGCATCGCCTTCCCTTTGTTTTTACTTCTTCTTTCTTACTCTCTGGTTTTATTATTTACGGATCTGACACCGCAGCAAAAAGAAGTATTCTCTTTTTTAGGTGATCAAGGAAAGTTATCGCCGGGATTCACGCCGGATGAAGTTTCTCATCTGCTGGATGTCAAAAAGATAATGGATATAGCTGATTACATTTTTTATGGACTGTTGTTGCTGATTACAGTAACCCTGACTTATTACCAAAAAGACCGTAATTTTGTATTGAAACTGCTGAAGTTAGGAGGAATTAGCACGGCAGTTCTTATTTTAAGCCTGTTACTGCTTTCTTTTTTCTTTTTTAACGCGGTTTTTACTTTATTTCACCTGCTGTTTTTCCCGCAGGGCAACTGGATATTTCCGGCGGATTCGCTGCTTATCATGACTTTTCCGATAATATTCTTCATAACCATAAGCAAAAACACCTTTCTATTGAGCTTATTTTTTGGAATGATTTTTATATTCATCGGATATCCCTTAAATTATGTTCGTCGCAACAGGAATTAAAGGCTGGATAATTGCCTTGATCATGATAATATTTACCATTATCATCTTAGTGCTGGTTTTTAATCTGTTTATACTTCTCCTTCCGGTAGTTGTAATCATAGTCGTTCTCAGCTACCTTTTCAAGACACTTAATCAATTAAAAAAAGAAGTAAAACAAAAATGAAATAATTAGAACCATGAAACCATTGATAGTGTTAAACTTAAAGACTTACAAGGAAGCAGCAGGAAAAAATGCGTTAAGGCTGGCAAAACAGCTTGAAAAGTTGCGCCCTAAAAATTATGAGCTGGTGGTCGCGCCATCGCTTCTGATGTTAAAAGAAATATCAGACAAAACTTCATTGACGGTGTATTCCCAGCATGCCGATAATGTTTCTTTAGGCGCGCATACCGGCAGAATCCCCGTTGAAGAATTGAAAGACCTCGGCATAAAAGGCACTTTATTAAACCATTCTGAACGGAAAATACCGTTGCAATATCTTGGTGAAATCGTAGAAATGTGCAGGAAACATCAATTAAGAACGATAGTGTGCGCCTCTTCCCTGCCGGAAACAGAGAAAATTGCAAAAATGAAACCTGATTTTCTTGCTTATGAGCCGCCGGAATTAATTGGCGGAGATGTTTCAGTCACCAAAGCACGGCCCGACATAATTCTAAAAGTATTGGAGATAGTGGAAGAAATAAGTCCCGGGACGAAAGTATTGTGCGGCGCCGGCGTGCATTCCAAGCAGGATTTAGGGCAGGCGTTGATATTGGGCGCTAAAGGCGTGTTGATAGGGCATGCGGTTCCCAAAGCAAGAAACCCGGCAAAATTAC
>CAYHXT010000057.1:0-4746 GCA_964360675.1 uncultured Methanosarcinales archaeon
GTGGGAAAAAAGGTGTATGTCTTGGTTCGGAAGAATTAATTGTCCGACAGAGCACCAAAAACCAAAATCTTTTAAATAGACCCTTGTTTTAAGCCTTATTCAGGTACAAGAAGCCTAAAATTAGGCTTCTGTGCTGAAAAACATATTTAATGGTTTTTCAAGTATCTAAACCACAAATCCGGGCTTAAAAGGTAAATAAAATGTCAAAAGACCAATCAAAGAAAAATCTCAGCAGAGTTAATGTTAAAAAGAAAGTTTGGTACAGAATCGTAGGTCCAAAAATGTTCGGCCAGATGGAATTGGGAGAGACCTACTTATCTTCTCCGGAAGAAGCCCTGGGCAGGACCGTAAAGATTAATTTAAAAGACATCTCAGGAAATGTAAAAGACCAAAATGCTTATGTATGCTTCAAGCTGGATGCGGTGGAAGGAATTGTGTTGAAAGCTTCCGCCATAGGGTACGAACTGACCGCAACCCACGTCAAAAAATTAGTGCGTAAAAATACTGACCGAATTGATGATTACTTTGCATTAACAACTAAAGAAGGAAAAAATATCGTAATCAAGACTTTGATAATTACGCAAAGCAAATCTCAGCGTTCTGTCCGCGGGCAGCTGCGTAAAAAATTGAGCGATTTCCTCGCTGAAGAAGCGAAAAACAGCACTTTTGATGTCTTGGTCGAAAATTTAGCGACTAGAAAAATACAGATGACCTTAAAGAAAATCCTCTATAAGATTTATCCAATCAACGAAGTGGCAGTGCGTGTCTTGATATTAAAAAAGTCGCCGGCAGCAGTTGAGGTTGAAGGAAATCCGGCAGAAGTAACGCCTAACACAGTTGTAGATGAAGCGCTTGAAACACCTGCAGAATAAGCCGCTTCAGGAGCCGCATAGCTTTTTTGCTGGTGAATGCTGATGAAATTTCTTACCTTTACTGACGTGCATGAAGATAAAGAGATATTGAAAGAGCTGGTAGAACGCGCTTCTGGGAAGGATATTGATTTTTTGGTGTGCTGCGGAGACATTTCTACTTTCGGGAACGGCCTGAGGTATAACCTCAAAAGATTAGATTCTTTAGGGAAGAAAGTGTATATTGTTCCAGGAAACCATGAAGAGAGTCCGGAATTCGATGCGCTGGTGAAAGAATTCCCCAATCTGGTAAATCTGCACCGAAGAGCCTGCGTGGTCGGAGATTATGTTTTTCTAGGTTACGGCGGCGGAGGGTTTACGCTGCAGGACGCGGATTTCAGAAAGATTGCACGGGAATGGTACGGAAGATATAACGGCAGAAAAATCGTGCTGGTCACGCATCAGCCGCCGTTTGGGAACAAATTGGATCTGATGGGGCCGCGACATGTCGGCAATAAAGATTTTACCGCGTTTATTTTGCGCATAAAAGTAAAATTAGCGGTCAGCGGGCATCTGCATGAGACCGTCGGAGCAGTTGATGTGATTGGAGAGACCAAAATAGCCAATCCTGGTTGGGACGGGATGGTCATAGAGTTATCGTAGGCGTGATAGAACGGCTTTTTCTGAGTTATGAGATTATGGTTGTGCTATTAGTTTCTTTGATGGTAAATTCTTCTTCGGCCGCAGCTTCCTGTTCTGCTTGTTGTTCAGTTCCAATAATTTTCGGTTCTTCAATTCTGTTATTGGAAACTTCAATCCGTTTATTTTCTTCCAGAGATTTTTGTTCCAACTCCTTACGCGCTGAAGAATACGGTTCTGTAACTGCATGCTTAATTGCTTTGACAGCAGCAATGGAACACAAAACTAAATAATAGGGAATGACAGTTAATGGACTTCCTCCGGCTTTTATTCCGTCGTTTACTTCGTTATCAGCAGCCATACCAACTCTAGCTGTTGCATACAGCGCTCCAACCATAAGACCCAGTGACCCCCATGAGCTGGTTGCTAAAATATCATGCGTAATAAAATAAGTAGAATAACTAACCAACCCCATAATAGTAATCCCTTCGAGTAATGCATTATACAGAGTATAATTAAGGCAATCATCGCCATGTCTTTTCGCAAACTCTTTCTGATACTTCCCCGGCAACGCACCTACTAACGGATAATACCATTGGTGAAGGTGCATCTTCCTCGCTAAATTCGCCGTTCCTTTCGCAGCAACTTTCAGCATACTTGGTTTGGGTTGATATTCGACCACAGCATCAATGCTTTCAAATTCAGCGTCGATTATTTCCGGCTTGCTTAAAACGTTACGCACCACGTCAGCAATATCCGTCTGGCGATAACCATTCTGTCCTTGCCAATCTTTCAGAGCTTCTTCCATCGCTCCTTGTTTTCCGTATTCTTTTGCTAAAGCGAGAGCCAAATCTTTTTTGGGCAGATCTAAATCCATTACTCTATCCACATATTCAGAATCGATTTTAGTTACGGGTTTAATATCTTGCTTTTCTGAAGCAAGATTTTCTAGTTTTTCGGTGGCATGAGCTTTCGGAATAGAATGCCGACCAGAACCGTAAATTTCTGAGCTTCCCAAATCACCTTCTATAACTGCCATATTCCTACTCTTCGACAGTTGCTTCTTCTGCCTTTTCTTTCTTTGGCTTAACTGTTTTCTTTTCCTGCTTAGCCGTTTCTTTTTTCTCTTTCTTTACTTTATGCTTCTTCTTCAGCCTTGCTGCAACTTTCTTCGGCTTGGTTTCCCATACCGGCAGCCCTAACTTCTCAAATGCTTTCTTTACGTCAGCACGTGCAGCTTTTGCTTTCAATTCAATAGTTTGTTCCAGCGGCTCTAAATGTTTAATATTGACTCTCTTCCGCCTGACATCACCGTCAACAACGACAAACCCAGGAGTTGTTTCTTCAACTACAACGCAGGTCCTGCCGGCATCTCTTCCCGCCAGCTTTACGCATAACCTTCCTACTTCAAAGATGCTCATGCTAATCCCCTCGCCCGTTGTTTTAACAATACCCTCATGCATGCTGAACAAAGCACTCCGCCGTAAGGCCGTTCCGGTCTTTTAGCAGTCTTGGGCATGTTTCTCACTTTAGAAGCGACATCTCGGGGAACCCCGGCTAATTGCCGCTTGCATTTCCCGCATAATGCTTTGCTGGGCTTTCTCTCGCGATAGTGGACTTTAACCTGTCCGCCTGGTACTTTCACAAATATTTTTCGTAACCGTCCTGATTTAAACATTCCTCGTGGCATAGTTATGACCTCGCTTATGGTATTTATTCGATTAGTATTATTGGGATGACTAAGAAAGAAGTTAAACCTTCAATCCGAGTCGCCTCAAAGATTTGTCCGCGTGGGACTTAACTTTCCAGAAGGACGGTGTTTTATAAAGTTTTTGTCGTAAAAGTCAGGAATTGGTTTTCCACACATCTCCTCATCGCTTCAGCCCGGTCAGAGTCTCGGAAATCCACTTCAATATGCTCGTAAACATTCTCAAACTGTCGAGGAGTATAATGATAAACATCTCTGAGCATCTCGCCGGAATAGCAGTCTGCATCCTTCTCTGCCTGTTTTTTGTCGTAGATGTACGCGCCGTGATGCCCCAGCCGGATATGACCTAATTCATGGAAGAAGATAAATCTTTGAGCATCTGGAGGTACTCTCATCCTCATATAAGTGGGATTGTAATTAAGATAATACTTGCCTTCGTATAATGTTGAACTTGCTTTCGGCGTCAGAAGCGGATTATCTCTCACTATAATCTCCTGCCCGTTGTTATCATTGAAAGGAGTTCCTAACGGCAGATGAAGGCCATATCCGCAGCCGGAAAGAGCAATTATTCCAATTAGTGCAACGCCTTTTTTCATCTATTAAGAAGTATTAATTGAAATTAATAAGCGTTTATATTTCACAGCGCTATCGTAGATAGAAAATACTGGAGCTATTAAAATTAAAAAATAAGCATCAATAAATCTTAAACACTTTCCGCATACTTAAACTGAACACTATGGAAAATATGAAATAAATTCCCAGCCATCCTGGATACCAGCCGAACAAAGATAAGCCCCCCAACGGTTTCAATTTGTTATAATTGATGCTTATCTTATCGATGTCAGAATGCTGGTACACGGAGACCGCTTCTTCATATTTCAGGTCTTTGCTGATCAACACTTTCTTCTGCTGCTCTGAATCTCCGGCTTTGATCGTTAAAGTATGTTCCCCGGCTGAACTTTTTAATTTCCATGTTGCAGTGCCGTCTTTGACTTCCAGCGACTTTTCAGATAACAATTCAGTACCGCTGTCAGTTATCAATTCAGCACCATCTATTTCTCCTATAAACGCAGCTGTGACGCTATACGTTTCATCAGGATAAATCGGTTCAAATGCTAAATGCCCAGACATCCAGGTGAAAATCAAGATTATCGGCAGCATGGTCACTAAGGTCGGCTTCAGCGACTGCTTCATGTAATCCATGTTCGCTTTCATCGCTTCCTTCTGAATTTTCATCAATTCATCTGGATTAGAACGCAGCTCTTTCATTCGTTTCTGATACTCTTTCTGCTGCTCTTTCAGCCGTTTCATCTCATCCTGCTTGGTCATGTACTTATAGACCAAAGTGATCATCAGGGAAACTATGAACGAAATTAAAACTATGAGAATGAACGGGCTGGCATTCAGCAGGGGCTGCAATACCGGATTCAATGCGGGGTCTAAAAATGACATGAAGAGGAAAGTTATCCCTTATTTTATAAATATTGTGGAGTAAGAGGCTAATATGAAACCCTCCGGCTTTGATTCAGAAGTTATATAAAGTAGTTCACG
>CAYHXT010000058.1:0-4696 GCA_964360675.1 uncultured Methanosarcinales archaeon
TCAATCTTATTGGCGTGCTGGCAAATCCGGGAGATGAATTCATACTGATAAAACCGTATTGGGTAAGCTACGCCGACCAGATTAAATATTTTGATGCGGTGCCGGCCATAGCGGAATGCACAAACAATTTTGGAATAAGATCTGACTACATAGAACAAAAAATAACTAAAAAAACAAAAGCCATCATCTTAAATTCGCCGTGCAACCCTAGCGGCGCGGTGATTGAAGAAGAAGAACTTAAAAAAATATCGAAGCTGGCCGTAAAGAACGACCTTTACATAATATCTGATGAGATCTACGAATACCTCATATACGAAGGAATGCGTAAGAGCATAGCAGACTATGGAGAAGATGTAAAAAAAAGAACAATAATTATCAACGGATGCTCAAAAGCCCACAGCATGACGGGTTTAAGAGTCGGATATGCGGCCGGGCCTTCCTGCATAATAAAACTCATGGAAAATTTTCAGAGCCAGGTCACTTCCGGAGCGAATTCGGTGTCGCAATATATGGCAGTGGAAGCGTTAAGATTGACCAGAGACGACTATCACCATGAGGTTAGTGAATTCAAAAACAAAAGAGACTTCGTTATATCAGAACTAGAATCGTGCGGGATAAAAGTAGAAGGAGCAAACGGGGCGTTTTACATATTCTTCAAAATTCCCGGCGATGCTAACAGCGAAGAGTTCTGCGAAAAACTGCTTCGGGAAGAAAAACTAGCTCTTGTTCCGGGAATAGCGTTTGGGATGGAAGGATATGCGAGAATAAGTTATGCTTCAGACATAAACACGATAAGAAAAGGAATGGAAAGATTAACGCGATTTGTAAAAAAAATGCCAAAAATGATTGAACCATGAAACCTAAAATAGCAAGGGCGATGTCTACGCAACACCCCGATAATGTGGCTATCCCTCCCTTCGCGTCAAATCAGACATTAACCGGAGATGATGAAGTGCAGGAAGCATTTCACATATATTCATGCCTGGGGATAGACGAGCAATTGTGGGATGTGGAAGGGAAAGAAGTGGATAATTATGTGGTCCAAAAGCTTCTTTTAAAATATCCGGATTATTTTAAACAGAACAAACTGGGAAAACATAAATTTCTCACCATTAGGGTGCCGAATCCAGACATCGAAAAAAACGAAGCGAAAATAATCCCGGAATTGATGCTCTCCATACCTAGAAACCACGACGTGGCCACGGCATTCTACCAAGAAGATACCAGCCCCATATTTGAGATAGTCATGCCTATGTGCACCTCCGAAAAGCCGTTGATAAGGATTCATGAATTATACCGGCACTTGGTCAAGAATTTGCCAAACAAAAAAATAGGAGATATGAAATTAGAGGGATGGCTGGGAAATTTCAAACCAAAGAAAATCCGGGTAACCCCTCTTTTTGAGACTAAGGAAGAGATCTTAAATTCCCATATTCATGTAGAAAAGTATATCCAACACGCAAAAATAAAAGATTTTCAAAGAGTATGGTATGCAAGAAGCGATCCGGCAATGAATTATGGCTCCGTGGCGGCGATATTACTGGTAAAAGTGGCTCTGCAGAGAATAAGTTCTCTGGAAAAAAAATGCGGAGTAGAAATACTGCCCATAATAGGACTGGGATCTGCGCCGTTCAGAGGCAATTTTAAACCTTCTACCGTCAGAAAAATTCTGGAAGGATACCCCAGCGTGCAAACGTTTACTATCCAATCAGCATTCAAATATGATTACCCCGTCAAGCAAGTAATAGAAGCGATAGAATACATAAATAAGACCGAAAGAGGAAAGCCCTTCAAAATTGATGAGGATACGGCTTTGAAATATATTGATATCATACATAAAGATTATGCCGATACCATAAAAGAGATAGCTCCATTGGTTAACGATTTTAGCCAATACATTCCCGGAAGAAGAAAAAGAAAAATGCACATCGGGCTTTTTGGATATTCCAGAAATGCCTCCGGGATAAAACTTCCGAGAACCATAACTTTCTGCGCGGCGTTATACTCTTTGGGGATACCACCGGAATTATTCGGCCTTTCAGAATTGACAGAAGAAGACATTACCAAGATAAAAGCATGCTATACCAACTTTGAATACGATATAAAAGAAGCGCTCCAATATCTTAATGAAAAAAATTTAGACCTGCTTCCGTTTAGAATCAAAGAAAAAATATCCAAGACCGCAAAAATGTTTGGATATGAAATCAATCCGGAACACCAGGAAATCACTACAAAAATAGTTAAGGCATACCAAGATAATGATTGTAGCACCATAAACGAATTAGTCTTGCGCGCCGGTAAAATTAGGGGGTTTCTCGGTTGATGATTTCAAGGTTAATAATTATCGCAGCCGGAAAGTTCGGCTAGCTGTTCCAGAGTCTGATAACCGTTGATTCTCTTCCCGTTTTTAAATTTCCAGAAAGGGAAAGTTTCAAACTCTTCTTTATTGCATCTTTGACGTTCTTCCGGAGAGCTTCTATCAGAACATTCGACGTAGTTTTTCTTAAAGACATTCCAGGCATCCAGACCTAAAACTTTCTCCTGCTTGATACAAGCCGGACACCAATAAGCACCAAAAAACGTCGCTTCCAGCGACAGGCATTGCGCAAGTTTGATTTTTGCTTCTGCGACATCATATTGTTTGGGAGTAGAGTATTGATTCACGCAACCTAAAAGTAAAGCCAAGCCGGCAATAAGAATCTTTTTCATAAAATATTAGTAATGGGGAGTTATATAATAGTTGTGCATATACGTCCGTTATTTGCGTAAGTAAAAATCTCAATCGCAGCCAGGAGACATCTGCTTTAACAACGTCAAATAAAACAGACCACCGCTGGTCAATAGACCAGCGGCATGCTCAGATATGTTTTCCGACCCTTCTTTTTCCAATCAAAATCCCCACAACAAGCTGTGGGGTATGATGTAATACCATATTTCCACTTTTATCGCTGTGGGTATTTTGGTGTTGCTTTCGTATCCCCATAGCAAGCTATGGGGTATACTCATCAACAATCAAGATGAAATAGGTGATTAACCACCAGTGAATACACAGATGGAAAAAGTAGATTTTATAAACCAGTTTCGTTTCTGTTGATAAATGAAAAGAGGCCGGATAATAATTAGTTTGTTAGTGTTTTCATTTTTTCTTATTGGATGTAACACTACGACTCCGGAAGTGGCAGAAGAAACTGCTACAAATAACGAAGAGCAAGCCTCTGGAAACACGATCACTATCGCCGCTGACGGATTTTCTCCAAAAACATTGAGTGTAAAAGCCGGAACGACGGTTACTTTCGTTAACGAAGACGCTAACGAGCATTGGCCGGCTTCTGCCATGCATCCCACGCACACTATCTACCCGGATTCAGATATTAAAAAATGCGGAACTGCGCAAGAAAAAGAAGCATTTGATTCCTGTCGCGGCCTACTTCCAGGAAACAAATATTCCTTTACTTTTAATGAAAAAGGCTCTTGGAAATATCATGATCATCTCAATGTGAAGTCAACCGGGACGATTGTAGTCGAATAAATATGAAAAAAACAACCTGCGATTATTCCAATTTAGCCTCGTTTATTTTACGGGTCGCCTTGGCAGTGCCTTTTCTCTTTGCGGCAATTGATGCTGCGCTGCAGCCAGAAGCATGGATAGGATTCATGCCTTTGTTTTTAAGAAATGTATTACCTGAAATTGTGTTATTGGGAGCTTTTTCTTTGCACCAGGCAGGATTAACCTTTTGGCTCCTTTCCGGCTGGAAAACAAAAGAAGCGGCCGTGTTTGCTACGCTGACGTTACTGGCAATAACCGCAGTAAATATTACGGTTTTGGAAATTGTCTTCCGCGACA
The DNA here is from genome assembly GCA_964360675.1 of uncultured Methanosarcinales archaeon. Taxonomy (GTDB): domain Archaea; phylum Nanobdellota; class Nanobdellia; order Woesearchaeales; family GW2011-AR9; genus JACPIL01. Next base: position 3,845 of record CAYHXT010000058.1, read on the forward strand.
TAGGATTATTACTGGCAGCAGTAGCCTTGGGGGTTCTGCACCATAAAAAATGAGCACGATATTCACTGCTTCCTTCATGACCTTAGCCATCGCCGGCATAGTTGATGCTGGATATTTAGTATGGAAACATTATAAAAACAATACCAAGCCGTTAGTCTGCCCATTAGATCACGATTGCAGTAAGGTTACTGAAAGCAAATGGTCGCATATTTTCTTCTTCAGGAATGAAGTGCTGGGGCTGCTGTTTTATGTATCCGCGCTGGCAGCGGGAATAATTGCTTTCTTTGCGCCGGAATTTGGCCTTCTTAAAATACTGATTCAACTTGCAGCCGGCGGAGGGTTTCTATTTTCGCTGTTCTTAATCTGGGTGCAGATATACAAAATTAAAGATTATTGTTTTTACTGTATGCTTTCGGCCCTGATTACGCTGCTGCTGTTTGTAAATAGCTTCTTTTTGTAACAAAAATGTGCTAAGTATATGCGAGCCTATCCTCGTCTTAAAAGACGAGGCTTTACGGCTCGCGATTATATCGCACATTTTTGGAACAGAAAATCAGCGTTAACTATTGCGGTTCATCGTCTGTCTGAAAGACCAAGGCTTTCTCGCTGATTTTCTTGTAATCGAGAAAGTTCTAATATTTTAGCAAAATGTCAAAGAAAACAGACCACCGCTGGTCAATAGACCAGCGGCATGCTCGCTTCGCTCGGTCTGTTTTCTGACCCTGCTTTTTCCAATCGTGGTGAAATCACCTATTCACCACCAGTGAATACACTGGTGGAAAAAGCAGATTTTAAAACGGCTCTGTCCGGAATAACATAATCCACAAACTCCAATAATTTTTAATCCTCTTT
>CAYHXT010000059.1:0-4568 GCA_964360675.1 uncultured Methanosarcinales archaeon
TGTTAAGAGGAAAGAACTACTCCTATTTTAATCTGCCGATTAAGAAACAGTGTCTGGCAAAGAAGAATTAATAAATACTGCCGTTATCATCAATCTACATGGAGCAGGAACATCTCCAAAAACGAGCATTGGGAAAAGAAAGGGCTTTCTTGTTTATCAGCATCCTGATAATTTTAACTTTCCTTACCGGATCTCCAGAAAGCATAGTAGTTTTTTTCAGTGGAACATATGGAGCATTAACCGGGGCCGCGGTTGCGGCAGATACCGCCGATATGAAAGATTATCTGGAAGGTTTTGCCATCTTTGTCGCTTTAGTCGCCATTTCGTTTTATGTCGTGCATATATTGCGCCATCCTAAGCCGCAGCTCTGGCATGCCGGGCTGCCGGAAGAAGAAAAGGAACTATCTGTTCTGGAAGAATCGGAGCTTGACCAAAAACTGGACAGGATAAATAAAGAGATATTTTGCCTGCGGAAGAAAGAAGAATTCTTGCCACCGCCCCGTATTAGGAAGAGATTGACCAGGATTCCCAATATCAAAGAAGAAACGCTCAGCAGCGAATTAGGCAAAGTGACGGCGCGACTGCAAGGTTATCGTAAACCGGTGGTATTAGAAAAACCACAGAAAAAAACTCAGTGGGATGAAAATCTGAAGAAAGTAACTTCCCAGATTGCTTCCGTAAACAAGATGAAAATTAAGAAAGCAAAAATCAGGGAAGTTGCCCCGGCCGTGAGCGAAATAGCAATGCATTTTGAGAAAAAAAAGCTGGGCCGTGAATTAGAGAAAATAACTTCCCTGCTTAAAAAAGGACAAAAAAATCCTTCCTATTTCATCCGCAGCTATATCCCTTCCATGCGGGAACGGGAATTGAAACGTATCGGAAAAAGGTTGCAGAAGAAAGGACATATGCCGGAAAAGGAATTAAAAGAGATTGAAGCGAAGTTAGCTGAATTAAAAAAGAATTCTTAACTTATTTTTGTATTATGGTTTAGATAATTGATGAAAGTGATACTTTTTATCGATATTTATAATTTAGTTGATGTATTCACGCCACTACAATATTGCAAGTACAAGGCAGCTTGGTTGAAGAACGATGCAATGCTTCTCTGCCGGTCTTGATATCTTTCTTATCAATCCGCAATTCAAAAACGTCCTGCCCTTTTTTCATTCTTGCTGCACAGCCGATGGTCTTACCGTAAGATAACTGCATACCGGTGCTGATACGGTCTGCTCCTGCCCCGGAAGCCAACGGGTTTTCCCGCAGGACGTGGAAAGGATACACTTTCAAGCGCAGATGAAAATTCTTACCTAAAGTTTTTTCCAGATACCGATTGGAAACGACCCGGGCAGATTCTAAAGCTTCCTGCCTTATATTCATGGCTTTGTTAACTTTTAATCTCACAATGGCATCATATTCTTTATTTGCGGTTCCCATGTCAAAACGCACTATTTTCATGTGGGGAAAACCGCCCCGGACATAGTTCTTTTTAGTGTATTTGCTGATGCGGGTGTAAGGTCTTTCCAACCGCTGATACGCTGAAAATTTTCGTAATCGTGCCATTTTTTACATTTGTTCCACAGTTCTTAGCTGTTGTATCTTCGAAATTTTCATGTTTCGCGTCAGAGGCAATCTTTCTTCCTCCTTTTTGAAGTTGGAGCCCAACTGATTTATAAATTTTACTGTTTATTTGAGGTAGTATCAGTAACTGTGCCACAATTTACATAGAAAATGGAAATGGTGCCACACTTCTTAGGAAACTGTACCTCACCCCTTAACTAAGAAAGAAATACCTTGTAATTTTATAACTTCTCCTTCGGGACGTTGGCTGCCATCAAGAAAAATAAGAATGGCTTTCTTCTTATCACATTCTACTAAATAATAAAAGAGTTGATCGCCTTTCTTAAGGCCACTGCCAAGGGCAATTTCTTTAGCTAATGTTAGGAAATACTGATGGCTTTTCTGCTGCAACCGGACTGCCCATCCTAGACTTTGGAATATTGTTTTCGTAGTAAGCACCCCTATCTTGCTACCACCTCTTCTAAATAGCTTTACGGCAGGGGTGTATATTAACCTACGGTTGAACTATTTTTCAACCAAAAGGTTTAAAACTTATATACTGGAGAATATAGGTATGGAAGTAGCAACCCTTCATAAGCAAGAGTCCTTAAAGGACAAAATAGTGAATATTCTTAGTACAGAATGGTCTCAATCTGCTAATGATATTTACAAGGCAGTAAAGAGCGATTTAGGCATGGTCGTAAGTTATCAAGCTGTTCATAAGGCTTTACGACAACTTATTGAAAGCGATTGTTTAGTAGTAGAAAATAGGCAATATCAGTTAAGTAAAAGCTGGATTGCTAAGATAGCTAAAAGAGTTAACCAGATAAGTTCAGCATACAACACAAATTTTGAGGCAAACCCTTCTTCTGCTTCGGTCATCCTGAACGGCGGAGTTCTGCAAAACATTAGTAATGACAGTTCCATACGGCCTCTTCTCTTAGAATTAATCAGCATCTATCAGAAAGAGTTCAATCCACATAATATTTTTCAAAAATCAGCAGATGAGGTTTTAACCTATTTGTTTGAAATCCAGAAGGAGCATGAATTGTTTATTGCCATATTTGACGGCAGAGTTGTCGGCGGAACAGTACTAGAAAGAAAAGACAAGAATATTGCTGATGAGTATAAAATCTGGAAACTAAAGCATTTTGCTCTTGTGGAAGGTCTTGATAATGCGGCTGAGCAGCGCATTATTGCCGATATTGAAGCACGTCTTCTGACCAAAAGTAAAAAGATGAAAATTCAGCTTAATCTTGCAGAGACTGAACCACGTTATATTACAATGTTTAAAGAATACGGATTTGCCCAAGAAGCTACTCTTGAAGATAGATATAGGGTAGGGGAGAAAATGTTTATTTACAGCAAGACTTATTGAGAAACTTTCTTCAGGTCTTGTGGACCTTTAATGATAAGAGTGTTAAAGCCAAATTTTTCAGGAATTGCTCCATCCTGTTCAGGATCATCGCCAATTACTAAGCATCCTTTGGGATTGAGCTTTTGCTTTTTGATAAGCTTTTGCCAGAAAGCATCATCACTCTTTTTACATTGCGCATCGTCTCTGGTAAAGGTAAAGTCTAAATATTTGTCTAGTTCGTATTTGTGCAGGTAGGCATTAACAGTTCTGCGCATGGAATTGGAAACCACAGCAATCTTCTTCTTTTTGGCTTTAATTTTCTTGAAAACGCTGATAACAGTATTATGAAGAACAGGCATGACTTTGATCTGTTTTTCCAGGACTTGGTAGTATTCTTCGAGAAGATTTAATTCTCGGCACAAATCACCAGTATCCCATCTGCCAAACTTATTTTTGGTTAAGCCTAAACCTTCCGCTTTTTGGTTTAATTGGGAATCAGTAAGTTTTAATTTTGACTTAATCATCTTGAGAAGTGGTTGGTATAGTTCGGCATAGATTTTAGTGCTGATGATAGTATCATCAAAATCGAAGAGATATACTTTGATTACCATAGAGAACTGAATATTTGTGGCTATAAAAACTTATCTTTTGAATTTCTGTCGTAAAATAGAAATCCTTTTAGGAGATTTATTTCATTAATAAATTATTTACCTTTTTTGCATAAGTGTTTAAACTGTAAGAAAACTGGGAATGGCTCATGAACATTGTGAAGGCAGAAAGGATTCTTGCAATTCGAGATAAAATGCGCCAGAAAATACATGCGGCTATGGATGAAGCAGAACAGAAACTCCAGCAATTACAAGAAGAATATCCAGAGCCAGAATCTAATGAATTTAGGAGAAATCATGATTATTACCCAAGAATGAAGTCCCCCCATATAAGAGATCGTCAATTCTCTGTTAGAATCTCACTAGCAGAAGAGCAATTTCTCAAGGAGGAGGCTCTTAGGCAGAAGAAAAGTGCCGCTGAACTAATTCGTGAAGGACACATATCAAAAATAAAAAATATCAAGACATTTGAAAGAATATAGATTATTTCAGTCTAACTGTCGTATAAGGCCTTCCTGTTTTGTCACTTTTAGAATGTTTGGTAACTACAACCTTGTCAAAGAATTCTAATTCTTCTACCTGAGTTCTGATGGTACTTGAGTTAGTATTAATTTTGATGTCTAAATCCCGTAGAGACATTTCGCCTTCTTCTTTTAGAATTTTCAGAATGTCTTTCTTGATGTCAAGTGCCTTTCTCCTAACCATGATACAAACAGGTAGCAAGACTTAAAAACAACATGTCATTAATTGATAACAAGGCTTGGGGGCGTGGACTGAATGTCGGATACTCTGTATTCTCAACTTTGTTCTTACGGAAATCTCTATTTGGCGTTCAAGAATGCTCGTAAAGGAAAAACGCTTAAACCGTATGTCATTGAATTTGATCATAAATTTAAGGATAATCTTTTGCAACTCAGAACAGAACTGCTTTTTCATTCGTACAAACCAAAACCACTACAGACTTTCATTCTTCGTGATCCAAAAACACGGAAGATTAAGATAAGTTTTATATATTAGGTTATATTTCTACCCCACAAGAGGTGATT
>CAYHXT010000060.1:0-4493 GCA_964360675.1 uncultured Methanosarcinales archaeon
ATTTTTCTCTTTCTCAACCCATAAATTTTTAAATAAAACCTGAATTAAAGCTATAACGTGAAAAAAGAACGGAGGTATTCGCGAGCCTTACGCTTATCATGATAGGCGCGAATAATGAAACAAAATGAGTAATATTATAATACAAGAACGTGATGTTGTTATTCCAGGTGAAATTCTTGCCACGGGCATGGATTACCTTCCCGGCGAAAATACGTATAGGGAAAATGAAAACATATATTCTAAAGTTTTAGGGTTAGCATCTATATCCAGCCGGGTGATTAAAATTACCCCATTGGCCGGACCGTATGTCCCGACAGTAGGAGATAAGATCATCGCCAGGGTCATAGATATCACTTTCAGCGGATGGCGTTTTGATACCGCCACAGCATATTCGGCACTTCTCAATATCAGAGATGCCACCACCAGATTTGTCAAGAAGGAAGAGGATCTGAGTAAAATCATGGCGATTGGTGATTATGCAGCGGTAATGATTGTCAATGTAACCTCCCAGAATCTTATAGACCTGACCATGAAAGAGCCAGGTTTGCATAAAATTTTCGGCGGAAGAATCATCAGCATCAACAGCCAAAAAGTTCCCAGAGTCATCGGAAAAAAAGGCAGCATGATTTCTTTGATAAAAGATAAAACCGGCTGTGAGATAACCATCGGCCAAAATGGCCTAATCTGGATCAAAGGCTCTGCAGCAGGAGAATTGAAAGCTGAGAAAGCCATCAAATTGATCGAAAAAAAAGCCCATCTGGAAGGATTGACTGAAAAGATGGAAAAATACTTGGGAGAAATGTAATATCATGGTATACACAAAAAGAATAGACGGCCGGAAAATTGATGAACTCAGACCCATGGAAGCAAAAGCCGGGGTAATCAATAATGCTAACGGTTCTGCTTCCTTTAAGATTGGAAAAACCTGGGCTATCGCTGCGGTCTACGGACCTAGAGAAGTATTTCCCAGATTTATGGCTAATCCGAAAGAAGGGATTCTGCGCTGCCATTACACGATGATGCCGTTTTCAGGTTCTGGAGAACGCATTAAACCGGGTAGAAGCAGACGATCACAGGAAATTTCTATGGTCATGGAACAATCGCTGAAACCAGTAGTTGACTTGTCCGCATTTCCTAATTCTGTAGTTGATATCTTCGTAGAATTGCCGCAGACTGATGCAGGAACGAGATGCGCAGCCATTTCTGCTGCCTGTATCGCTCTTGCCGACGCCGGAATACCTATGAAAGATATGGTCAGTTCCATTGCCGTAGGCCAAGTTGACGGCACAGTCGTAGCCGATTTAAATTACAACGAAGAGTCCTACCCGGCAATTGTATCGGACATCCCGGTAGCTATGCTGCATAACACCAAAGAAATTTCCCTCCTGCAGATGGACGGAGAAATATCTAAAAGTGATCTGTTAAAAGCGCTGGAAATGGCTAAAATAGCGACAGAGAAAGTATATCTGTTGCAGGTAAAAGCATTAAAAGAAAAGTTCATAACTGAGGATAAAAATGATAATTAACAAAGAAACAATCGCGCAATTAGCAAAAGAGAACCGGCGCTTGGACGGGAGAACCTTAAATGAATTCCGCCAACCCATCATCATCCAAACGGATATTTCCTGGACTGCGGAAGGTTCCGTCCGCGTACAGATCGGTGAAACTGTAGTTATGGCCGGAGTGAAATTATCTCTGGAAAAGCCATACAACGACACTTCTGACGAAGGCGGCATTATGATCAATGCAGAATTATCACCGTTATCCAGCAGGGAATTTGAAGTAGGTCCGCCGGGCATCAAAGCGGTTGAATTAGCAAGAGTAGTAGACCGCGGCATCAGAGAATCTAAAGCTATTGACTTGAAAGCGTTATGCATCACACCGGGAGAGAAAGCTTGGTTCGTGACCGTTGATATAGTTAGCATTAACGATGCCGGCAATCTATTAGATACAGCTGGATTAGCAGCTCTGGCGGCACTGAAATCAGCCCGCTTCCCGGTGGTTGACATGGAAACCGGCGCTATTGATTACAAGCAGAAAACCAATAAACATTTACCTTTAACTAAAGAACCTTTACCTATTACGGTATACCAAATAAATGGTTCCCTTCTGGTTGATCCAAGCCAGGAAGAAGAAAATGCTTACGAAGCCAGATTAACCGTAGCTTCTGATTCCGACGGGACCATTTCAGCTATGCAAAAAGGCGGAGTTGCTCCCTTGAGTATCGAACAGATTGGAAACATGGTAGATTTAGCTTTAGAAAAGGCAAGTTTTTTAAGAAAAGAGCTTACCAAAGCTTTGAAATAGTAATTTGGACAGGTAAAAAATGAGCAGCGCAAAAAATAAAAGTCAGGATCAAGAAGAAACAGTGATAGAATACACTAAGTACGAGAAAGCCCGTATGATAGGCTCTCGCGCCCTGCAGTTATCTATGGGGGCTCCTTTTATAGTTAAATTAACTACTGAAGAATTGACTGCAATGCATTTTGACCCGATAGAAATTGCCTTGCGCGAATACGAAGAAGGAGTTCTTCCCATCACCGTAAAGAGGCCGAAAGTAAAGAGCATCAATCACTAGTTCTGGTTTTACTCTAATAGTAAAAAATGAATGCGCTTTGTACAGATGAATAATATCGTGACAAATATCATAACAACAGAAAAATTGGAAAAATATTTTGCTATCACTAAAGAAGCGCTGGAAAAGGCAAAAAATGCTGTAGACAGCTCGCATAAGGCGCAGGCTGAAGATTTTTTAGATATGGCTTCCCGTTATTACCAAGATGCCAATTATTTCTGGTTTAAAAAGAAAGATGCAGTATTAGCCTTTGCAGCCATCAATTATGCTCACGGCTGGCTTGACGCCGGCGCGCGGGCAGGATTTTTTAAAGTAAAGGACAGCCGGCTATTTACAGTTGACTCATAACGCAGTTAACTACTTGATAGTACTAAAATACTAAAGTTTTATAAATCAACGTTGTTCTGAGCAATAAATAGCGCTAATTGAGGTTATAGCTATGTCAGGGGCATAAAACGCCTGCGAGGAAAAGACAATAATGATAGTCCAAAAAGAATTTTTAGACCAACTTAAGGATTTCGGATTAAACTCCTATGAACGTAAATTGTGGATTGCCCTGTTATCAAGAGGCGTATCTTCTGCCGGCGAATTATCTGATATTTCCAGCGTTCCCCGCTCCAGAGCATACGACGTCTTGGAATCGTTGGAAAAAAAAGGATTTATTGTAGTAAAAGTCGGCAAACCCATCAAATATCTGGCTGTTTCTCCAACAGAAGTCATTGAACGGGTCAAGAAGAAAATTGCTGAAGAAGCAGAACAGCGCAGCAAGACCTTGTCTCAGCTGAAGGATTCTGAAATTTTAGGGCAGTTAAACGTACTTCATTCAGAAGGGATAACCCTGGTTGATCCAACCGATAAATCCGGCGCATTCCGCGGCAGGGAAAAAATCTATGAGCACCTTATGTTCATGATAAAGAATGCCAAGAAGAGCGTCACTTTGATCACTTCCGCCAGCGGATTGGAACGGAAACACGATTGTCTATCAGTCCACCTGAAGAAAGCAGCAAAAGCAGGAATAAAAGTGCAAGTGATGACCTCAGCTAACGCCGATAAAAGCTTATTGGAAGAGATCTCCCAGTTTGCTGATGTGAAAACAACCAAAAATTGCACTGCGCGATTCTGCATGGTGGATAACAAAGACATTTTGTTATTTCTTACCGACGACCAGAAAATACACAAGAGTTATGATTGCGCGGTGTGGGTCGAAGCTCCTCAGTTCGTGGATTACTTCAGCAAGCTGTTTGACACGGAATGGAGGAAAAATAAATAAAATGGTGTCAATTCCAGTAGTATATATTAATTGCCAGCGGTGTTATGAAATAAGTTCAGCCATTTCTCAGGAAACAGATAAATTAGCCCTAATACAATTGGAGCGGGATAGGCATGAAGTTAGAATTCAAGTGATGGCGGATGCGAGGGGATGGAATACAAACGAAAAAGAGATGGATTTAGACGCGCGTTGTATGAACTGTGATTTTTCTAAGCCTTCGGTAGCGATATGTCTTAAGAAAACCGGCGATATCCGATATTTTGAAATGCAACGATCTCCGGAAACAGCCCACAATTACCGAACTAACGCAAAATAGATCTAAATCAATAACTTTTTATAACCCCTTTTCTTTTCATAACCTATGGTCAATTACAAACAGGTAATTTTAGTCCGGCAGGATTTGAAGCTTCCGAAAGGCAAGTTGGTGGCGCAATGCTGTCATGCCTCCATTGAAGCGGCGCTGAAATCTTCTGACAAGAAAATATCTGCCTGGAGAAAAGAAGGCATGGCCAAGATCGTTCTGAAAGTGAAAGACGAGAAAGAACTTTTAAATTATCTTCAAAAAGCTGATGATAAAAGTTTAATCACCGCCCTGATCACCGATGCCGGGAAAACCGTGGTTGCGCCGGGAACCAGGACCTGCGGCGC
>CAYHXT010000061.1:0-4476 GCA_964360675.1 uncultured Methanosarcinales archaeon
CGTGAACTACTTTATATAACTTCTGAATCAAAGCCGGAGGGTTTCATATTAGCCTTAGGGTGAATTTACAAAAGATACTATTCCCCTTCTTTACAGGTGCATTTCCGCACGTTCTGGTTGCATCTCTTGCAAATCACGCAGAGGGGGCAATGCGATAAGGCAGCTAACTTATACGCTTCATAGCCGCATTTGATGCAGGCAAATCCTTTTTTCAGTTTCGGAGGAGCTTTTTTCTTATGGTCTTTGCTCATTTTTTCTTCATCTTTACCGCAGCTCGAACTGCTTTCACTATATCCTCAGAAGTCAATCCGAATATTTTAAACAATTCATCAGTCTCGCCGCTTTCGCCAAATTTATCTTTTACACCAACCCTTCTGATCGGAACGGGAAAGTTTTCAGCTAAAAATTCCGCTACTGCTCCAGCTAAACCGCCGGACCATTGATGTTCTTCCGCCGTCACTACGCACCCTGTTTTTCGCGCAGCTTTCAGCAAAGCTTGCTCATCAAGTGGTTTCACCGTGCAGCAATTCAATACCTGGCAGTCAATCTCTTTCTCTAATTTTTTTGCAGCGATCAATGCTTCATAAACTAAAGGGCCGTTGGCTACAATAGTGCAATCTTTTCCGGAACGGAATTCTTCCATCCTTCCGATTTTAAAAGGAGTTTTTTCTGTCGTGATTAAAGGGTAATCAGCGCGGCCGAAACGTATGTACGCCGGACCGGGCGTTTCTGCTGCTGCTATAGTAGCTTTCTCGCATTCATTCTCGTCGCAGGGAACTAGAACTATCATGCCCGGCTGAAGCCGCATTAAAGCTACATCTTCTAATGCCTGATGCGTCGCGCCGTCAGGGCCGACAGAAATGCCGGCGTGCGCGCCGCCGATTTTGACGTTTATTTCTCTTCCCTGCTTGCTTCCCCAGCTGTTATAACTGATGGTAGTTCTTATCTGTTCATTATTTCTGCCGGGGCTGAATACGGCATATGATGACATGAAAACAATTTTTCCGGCGGCGGCCATTCCCGAAGCAAGCGAAGCCATGTTCTGTTCTGCCACGCCAACTTCAACAAAACGTTCCGGGAATTTTTTTTGGAACCATTCGCTGCGGGTAGATTCTGATAAGTCTGCGCACAGGACGACCACATTTTTGTTTTTTCCCCCAGCTTTGACTAATCCTTTTCCATATCCGTCCCGGGTCTTAGATCTCTTTACTGCTTTGTACAGATTATTCATCAAATGCGCGTTTGGATTTATGCCCATGTTCAGTCACGATTTTCAATGATTTTTTTCCGCCAGGTCTGCAATTCTGCCAAGGCCACTTTCCCTTGTTCTGCAGTCGGAGGTTTTCCATGCCAAAGGTGATCATTCTCCATGAAAGTAACTCCTTTTCCCGGGATATTGTGCGCGATGATGACCGTCGGTTTTTCGTAAATAGTTTTGGCTTCATCGCAGGCATCAATGACTGCCTGAATATTATTCCCATCGATTTCAATCACATGCCAGTTGAAAGCGCGATATTTATCAGCAAGCGGTTCTAGAGGCATGATGTCCTCCGTGTGGCCGTCTATTTGGATATTATTTCGGTCAATGATGGCGGTAAGGTTCCGCAGTTTGTTTTTTCCGGCAAACATGGCCGCTTCCCAGGTCTGGCCGGCTTCCTGTTCGCCGTCGCTCATCAGACAATAAACTTGATTTTTCTTTTTATCCATGAGAAAAGCGTAAGCCATTCCTGAAGCCTGGCTTAATCCTGAGCCCAGAGGTCCGGATGTCGTTTCTAACCCGGGCAATGAAGCGCGATGCGGATGGCCTTGTAATCGTGTACCGAAACGACGAAGTGTTTTCAATTCCTGGCGCGGAAAGTATCCGGCATTTGCCATGGCTGAGTATAAAACCGGACAGATATGTCCATTGGAAAGGATCAGTATGTCGCGCTCTTCCCAAAAAGGAGACTTTGGATTATGCTTTAGAACATTAAAATAAAGTGCAGTAAAAACATCGGCCATCCCTAACGGGCCGGCGCTGTGTCCTGAACCTGCAGAAACTAATGCTTCAATAAGATCTTGTCTGACTTGGTTGGCAACAAGCTTAAGTTTTTTCACGTCAGTTAATTTTTTAATAGGCTTGACTGATTTCATAATACCTCTTTTCAAGCCAGTATAATAAAAAAGAGTTAATAAATGTTTGGCTCAGCAAAACTCGCAAACCTTTTTTTTTCCTTTGCGTTTCAACTTTACCTTCACAGATTTAGTTGCTTTCTTTTCAGCGATTTTCTTTTTAGCCATAGGCGACACCTCACATCTCTGGCAAGGGCAGTTCCTTTTTATAAAATTTGCCTTTGTACAGGAAAATGGAAAGTACTAAAGAAGCTGCCGCGAGAACATGGACGACTGTACAGAAAGGACAAAGTGTCTGCAGGACGAATTCAAGATATATTAAATACAAGACGTAGGCAAAACCAATGACGTTCAGCCAAAAAATTTTAGGGATAAGTGATTCTCTATGCCGGGCTTTCCACGACAATATGCTTAACAAAGCGAACCATGCCACGCCGTAAAGAGCTACCGGGATGCCTAACAGTTCAGAGTAAACGCTGGTATTTACTAAAGAACATGAAAATAAGCTGGTGCCTTCGCAAATGGCTCCTTTTGACAGAATATTATAATGGTTGAAAGTCAGATAAAGAGAGGTAATAACTGCTGCCAGATTAATAACTATGATAATTTTAAGGAATAAATCCTTGGTTTTAAGCTCCATAATTGCCGTTGGAGGTTTAATTTTAATAAATCTTTCGTAATAGGAGAGCCAAAACGTTAAAAAACAAAACATTAAAAAAGAAAGAAGACTTACCTGCAAGAATATAAAAAGAGGTGTAAAATGGATTCCCGAACACTGGGTTGGGTGCAAATTGTCGGCGGAGTTTTTGTTCTGTTATTTGCCGGAAGAATCGGATACACTGGAATGATGGGTATGATGGGATTCTACGGCGGTTATAATATGATGAGTACTGGAAGCGGTCTGGGCACAACTATTTTAGCGATATTATTTATTGTTACCGGGATTAATTACGTTACTAAAAAACAAGTAAAACAAAAAAGAGGATAGATAATATGATAAAACAAAATTTGGGAAAATTAGATAGGGTACTTCGTTTTGCATTGGCTTTCTGGTGGCTTGGCCCTTGGGCGCCATGGGCACCGCCGAACAATTTACTGTTGGTAAATGTAGTTATTGTTGCGGTCGGCTGGATTGCTTTAGCAGAAAGCTTCTTAGGATGGTGCCTACTGCATAAACTGCTGGGCATTAACAACAAAAATCAATAAGGGGTAGATTAAATATGTTCAATTTAAAAAATAAAGTTGCGGTCATAACCGGTTCAAGAAGAGGGATTGGCAGAGGGATAGCTGAAGTTTTTGCCAAAGCGGGAGCAAATGTGGTTATTTCTGACGTAGATAAAAAAGAAAGCGAACAGACTGCCCGCCAAATCGCCGCAAAATATAAAGTGAAGGCTTTAGCGATCAGATGCGATGTGTCTAATAAATCAGATGTCGATTCTCTTCTCCGGCAGACGGTTAAGAAATTTAAAAAAGTGGATATTTTAGTTAACAATGCTGGAATATTTTTCCAGAAGCCGTTGTTGGATTATAAAGAAGAAGATTGGGATAAGATGGTCGATATAAACTTAAAAAGCATTTATCTCTGTTCGCAGGCAGCAGCTAAATATATGGTTCCGATGAAGAAAGGCAAGATCATAAACATAGCATCTATTGCCGGCATTATAGGTTATCCTGGAGCAGCAGCGTACTGCGCGAGCAAAGGAGGGATAATTACTTTAACAAAAGAACTGGCTTTAGAATTGGCTACTTACAAAATAAATGTAAATGCCATCGCTCCTGGCGCTATCGATACGCCGATGACCGCTTTTTTAAAAAACAATAAAAAGATATTGCAGCAGACTCTCGTCAACATTCCCTTGAAGAGGATGGGGAAACCGGAAGAGATCGGATATGCCGCGCTTTTTCTCGCTTCCCAAGAAGCAGATTATGTGACCGGGCAGACGGTAGTGGTTGACGGGGGATGGACGATACAGTAAAATTGCTGATTTATGATGACTGAGGTTAAAATCTATACCACCCCCACTTGTCCTTGGTGCAGGAAATCCAAAGAGTGGATGAAAAAAAAGAAAATTAAGTATGTTGAATATAATGTGGCTTCAGATAAAAAAGCTAGGAAAAGGATGCTTAACATTTCTGGACAGAACGGCGTTCCGGTAATCGAAATCGGAAAGCAGATTATCGTCGGATATGAGATCAAAGCCATTGAAAAAGCGCTTAAGAAGTGAAACATTTACTCAGATTTCTTACCGTAATAACGAACTACGGATTGGTGCAAATAATTGGGATTATTTCTTTCTGCGCATTGTTGGCTGAATTCCAGTTCTTCATCAGCATCAAGAACCCGGTATCCGACAGCATCGTCCA
>CAYHXT010000062.1:0-4208 GCA_964360675.1 uncultured Methanosarcinales archaeon
CATAATCCGGACAGATGGTATGCAGCACCATTTGCCTGACTTCGTCGCTGGTATAAATGGGCTCTTTACCTTCTGCGCGCTGAATTTTAACCATATCTAATTGGAGAAGCACCATGACGTCACGGGTGGGGGCAGTGCAGTATACCGGCCCTTCGTATCCAAATTTAAATAAATAAGGTATTAATCCGGAATGATCTAAGTGCGAGTGAGTAACAACCACGGCATCAATTTCGCTGATGTTAAATTCCGGGGCATCAAAATAAGGGTAAGATCCAGCGTCATCCTGGCTGGGATCAATGCCGCAGTCTATTAACACTCTTGATTCTGGCGTTTGGAGAAGAAAACACGCTCTTCCTACCTGGCGTGATGCTCCTAAGCATGACAATCTGATCCATTCCTGTTTTTTTTCACGGATCCAGCCGTCGTAAATTCTATGTCCGGTCTTGTTAAGGAATTTTTTCCGCTCATCAGCATGTTCATACAAGACCGCGCGGATGCTTTCGATAAGTTTTGATCGGATGGGCGGCAGACGCTTAATGAGGGGAATCCAGCATGTTTTTTCTTTTATTTCCCGCAGTATTTCGCCTTGTTTCCCGATTACTAAGCCTGGCTTGTCGGCATGGATTATCACCATCGAGCGCGGCGGATCAAAAATAAATTCCTGCGCTCCGGCTTCAGCGGGGATGATTTCCATGATTATTTTCTTGGTCTTTTCCGGTTCCAGGCATAATACCGGGTCAGCGCGGAGCTCAATCCTTTTCCGGAATTCTTTTACTGCTTCCCTGATAGTCCCTTCATTATCAAGAAAATACTTTTTATCCTTCGTGTACAGGACGATATTTGCTCCTTCAAATACTGCGTCGGATATTTTTCCTTCTGGTAAAACCTTGATTACTTCTTTTAATATGTCAGCCATTGTTTTAAAATCTCCTTTATCGTGTCGGTTAATGCTGAATATGGTTGTTAAAATTTACTCAATGCAAAATGGAAATTAGAAATTATACCCCTATACATTTAGGTATATTTACAAATTACACACTAATTCTTTATGCATCACCCGCTTAATCTCTTTCTCTGTAACTACCACTACGTCAATCCCATTTCCGGAAGCGCTGTCGCGTTGAATAGCAGTATTGACAGATTTAACTGCCAGATGCACGGCATCATCGGTGCTCATATCTTTCTTATATTGCGTTTCTAAAACTCCATAAGCAAATACCGATCCCGATCCGGAAGAGATGAAATCGCTTATTTTAGTGACACTCCCATCCGGGAAGAGGTCGTATAAATGCACTCCGGTGGCATCTTTGCCGGCCAGCAGGAAATGCGCTATCCCTGGGAGCATGCTCATCCTTCGGATATTTGAATACAATATGCCTCCTAAAAGGTTGGCTGCCTCTTTGGCTGACGGTTTTTTGTAAGTGCGGACTTCTTTCAATTTTAATTCCGCTTTTATCAATTTGATGATAAGCTGCGCATCGGAAACTGTTCCGGCTATGGTGCAGGCAAAATCGTCAGATAGTATATGAACTTTCTCCGCCCTCTTATCTACTATCATATGGCCGGCAGTTGCTCTCATGTCGGCGGCTATTACTACGCCGTCTTTACATAAAATACCTACCGTGGTAGTACCAGTTTTTAACATAGAATCTTCCATTCAATCACACCAAGAACGATTCACATCTATCATACGTTTTAGTTATGAAAAGGGTTATTATTTTTAAACATTTCGGTTTGGATGGCTAATATGAAACCCTCGGTCACTAACCCTTTCCGAGCGTGTTCGAAAATCACATCCACGTCGGCAAGGGGCTTGTCCCTTACGGGGAACGCCGACTAACGACGTTAAACATCAGTTTAGCGAGGCTGTTAGTGACCTGCGAAGCATAGGGTTTCATATTAGCCTGTAACTTCTGCAACTATTTCAATCGTGCCCCTATCTAGTTTTTTCTGATAGTAGTATTTCCCGTGTTTTTTAGTAGTTTTGTCAGGTGATTTAACCGCTTCCATTATCTCTTGTTTGCTAACCTTTCTCTTTTTGAGCCTTAGTTCAGCATGAAATGTAAATGTAATTTTTATAGTGAAAAGAATTTGGTTTCCGTTTATATATTTTTAGATGCTAAACCTCATTTTCGCTTACCAATTTTCATTTTTCCCCGACGGTCATCACCGCAAATAAGAAATTTCTTTTTTGCTTGACATTTCGCAGTCCGGCTTCTTCAAACAGTTTTTTCATCTCTTTTTTGCTGTTCACTTTGACGCATCCCGGCTCTATTTTCTGGAAAAGCCAATGCACGGGCTTAAGAAAGAAATTGATGTCTGCAACAATGATTTTTCCGCCGTTTTTCGTCACGCGAACCATCTCTTTGAGGGCTGACGGCTGATCGTAATAATGATGGAAGGCTTCAGTGGTCATGGCATAGTCAAAGAAATTATCTTCAAATGGGAGCCGGTGGACGTCAGCTTTCAGCAGTTTGACTTTCCGGCCTAATTTTTTCTTAGCAGCTTTAAGCATCTCTTCAGAGATGTCTATGCCATACAATTCCGCTTTTCCCTGCAAGCTTTTCAGCAATTCTCCCGTGCCGCAGCTGATATCCAGAACTTTTGTTTTAGGATTTAGCTGCAATTCAGCAGTTGCCTGCGCATAAAACTTTCTCATCCAGAACTGGAAAACTGCTTTATCATAACTTTTAGCCCAGCGATCGAACAGCTGCCGGTTCTGTTGCAGATTGGTTTGTTTTTGCATAAGCTTCAAAGATATGCTCTTTCTCTTTTGTCAATATCTGCAATAAGAATTTCGTTGAATTGTTTTTCCCGCTTTATATTCTTCAATTGCCTCGTTTAAACGCCACTCTTCTTTTTGAGTAAGAATAGTATCTACATCAACCATATGTTCCTTGATGAATTCTAAATCCTTGCGGATTGCTTTCAGTTCTTCAGCAAATTGATGCGCATTGACAGTTTCAGTTGCCATGAAATACTATAATTTAAGGTTATTTTTAAATTTTCGCCTAAAAAATGAAACTCCATTCTCTTAAATACAAATCTTGGCGGTTCATCCTGCATCCCGCTCCCGCGCATTGTCCACAAATAAGAAAGATTTATATATAGTGTGGACAATAATATTATTATGGCGTATGTTGACAAGATAAAATCCGGGAGAAAGACTTTTTACTATTTAGGTAAAACTATTCGGATGGGAGAAAACAAATGGAAGAAAATAAGGATTAAACTCGGAGAAAAAGAGCCCACTAAAGAAGAAATCGGGAAGAAGCTGAAAGAACTTAGACTAAAGGAATACAATGTTTACAATGAAGACTATTTGAATGCTGGCCAATTAGAGATAATAGACGATTTTAAAGAAGTTTACAACCATCATCTTAAAAACATTCCCCAAACAATTGCTGAGAAGGAAGAATCTGATTTTGTTATTCGTTTTACTTATAACTCTAACGCTATCGAAGGAAATCGGCTTACACTAAGAGATACTTATTTAATAATTAAAGAAAAACAAATTCCGTCTGGAGCTCCTCCCAAGGATTATAACGAAGCTGTCAATGGAAGAGAAGCATTTGAATTTATTAAAAAATATACTGGAAAGTTAACGATTGAGTTTCTTGAAGAAGTTAATGGCATCTTAACTAAGAATACGGGGGTAGTGTATCCTGGCAGAATAAGATTCTTTCCGGTTAAAATTGAAGGGGCTGAACATATGCCTCCGGAGCCTGAAGAAGTTAGGCCTCTATTAAAAAAAATGATTGCTTTTTACAATGAAAACAAGAGAAAGATTCATCCGTTTGTTCTTGCGTGCCTCATCCATGCCCAGTTTGTGGAAATCCATCCCTTTGAAGATGGAAATGGAAGAACTGGAAGAACGCTTATGAATTGGATATTATTGCAAGCCAAATATCCAAAAGTATTTGTTCCGGTAAAGCTTCGGCCAAAATATTACGGGGCGATAGATATGCATAATGTGAAAAATTTTAGGGGATATTGCGAGAAGATGTTTGAAGTGGTGGTAGAACAATTCAAACTTTAGTGTTGTCCACAATCTTCTGTAAAATTCAATTAATGTGGACAATAACTATTTTCACGTTCAGCTCATTATCCATTATTGGGTAATATTAACCATAATTGATATACCACTTTTCCGTGCCGGCGCATGGAATTTCTTCATCCAGAACTGGAAAACGGCGTTATCATAACTT
>CAYHXT010000063.1:0-4011 GCA_964360675.1 uncultured Methanosarcinales archaeon
GTTGGGGGCGTTCGCACCGGGAAGCCCCGCACTTTAGTGCGGGGAGGATGTCACTCATTCTTAATCATTACTACTACTGCTACCATCATCATTATTATTATTATTATTATTATTATTATTATAATTACTACTATTTCTCATCTTTCCTTTCTTCTTCTTTTTTTTCAGTCGGAAAAAATGAATCTAACTTCTTGCACTTCTTCTGGGCATTAAATGAAATTTTAGAATTTTCTTTTGGCAAAAATCTATCACCCCTTTTTCAAGAGACAGAAAAGAATTAGTCCTTCCTGCCCCTCATTCAAACATCTATCGCAAAATAAAATAAATTATCGCAGTATATAAATACTATTGACCTGCAAAATATATTGCGTGCAAAAAAGCATATATCGCAAAGAAATAACTTTGCTGCTGCATAGGATATAATTAAAAATAATTGTTAAAATAAATTTATCCAACTAACCTAATTTTTCCCCCGGTCAATAAGATCCATGTCCAGGTGCGATTCGATAGTACCGGTCTCGGCATTGACTTTTATATTGATGAACTTCAATGATTTAGTAATAAACGTAAAATTCCATAAGGTCTTGCCGTCAGTTGTCTGAAGTATCACAAATCCGTCGCCTCTCCCCGCTTTCGGAAAAAGTTTTTCGATATTTTCTGCGAATACATCTACCGCTTTAGGAAAAAGAACGCTCACTGATGGGATTTTTAATTCTTCAACGGCCTGTTCAGGTTTCTTAAAAACGTCATCTTCATTTTCTTTTACAGTAACTTCTTCACCGTAAGCGAACACCGTCATCTTACCGGTATTTTGATCATAAAAGCCTACTTCCCAGGCGCTTTTCAGTTCACAATCAGCTGTTATGGGACAAAAAAAATGAGACAGATATCCGTCGGGATGTTTTTTCCCCCAAGCTTTGAATGCCTCGCTTGCTTTTATTTTTTTAATAATATCGGCGGGAGTCGGTGTCATCTATGCATATTCTCTCCAAGTATAATTACATTTAGTGCATTTGAAGAATCTAGTTTCTGGCTCATCCGCGCCCCTAGTCTGCTGAGTCCAGTAATAAGCAGCATTGTTATTACATTTTCCGCAGCTGATCTTGATCTTCGGGTGGAGTTCAACTTGTTCTACCACTTCAATTTTTTTAATCCCTTTTACTTTTTCCCGCAGGTTGGCAGTCTCTTCTCCAGGCACTTTACTGAAACCGCAACTACAGAAAAGCATTTTCTTGCCCGCTTTCTCTTTAGGCCTCAATATCGAACCACAGTTTGGACAGAACATTTTAGATCACCTATCATTTATGTTAAATCATCTATTGTTAATTTATTTATGGTTAATTTATCCAGTGAGAAATCGGCTTCTTATTTATATAGTTTGCCTATGTTTTTAACGTTGTATATCTACTCCCAATGGTTTTACTGCGTTCACAAACAGAATCTTGACCCAGCCAAAGTAGGGTATGCGCAGAATCCCTTTCCCATAAACCCGTTCTTCCCCTATTTTTGTCTCGCCGAAAGTTCCCTGAATGCTGCCGCTGTTATGGTCGCCCTTAGTCTGATAATAAAACTTTCCATCTTCCTGCCACACTTTTACCACCCGATGGATGATGGGCTGCGGCTTGTCTCCTTGGAATACCAAAATATCGCCCACTTCTACATTGTCCCGGTTAGCTCTCCATAACAAAATAACGTCTCCTTTGTCAAACCCGTCCCTGAAAGGAAAGCTTTCAAATTTTTGTGGCGTAATCCCCATTTCTTCATACCAGTTTCCGCATACTTCCCAATAATTATCAAACGATTCCCTAAACTTAGTGAAATATTCCCCGCAAAGTTTTTTCTCGTGCAGGCCATGTTCCATGCTTTCACTGATTACTGCAACGATGGGGAAATCTGTTCCTAATACCAGCCCCAGCAAGGGATAAAATATGAAACGTATTATTAGAAAAGCAACTACCACATTAGCCAGGAAACTCCATATGGATTCATCATGCCAGAAGAATCTCCATGCTTTCCTGATACGCACCTTCGATGATATCCTCATAAGGTAATTATTTTTATGTTGTTTAAAAAGCTTTTTATAACCAAACTCTTTTCATATGTTTATGCTTGACAACGAGAAGATAATTCTTTTGATCGCCGGTATCAAGAAAAAAAAGGAACTTCAGCACATAACAGATGATTTTGCAAAAGAACAGCTGCTGGCGTATCTGCGGCAGGAACATAAGCTGTTCAGGTTACTGCAGGAAAATTGCAACCCAAAATCAAAATCATACCGTGTTGTGATCAAACAGGTCCGCGCCAGGCTGAGAAAAGCTTACGGGCTGTTCAGGGACGATCCCGCGAAAAGACAGAAGCTGATGGAAAAATTATTAGCAGCTCCGGCCGCAGCGCAGAAGAAAGTTATTGATGAAATATTGTCTACGCACGCTTCTACTAAAGAACGTCTGCCGATTTACAATAACCTGTACGCCAAAATATTCGCCCTTACCGGAAAACCAGGAGTAATCCTTGATCTCGGCTGCGGCATAAATCCTTTTTCATACCCGTATATGAAATTACGAAAATGCACTTATCTTGCCTATGACATCAATGAAGAAGAGATAAATATCCTGAACAAATATTTTTCCTTGCTGCGCCGGAAAATACCTTATTTTGATGGGCAGGCTGCGGCAGCAGATGTTCTGCAGATGCAGAAAATACCGCCGGCCGACGTGTGCTTCCTGTTCAAGATGACCGATGTACTTGATAAAAACAAAGGGCATAAAGCTACTGAAGAGATGCTGAAAAGGATTCCCGCCGAATATGTGGTGGTAAGTTTCGCTACCAAAACTATGAGCGGAAAAAAGATGACCGCTCCCAGAAGGAACTGGATGGAATGGCTGTGCAAGAGATTGAGATATGAATACACTATTCTGGAATTCCCCAATGAGCTGTTTTATGTTGTTAAAAAATAACTAAATGATTTTTCATTTATCTTTCCCTATCATCTGTAAGTATCTCCTTCTCGTGACGTTTCCCGCCAGCCCGAATCTCAGTTCCGTCGGCGTAGGTGTAGCCCATGCCCCTACTTCGTATCCCTTCAGTTCAAAACTTTCTTTTATCCTTTTCATTCTTTCCGTACTTATCTCGGTCAGGAGATTTCTCTTTCCGTTCTCGGTAGGGACATAATTCCTGAACCTGAACCGGAACAGTTCCGGAGGGAATATTCCATAAACATCATCGACTTTGCAAGGCGTCTGGTCGCTCAAGATCAGGCTCAAATTCACTTTCCTTCCTTCCGGGTTTAGATCTTTCCAATATTCAGCTGCTGCCAGCAGCTCTTCATACGAAGCCAGTTTGATTCCTCCCGCTTCTTGACGATGTTTTTCTGAAGTTGAAATCAAGGAAATTTGTATCTGCACCGGTTGATGGTACTCTGCAGCAAACTGCGCCAGTTTTTCAAAATTCTTTCTCGTTTTTTTTCCGGCCGGAAAAATCGTAGAAATCTTCAGGGAAAAATCAAATCCGGTAATCTTTTCCAATCCACCGACCAGATTGGGATTAAATAGCGGTTCGCCGGTGTTGGCTATGGTAACCTTATGCCCGACAGAATCTATCTCTAAACCATATTGCGACGCTTTTTGCAGGAGCAAAACTACCTGTTCATACATCTCTTCAGCAGTAAGATCTCTTTTGAATCCTTCCCCGCCCAGTTCACAGAAAGAACATCTTGCGGGACAGCCGGCCTGCGAAGAGATGACGATTATATTCTTGGGCTTGCCGTTCCCATAAAAATAGCTTGCTTCGACCATTCC
The DNA here is from genome assembly GCA_964360675.1 of uncultured Methanosarcinales archaeon. Classification (GTDB taxonomy): domain Archaea; phylum Nanobdellota; class Nanobdellia; order Woesearchaeales; family GW2011-AR9; genus JACPIL01. The sequence goes on from CAYHXT010000063.1 coordinate 3,798, forward strand.
GTTATCCTTAGTCAGGACCGGAATCTGGATAGTTCCGTCCTGCTGATTGCCGAACTGGGCGATAAAATCTGCTGATATGTGCGAAATTTGGTAAGCTCTATAATTTTTCATCCGTGGAAAACAAGAGCGGTAGTATAAAAATGTTAAGAAAGAAGAGGCTTATTAAGCTATGTTTCATAAATTGAGTTATATTTTCTAAGAAATTTTTTTGTCC
>CAYHXT010000064.1:0-4008 GCA_964360675.1 uncultured Methanosarcinales archaeon
AGAGGACAAAAAAATTTCTTAGAAAATATAACTCAATTTATGAAACATAGCTTAGGTTAAAGGTCTGGAAAATAAATCCTATTTTTTTCCCTCTGACCTGCGCCAGATCGCTTTCTGAAAGGGCTTGGATATTATGCTTTCCCAGAAGGATATTTCCTTTGCTGGCGGTGTCCAAGCAGCCGACCAGATTCATGGCCGTACTTTTCCCTGAACCGCTGGGGCCTATCAATGCTACGAAATCACCTTGATTCACCTGCAAAGAGATACCATTTATAGCCGGAACTTCTACTCCTTCCAGCGAGTAAATCTTGTACACATCTTGCAGGGAGATTAATGCGGCCATTTCTTATTGTTCATTGAATGAGCTATTTATAAATGTTTTGAGGAAGGAGTATTTAAGAGTGGTGACAATATATCTGTTTGTGATAATAAAAACTTTCAGAACATAACACCTATAACTGCAAAATTCTGCAATCTTGAGTTATAGGAAGTTAAGTGAAATTTTTTGTCGTCTTTACAGATACGTACCTATCGAAAATTCTTGCCATTGACACCTTCGTTTAGCGACTGAAAAAAACGATACTAAATCACTTCGTGACTCTGCCTAACATATGCTAAACGACTCCACTTTGCTTCGTCCAAATTTTTCAGATTTAACTAACGGTGGGGGGACTTAAGAGAACTTATTACTTTTTCTTGGCAAATATAAAGACGAAAACAATATAAAGCTTAAACATTCTTGAATTAACTTATGAAATATATCAAACCTGAATTTGAAAGAGAAGATTTCCATTGTCCTTTTTGTGGAGTCCATACTCACCAAATTTGGGGAGATATTTTAGAAAATGCGAGTATTGATGGTAGCGGTTGGCACCATATGCCTAATTTTAAAGGTGCCTTGTGCAATAAGTGTAAGGAAATCTCTATCTGGAAGAGCGGTAAACTAATTTATCCTGATAATCCTAATCTTCCACTACCTAATGAAGACCTATCTCCAGATATTAAAAAAGAGTACAATGAATCTGCCAGTATAGTAGAAAAATCACCAAAAGCTGCTGCTGCACTATTAAGATTAGGAATTCAAAAATTGTGCAAACAACTAGGAGAAAGAGGGACAGACTTAAATGAAGATATTGGTAAATTAGTCAAAAAAGGTTTGCCTGTTCAAATACAACAAGCATTAGATGTAGTAAGGGTTATCGGTAATGAATCTGTTCATCCCGGACAAATTAATCTGGATGACAATAAAGAAGTTGCATACAAACTATTTGAATTGATTAATATTATTGCTCAAGCGATGATAACCCAGCCTAAAGAGATTTTAAAATTATATTCCTCTTTGCCACAAAAAAAATTAGAAAGCATTACAGAGAGGGATGCCAAATAAACATCAACTAATTTCTAATTTAATTTTATTTATGCACTTTTTAGGATTTTTCTTAATCACATGCTCCCAAAACCGTAATACTTTCCACCCATCTTTCTTTAATGCTCGATTATACTTTTGCGCCAGGTCAATATTCTTCTGGATTTTCCCCTGCCAATATGCTTTTGGTGGAATCTTGCCAAGTTTTTTCCAATTATAGCCATGCCAAAAGTCTCCATCGAGGAATATTACCACTCTTTTTGAAACGTAAACAATATCTGGCTTTCCCGGTAATTTATAATGAATGCGATAACGCCCCAACCCATTTTCCCAAAGAAGCTTTCTAAAATTAGTCTCTAAAGAAGTGTTTTTTGACTTTATCTTAGACATAATTGTGCTTCTTGTTTTACGGCTGAATTTGTCCGGCATTCTTCACCAATAGCTATTTCTATATCATTCCTAATTTTAACTGCGAGAGCTTCCGCAAATTTTACAGGGACGGCGTTGCCTATCATCTTGTAGCCATCAGCTACATCATTGTAATAAAATATAAAATCGTCTGGGAAAGTTTGAATTCTGGCACATTCTCTTACGGAGAGCCTTCTATATAGATTCTCTTTCCCATTTACAAATTCTCTTTTATCTTGTTCAATAAACTTCATTTTTGGAGCTTGCGGATGGCATGGTGCGTGCCTGCCACCTGCTTGTATTGTAAACGACTGCTCATCCCAGCCTCGGACACGATTTCTTGACATATAGATACTTGAAAAGCCACCATTCATATATTCATGATTTGCAACTTTAATTTTATTCCCATTAGTTTTATTTTTATGGCTTGCAGCAAGCGGCTCTGGCAAATCAAAAATCGCATCTTTTAGGGTTAGCTTTTGGTTCAGGGGCTGAGGGAATGTGAATGATTTGCCCATTTTTTCATGATACCCCACTACTATAACTCTTTTTCTTTCTTGAGGCACACCATAGTCTTGCACGTCCAGCAATTTAAAAGTAACATTATATCCTATTTCTCTAAAAGCATTTACAATTTTCATAAATTCTGGATAATGCTTGGGCGATAATATTCCTGCAACATTTTCAGCAAGAAAAAATAATGGCTGCTTTGCTTTAATTAAATTAACATAATCATAAAAAAGCTTTCCACGAGAGTCATTAATTCCTCTCATTGATCCAGCCAAGCTCCAGCTCTGGCATGGCGGACCACCGACAAACCCGATAACATCAGGGATTTCATCAGGAGAAATGCCTGTTATTGACTTTTTGTTTATCTTTATTCCATGGTTCTTTTCAAATGTTTCCCAGCAGCCAGCCCAATTATCATTAGCAAAAGCTACTTCAAACCCGGCATTTGTAAAGCCTAGGTCTAGTCCGCCTGCTCCTGAAAAAAATGATGCAATTTTCATTTTTGTTTGTAAATTATCAGTTTTGATTCTACTAATTTAGCGGGATTATTTGGATCCCTGATTTTTACATCTTTTATGGTGATAAGCTTGTTTGATTCTAATTCTTTTATGTCGCTTTTAGGAAAAGAAAGATATTTTTCTTGTCTCATTAATGCAAATAAATGAAATTTACTTTCATCTTCTATTGTGCATAAATCTTCAAAAACACTAAGTGGATTTTCAATGCTCCACATCCCCCTTATTCTCAATTCAGTTATTCCGAGAGGATCAACTTTCCTAACTTTCCCAAGCTCTACTGTTTCTCCTTTTTCTAGCCCTAAAGAATCAAGCACAGAATTAATTTTTGTTTTTATTGGCTCATGCACTTTATCGTAAACCTTATGGTCTGCCGCATAGCAAGTACCATGTATAAAAAATAATGACCTTACTACTCCACCTTTCGCATTGCCAACAACATAAAATAAGTCTTTTTCTTTCCAAGCCAATGGTTCACATTTTCTACAGGCTTCCGTTATCCTTATATCTTCTGCCCTAAGCCTATCTTTAGGGGGAGAGCTATTTAAAGCAAGAGCAGCAGTAAAGCTTTCTATTTTCTTTATTTCAAAAGCATCACTATTCTTAATAATCATGTCAGGAGGATTATTTTGATTTCCAAGATAAGAGAAAACATCTGAATAAGCTGCTTGCTTTTTTGCTTGTGGAAGCTTAAATGATGCAGCTAAAGCATCTTTTATATAAAATTCTAATTGCTCACCAACAGCGTTTATTCTTATTAAGTAAGTAGAAGCATAACTCTTTAAATCATTATTCCCAAAAGCGATTATGTTACTTATTGCAGTTAAAACATTATGGTCCATCTTATCTCCTCTTTGCCATATAAGTATCTCTTTTGTTTATAAAGCTTACCCGCACTTGTCCAGTGGCTAGTGGCTTTTATTTACTCTAAAATAACTATTACACTCTTAAGTCCCCCCACTAACTTTACTCTCACTCTGCTCGGAATTTATCAGTACATTAAATCTGAAAAACTACGGTGTCAATGTAATTTTCGACGACAAAAAACTCTCCTCACTGCGGTTCGTCGGGGCGTTGCACTTTCGTTACGCAAACGAGTTATCCGATAACAAAATTTTAGTCTCGTTTGCTCCACTCACCTCACTTAACAGCAATTATGTTCAATTTCCCCATAGTTCTCCCATCTACTGTTCGTTCTTGTGATATAAA
>CAYHXT010000065.1:0-3919 GCA_964360675.1 uncultured Methanosarcinales archaeon
AGGACAAAAAAATTTCTTAGAAAATATAACTCAATTTATGAAACATAGCTTAGTGTAATATATTTTCCGGACGAAAAACCCAACTAATTGGATGCCCCACCGCTTGCAAGAAATAAGAAGAATATCTTATTTCTGCACAGAAATACAATATGTGTTGTATTTCTTGTGCGGTGGTTGGGTTTTTCATTAAATAACCTCCAATAACTAAAGGGGGTGATATTTTGTAATATAAACAAAGCAAAACATCATTCTCAAGTGACAAATCTTATCTGGCGTTCTAAGCGCTAAAGTAGGCTATTTGTTCCTGTTATTCCGAAATATTTATAATACGAATAAGCTCAACAAGTATACAGGGCGTGGGTAATAACGTTCTAACAAAATATTGAGGTGTTTTATAATGGCAGTAGCAAGTGTAGAAGGATATTGTGTGAAGTGTAAGTCAAAGCGCCTAATGGCTGATGCTAAAGAAGTAGCAATGAAAGGAAAAGGCGGCGTAGTACGAAGAGCAATGAAAGGAAAATGCTCCAAGTGCACCACCACCATGTTCAGGATTATGGGCGCAAAGAAGTAAATTTCTTTATTTTTTTATTATTTTCTACTTCACCGGCAGTTAACTCTAATTTCTCCATTAAAATACGCGGCATTAACTGTTTTATGATAATTTATATTCACTAGTGCTAATGATTAATTTTCTTCCCATAAACTTCCGGATTAACCGTAAATTTCGCTTTTCTTCCTAGAAGGATGTCTATAATATTCTGAGCAGCCAGTTCCGACATGGCGGTTCTCGCCTCAATGGTGGCGGAAGCGGTATGCGGAGTAAGGACGACGTTCTTTAATTTTGCCAGGCCCCTAGTAAGATGCGGCTCAAATTCATACACATCCAATCCGGCGCCGGCAATCTGTTTTTTATGTAATGCTTCCACTAATGCTTTCTCGTCAACTACTGGGCCGCGGGAAGTGTTTACCAGATATGCCGATTTTTTCATCAGGGCTAATTCTTTTTTACCAATCAAGTGGCGGGTGGAAGCAAGCAGAGGGACATGGATGGAAACAAAATCTGACTGCTTTAGAAGATCTTTCAGAGAGACATATTTTGCTTGGTATTCTTTTTCAAATTCATGGTTGCGTTTGACATCGTAATACAGAATATTTACTCCCATTCCTTTTCCTGCGCGTTCGGCCACTCCTGCACCGATTCTTCCCAGGCCGACTATGCCGATAGTTTTCCCTTTCAGTTCCGTTCCCAGCAGCAGCATCGGCTTCCATCCTTTATATCTTCCTTGGCGCATAAATTGGTCCGATTCGGGGATTCGCTTAGCAACGGCCATCATCAGGGCGAAAGTGTGCTCGGCTACCGCATCTGTCAATACGCCCGGCGTGTTGGTGACGGGTATTCCTTTCTTCGTGGCGGTTTTCACATCCACATTATCATATCCTACTGCATAATTGGAAATAATTTTCAATGTCGGATTGGCATTAATGACTTGTTTGTCAATTTTATTTGTCAGCAGGCAGAGAAGCGCATCGCAATTTTTTATTTCTTTCAGAAGTTCTTTTTTTGGCACGACTTGATCTTTTGGATATACTTTGACCAAGAAATGCTTTCTTAGAAGCTCAATTCCTTTTTGCGGAATTATTTGAGTGACGAATACTCTCTTTTTTTGCATAAAAGAAGAAATATCTTAGAAAATAAAAACTTTTCTATCAGTCACTTAGTAACACTACTGACTAATTTTCTTTGCATGAATCGGCTTTCAGCCAGTCATATTTAAACTTTATGCAAAAGTTTAAACTTTTGCTTGGCGTTTAGAGCTTAATTATAGTGTTAGATGAAAAGAACAACCTTTAAATAACTCAAATTCTTCTCTGATTAAAAAGAGGTGCTAAAATTGCCAGATATAGATTATTATAAAGATCTTAAAGATAAATTCAGTGAAGAAAAAAGACCGGAAATAACCCAACTTGGTTACAACATGGCTTGCGGATTAAGTAAATTAGAAGGAAAAATACATCTTGCAGTCAGGCTTCAGCCACTCCATGGAAGCCAAGATCCGATAGATGAGGATTTATTAGCAAGAATCAAAAATGAAATTCTCACCGATAATTATCACGGAGTTCCTTTAGATATACGATATATCGGGACTATTAGAGCTCGTTAAAAATTGAAAACCTTCGATCTGATTGTCATCGGTTCCGGAGCTGGATTAAATGTGGCGGCCGGAGCGGCTGAGCATGGATTAAAAGTAGCCATCGTAGAAGAAGGGCCTCTGGGCGGAACTTGCCTTAACCGAGGCTGTATTCCTTCCAAGATGGTCATCCAGTCGGCAGAAGTTGCAGAAAATATCCGCCGCGCGGAAGAATTCGGCCTTACGGCAAAAATGGATAAAGTAAATTTAAAGTTGGTGACTGACAGGGCAAACTATGCTGTTGATGCTGATTCCCGTTCCATTGAAAAAAATGTCCGTTCAGATAAAAATCCACTGTTCTTCAAAGGCCGGGGAAAATTTGCCGGTAAATATGTTCTAGAAATCAACGGCGAGAAAATCAAAGGAAAGAAAATCGTTATTGCCGCTGGCGCAAGGCCGTCCATCCCGCCGATCCCCGGGCTGGATAAGATCCCTTACCTGACCAGCACTGAAGCCCTGCGGCAGACCGCATTGCCGAAGAGCATGATCATTCTCGGCGGTGGATATATCGGCGTAGAATTAGGATTTTTTTTTACTGCTTTAGGTACAAAAATAACTGTGGTGCAGAGGAATAAATTATTGGTTCCCCGCGAAGACCGCGAAGTTGCTGAATTGATTACTAAGGTATGGAAAAAGAAATACTGCGTCTTGACCAATACTGATGCGATTAAAGTGGAAAGGTCGGGAAAAGATGTCGCAATTACCGTAAAAACAGGGAATGCCGTTAAAAAAATAACCGCAGAAAAACTATTAGTGGCGACCGGCGTGAGACCAAACAGCGATACTCTAAATCTGGAAAAAACAGGTATAAAAACCAATAAAAACGGATTCATCCAAGTCGATAAGTTTATGGAAACCAATGTAAAAAATATTTGGGCATTAGGTGATATTGCCGGAATATATATGTTCCGACACAGCGCTAATCTGGAAGCAGAGTATGTGCTGAATAATATTTTGAATAAGAAAAAAGCAGTAGATTATTATCCTATGCCTCATGCCGTATTCACTTCGCCGCAAATAGCTGGAGTGGGATTGACCGAACAAGAAGCAAAGCAGCAGAATAAAAAAAATGTCATTGGAAAGGAATATTACAAAAATACGGCTAAAGGAATTGCATTGGCGGAAAAGCATGGCTTCGTGAAATTGATAGTAGACAAAAAAACAAAAGAGATTTTAGGTTGCCATATCATCGGGCCGGAAGCATCCGTATTATTGCACGAAGTGGCCGTAGCTATGAAAGCTGGAAAACATAAAGCGCTGGATCTGCTGCGAGAAACAGTACATGTGCATCCTTCCCTGAACGAGGTAGTGCAGCGGGCGGCATTGGCGGTTCCATTATAAAAAGGATAAAATGGTCATCAAAAAAGAAGGATATAAGTGGGTTCTTTATACAAAAGACGGAAAGAAAGTATTGGGAGCTTTCCGCACTAAGAAAGATGCATTGAAAAGAGAACGGCAGATTATCTACTTCAAGAATCTAAATAAGTAAATAAAAAAGATTTTAAAACTTTTAACATTCACAACAACCTAAACACTTCTTGCAGTTAGGACATATATCGTCCTTCTCCACTTCATCTCCACAAGATGAGCATTCTTTCGTCGCCATGTGTTTTCACCCCGCCCTAAATGATTTTACAAAAATAGGCAGTGGAATATATAAATTTATCTTAGGGTGAGGCTAATATGAAACCCTTGTAATTCTGATGAATATCAGAATTACTTGTTTTCCC
>CAYHXT010000066.1:0-3830 GCA_964360675.1 uncultured Methanosarcinales archaeon
GAGGACAAAAAAATTTCTTAGAAAATATAACTCAATTTATGAAACATAGCTTAAAGCAGCTATGTCTGAGTACAAAGAAAAATCGGGTTTTAATGAACGATGGATCAAAAGGAATGAAGAATTAAAAAAGAAAAAACCGCGGGCGTCAACTTTTCCGCCAGATATGGTCCACTTGTCAGATGTTGAGCAAAAAAAATTCAAGGAACAATATCATGATTTGGGAAAGGATTTAGAGCTTACTGTACTGGTTTATCTCTCCGCGGTTGGCGATGAATACTACTTTGACGAGGCATCGGGTAGTATTGGTATACGCTCTGTCGGACCGTACAAAGATATAAGCTCTATGGCATTAGACATAAAGGATATTTTGCAACAGTTAAAAGGTAGATTCTCTGGAGCAAAGCTGACTCCTGCCTTTTATACTACTAAAGAAAATAAACCTCTTGTGCCGGAAGAAATTAGTAGTGATGTTGATGGTTGGCTAAACGGTATTGCGCAAGAAATGCAAGAAGATGATGATTTTCCTGAAGAAGTAAAGGCTTCCTTTTATGGAGCGATGAGAGAGTTTGCTTCTTCTAAAGATCGTATCAAAGGATTGACCGAAGCAGAATGTACAGAATTCGAAAGATTATATCAATCTAATACTCCTTGATAACTTTCTCTCTCAGCAAAGAAGATTTATGCTTTACCAGATTGAATGGTTTCGCACGATATATTTCCAGCTGCAATCCGCGTTCTTTCAGTTTCACAGCCAATTCTCTCTCGCTGATTTGATGGTCGTACCCTAAAAAAATAACATCTGATTTCTTTTCTTCGATAATCTTAAAATAGTCTTCAGAATAACCTAAAACCGCTTCATCAACTATTTTAAGGTTCTTTACCAATTCCAATCTTTCCTTTTCCAAGAAGATAATTTCTTTATTTTGCACCAGCTTGGTTTTATCACGAGCGATGACCACTATAAGATAATCGCCGTATTTCTTAGCCTGCTGAAAATAGTTGAGATGGCCTAAATGCAGTAAATCAAAAGTTCCGAAGCACATGACGATTTTCATTTGTTTTCCAGCTTTGCTTTTTTAATTACTAAATGCGCTCTGTTTTTATCCTCTTCAATTATTTCAGTTTCCTGAAGAATTATTTTTTTATTGAATAACGGGCAATCTAACACTAATGATTCAAATTCTCCGCCTTCCCCAGCAACATTTATACCTAATTTCTGATGAAGTTTTTGCAGTTTTTTCAGGTCGTCATTGGTAATTTTCCTTCCCAGCCAACTCTTATCCAATCCTTCTGCGGCGACTGCAGTTAATACTATTTTAAATCCATTATCCAGCAGTTCCTGCACATGCCGGTCCTGCGGTTTATGCCAGAGCGGAGAGAAAATCTTTAATCCGATCTTATCGCAGACCTTTTCAATCCTATCCCGTTGGTACGTAGAGAATAATGCGCCGGAAACAACTCCTTCTATTTGATACTGCTCTTTTGCTTTCAGCAGGGCGGTTTCCAGATCCTCCAGCTCTGCTTCTTTCTCGCCTTTGGTTTTCTGGATGATGATCGGCAATCCCATCGCTTCTGCCTGCAATTCTACCAGCTCGGTTCCTGCGGTTTGGAACATATACGAATCTGGATTTTCTGATCGGATATGGATAAGGCAGGTTAATCCATAATTCTGTTGTTTCATTATGTACGCCGCGGCGGTGGAATCTTTTCCGGAAGAGAATAAGACTCCAAGTTTTAGGTTGTGTGAAGGATAAAATATTCTAAGATAAGCGGACTTTGAGGAAAATTTATGTTGTTTGGCTAATTTGCCGATTGCATAATCAAATTTAGAGCCGTACTGCGCGGCAGTTTTCTTGCGGAAAGCGAATTCTTTAGCGATACCTTTCTGCAGGGCAATTTCTCGCAAGATGTATTTTGTTGTTTCCCCCTTAATTTTGTATTTGCCTGGAATTTTAAGTGCATAATCAACCAATTCTGTGTCCAAAAATGGAAGGCGCAATTCCATATTATTATTCATAGTAATGACGTCATCCCTATACAAATCTCGCTCATACATTTTTAGCAAGCCGGAAAGGCATTCCTGATTGATGTTGGCAGAGTTCTTATGCCGTTCATATCCGGCAAATATTTCTTCGCTGCCCAAGCCGGAGAAAATAACCTTGCAGCCGTCTTCCTTAGCCATTTCGCAGGCAACGTAGAAAGTTAAGGCCACGCCAACTTTTACTACGTTGGAATCTTCTATCAGAGGGACTATCTTTTGCAAGTATTTTGGTATTTCGTCCATCTTTATTTTTTTAACTTTTAGTTTAAGTCCCAGCTCTTTGGCAACTTTTTGTGCAGATTCTAAATCAGCAGGAATCTTTTCCGAATCTAATACTGCCGTGTAACAAGTGAAATCACTGCCTTTATCTTGGAATGATTTAGCCAGAAAAGTGGAATCTATACCCCCAGAAAATAAAAGGCCGAATTTCTGGCCTGGAATTCTTTTTTCGATGGCGTGATCAAGAAGGGCAGCAGTTTTTACTTTGAGAATATCAAAAGATTTGGTATGTTCTGGAAGATAAGAAAAGAATTCTCTGTTAATGAATTCTATTTTATTTTCTTTTATTTCATATTTAATAACGCTTCGGGGGTTAAGTTCCTGGATATCAAGAAAATCTAACTTTTCTAACGCTTTCTTTTCGGAAGCAAAGGCTAAGGCACCAGTATTGTGAACAAACCAGAGCGGTTTTTCTCCGATAATATCTCTGGCAAGATAAAGAATATTATTTTTCCAATATGCAAATGCATAAACGCCGCCTAATTCCCCTGATTTTTCCACCCCAAACTTATCTAAAAATAATAAAAGCAGTTCTGCATCATTTTTGGCATTGAAATTGTATTTCTTATTAAGCTCTTTCCAATTATAAATTTCGCAGTTAGCGGTTAGGAGGCCTTCTTTTTTTATCGGCTGGGGGACATGGCTTACTACTGCGTGCAAAGAATGTCCGAGAAGATACCTGCTGGATATAGGTATAAATTGATTCAATTCTTTATGATGTTGCATTTCCGTAGCGCTGGCAATGCCGAAGCCATCCCTGCCCCGATTGTGAAGAAGAGCCAGAGCTGCCTTTGCCTTAGTAAAAGCTTCAGAGTCATTAAATATGCCTATGATGCCACACATAAGTGGTTAATTTTATGGTAAATTTATAAAGTATGCCTAAAAAAGATAAATGTGAAAAACCTGTATGAAATTTTGGGCGTGCCAGAAACGGCAACAGAAGCGGACATCAAAAGAGCTTACCGAAGATTAGCTTTTGAATATCACCCCGACCGGAACCCTAACGATGCTTCAGCAGCCAAGAAGTTCAGGGAAGCTACTGAAGCTTATAACGCTTTGGCTGATCCAGGCGCTTCTGAGATTGAAGATCCAGGCAACCCAGTAGCTGAAGATTGGAACGATCTGGAAAGGATAATAAAAGCTGAGTTGATTACATATAATTTAGTATCATTAAAATTATTAAAAAATAGTTATGACTACTATAAATCTAAATCTAAATCTTTTTCCACGGGCATGGTGATAAGCGCGACTATAGCGTTAGGTAATGCTCTTTACGAACAATTTTATAACACAGATAACGATTGGTTCTGGGGACCTATGCCCATAATAGCTTTTTCTGCCTGTTTGTTAGGAAAAATAGTCTCATCTATATGCATGACGCGGACAAAAAGAGATATAGAAAATCTAGAAATATTGACTGAAGATCTTGAATCCAAATATGGTTCTGCTTACCGTAGATGAATCTCCAGGATATCCTGATCCAGCAGAACATGCTTCAAAAATAATCTCT
>CAYHXT010000067.1:0-3655 GCA_964360675.1 uncultured Methanosarcinales archaeon
AAGAAATTAGTTAAAATTATGAGAGTTTAGCTATGAGTTGTCCGACAGAGCATTTCTGAGGAAAGATTTATCTACCCGTAAGTGAATCTTTTACCATGGCTCAGAAATGCCCGCAATGCGGCTCTTCAGATGTAATTGAATACAAGGATGAAATCACTTTTATCATATGTAAAAGCTGCGGCTATGATGAATTGCAGCAGGGATCTGTTACTGGCCAGCGGACCTCCCAGCGGGAAAAAATGCGATTTAGCCCGTATAAAACAGGCGGAAAAGGAAGAACGAGGAAATAAATATGCCCAAGGCCATGCAGGATAAACATTCAGGATATTATGAAGCCATTCTCCAGTTACGCGATATTTCAGATGACGTATTTGATTTTGTGGAAAAAGAAATAGGGAAAAAAGAAATCTTAGTAGCAAAGTTCAAAGAATTCAAGAACGGCTGCGATTATTATTTAGGCAATGCCAACCTGACGAAGAATTTGGGGAAAACATTGCAGGAAAAATTCGGCGGAGAATTTACGGTCACCGCTAATTTATTCAGCTGGAAAGATGGGAAAGGCATTTATCGTTTGACCGTTCTGTTCAGGGGCATCCCTTTCAAAAAAGGCGAGGTGGTAGAATACCAGGGGGAACGCTATACTATCATTGTTCTAGGCAAGAAATTGGTTTTACAGTGTTCCAAAACCGGCAGGAAAGTGCATATTAGGTATAAAGATATGAGCAAGATTAGGAAGAAGTAGTAATACCTTTCCACAATTTTTATATATCCCGTCTTCTCCTTGAGAATATGGGCTTTTATCATGGTTTGGCGCATTCACTTAAAGCTGCAGGGCTGGCCGTACTCGCGGGAGTCGGCGCATTCGGCATTAACTATCATTTTTATCATGATGTCAGCTGGGATACCGGCGATACGATTTACATGAGAAAAATAGACGGCCCATTTGCTAATTCTGAATTGATTTTCTCTTACAAGCGGAACGAGATAATTTTAGAAAGCAGTGATCCGTTATGCGGCGGCTCCAGACGCTATAGCGACAGCGATAAAAACGGCATTTTTGATTGGGTAAGAATAAACTCCTCTTTGTTAATCGTTGGTGATGCCGGTTCATTCAACCAGAAGGAACATGCTCGAACTCATCCTGAACTGCTTAAGCAGGAAAATATAGCTTATCAGCAGAAACTGAAAGAATTTCAAAATAAGTTCCCTCTGGAGTTTCAGCGTTTTGGCTTAGAAGATGTTATTAGAGCTGAACCCTAAATTTTAAAAGAAATTATAAATAATAAATCTCTACGAGTCAATAATGGTTTCGCACGAAGAAAAAATAAAAAATTACCAAATAGAATTTGATGGATTGGTGGGGGCATGTAATGGGTGGCTGGTTTCGCAGTTTCAACAAACGATACCATCAGTTCTAGAATACCGGCATCCTCTTGATTTCAGAGACGATTTGACTTCTACGCAAAAAGACATCATTATGTCTGCTTCTGATTATAAAAGGATTGAAAGCAAGTTAGAACAGTTGGTTATCTCCTCTCAAAGGGATACTTCTGCTCAACAAGATACTTCTGCTGAACAAGCCATTAAAGCATTAGCTCAACAGAGATATGAACATCTGAGAGATTCATACGTTTCTTGTGCTTTAAAGGCTGAAAAGATGAATTAACTCCATAACCAGCCATAACAACATCAGGGTTTATTTTCAAAAGGATCATTTTCGGAAACCTTTATAATCATAAAACTTCTTCTTAACTGCCATGAAAAAGATGTGGTTGTCAGCAGTGCTACTGTTGGTGTTATTTCTATCCGCAACAGCAACAGCGCAGAAGCAGCATTCTCTAAAACTATTAGCCGTGCAGGAGAACGCTGATGGAAGCCAGACGGGCAGCGGCGCAGATCTTTATCTGGAACTTAAAGAGGGTACCGGCAGAGTTTTTTTAGACACTTTTCCAGCTACAAAAATCGACACCCAAATTTCTACACGATTTGCTAAAGAAATAGCCTGTCATTTTTACAAGCTGTCTTGTGACAAATATGATTTTATTTACACCATCAAAGCAGAATCGAATATTATCGGCGGGCCTTCAGCTGGAGCAGCTATAGCTGCCCTTACTGCCATTGCCATTCTGGATCTTGATTACAGTCAAGATATAGCTATCACCGGCACTATCAATTCCGGCGGCATTATCGGTCCGGTCGGCGGCGTCAAAGAAAAACTGGAAGCCGCTTCGCAATTAGGGCTGGATACGGTTTTAGTCGCTAAAGGAACAGCTTCTCCGCCGGATGATGAAGATTTCAGCGAAGTTAATGCGTCGGGACTTAACACTTCAGAACTTAATGCTTCAAAGCAGTTCATCAATCTTACCCAATACGCGAAAGAAAATCTTAGTTTGGTGGTCATTGAAGTAAGCGATTTAGACGAAGTCATGCTGTATCTTACCGGTAAGCAGCTAAATCACAAGGAAGTTGTCATCGAAGAAAACAACGAATATGCGGAAATCATGGGCGGTTTGCAGGATCTTCTCTGCCAGCGGATAGACAAAATCGAAAGTGAATTGAAAAAAGAAGGCATTCAGGTTAATGAATCAGTTTTGCTGCGGGTACGTGAACAACAAGGTAAATCCGTCAATGCTACCGGTCAGGGAGATTATTATTCTGCGGCCAGTTATTGTTTTACTGCTAACATCATGCTGCGCACTTCTTATTATCAGGAAAAAAAACCAAGCTTAAATACTCTCTGGAATCTTTTTAGTAAATTAGAGCGGGATGTGGAAGCATTAGATAACGATATTTCTAAAGAATCCATAGAAACTATTTCTGACCTTCAAACATATATCATTGTAAAGGAACGTCTTGACGATGTGCGCGAACAGATAGCTAAATTCAAAAAATTGCAGCGGGATCCGGAACAAGAATTTTATGGTATTTTAAGTTATGCAGAAGAGCGTTATTTCTCTGCTCAGGCCTGGACGAAATTCTTTTCCATGAGCGGAAGAAAGCTGCTTCTGGACCAAGAGCATCTGCAGCAATCCTGCCGACAGAAAATTTCCGAAGCGGAAGAACGCCAGCAGTATGTCAGTTTATACATAGGCGAATTTGATGCCAGAAATATTAAAGAACGCATTAATGGTGCAGTTGAAGCTGACAAGCGGGGTGAATATGAATTATGTTTAATTAAGGCCATACAAGCCAAGGGCGATGCCAACGCGATTTTAAGCGTCATGGGTGTGCGCAAGGATGTTTTAACTGAAGTGCTGAATAGTAAAATCATGGCGGTCAAAAGAGTGATTGCTGAGAACAGCGCAGAGGGAAAATTCCCCATCCTGGGATATTCATATTATCGGTACGCTACTTCTTTGAAAGAGCAGGAATCATACACCTCTCTGATTTACTTAGAATATGCTATGGAAATGAGTGATTTAAGCTTGTACTTCCCGGAAGAGAAGAATTTTCTGCAAACAATTTCTGAAAGGATCTTTATTACTAAAGATATGTGGTGGGGTTTTGCGGTCGGGGCAGCAGGGTCATTGATTTTATCGCAGATTTTTTTAAGAAGGAAGAAAAAGAAAAAACTGAGGAAGTAAAACCTTAATAGCATATCGGCTCTGTCCGGAAAAGAATAAAAGTGTATACTGATTGCTTAAAGTTATGACGC
>CAYHXT010000068.1:0-3550 GCA_964360675.1 uncultured Methanosarcinales archaeon
TCTGAGGACAGGAAGTCCCATCCATGCAAATGGCGTTTTTGAAACCTTGCTTTAAGAGATTTAAGACATCAGCTCTTCCTTCCACCACAATTATTTCATCGCTGGTTTCAATGTCCGGGCCGGCGGCCAGTTTTTCTCTGCCGTATTCCACGACTTCCGTCATGCGTACTGATTGCGCTACCTCATCGGACAATTCCTGAGAATCAGGAAGTGTTTCCTGCATTAATTGACGCAACAACACTTTTGCCCTTTCGATGACGAATTGCCGCTTGCTGATTCTGATATCCTCAATTTTTTGGACTTCAACCTTCGCATTGCAAGGGCCGATACGCTGGATAATTTCCATAGCAGCGGCTATAATAGCCGTTTCGGTCTTATCTAAAGAACTGGGAATGATGATTTCTCCCTTGGTTTTCCCGGAACCGATATTGACATTTACTTCAATCCTGCCAATCTTTCCGCTCCGCTGAAGTTCCCGCAGTTCCAGCTCATTGCCCAGCAGACCTTCAGTCTGCCCGAAGATCGCTCCTATGACGTCTGGTTTATCTACGACACCATCAATGAAAATTGTTGAATGTACTATGTATTTAGCCGCGACTGGACTAATTTTTGCCATTTTATTTCCTCCGTTAACAATCTTAGAATGAAGGTAGACTCAACCACTAATTACAAAAGGCTTTGAAAAGCCGTACTGATGATATTATGAAATTGGATGGTCAACTTTTTCCAAGTTGTTTATGTTTGTATTTATGTTTGACTTAATGCGCCAAGAAAATAACTTTAGTTCATCCAAAAATCAATGGTTATCCTGTGATTATGGTGAAATGTAATTACTATTTTCTTGGTTGATGATTATGAGGCCCGCATCACTAACCCCCGAGTTCACAGCTTGGCTATGCCGTATGCTCCCACGGGTACTCTCTGTGGCGGACTAATATACGATTTATAGCTTTTAGTATATAAATGCTTTGGTTCAGAATTCTTATTCAAGTTAAAAGAACAAGCTTAAGATAATTGACCCAAAACGGGCTCAACCAACCTTAAGAAAAAGTAAAATGTGTCAAGAGTTAATAGTGGAACCCATGCAGTTCGCTATACGGTTTGCCCAAATAAAATCTCTTTTCTTTTCCGTTCCAGATACTGATATACGGTCTTGTGCATTGAACCCTGCAGCAGCATGGCCATGGCTTCACGCGCCAGAGAAGCATCCCCGCATTCTCCGATGATGCCTATAGTTTTTCCGTAAATGGAAATGTGGGTGCCTGTCAACCGTTCAATTTCAGCTCTTGCTTTTCCACCAGTTCCGATAACCCTCCCTTTCAATCGTTCCAGGGTGCTTTTGCTTTTGCCAGCCACATCTTTCATGTCAATGATCTCCAGAACATAGTCTTGCTTCAGAAGCAGTAAAGCTAGCCGGGGATTAAATCCTCGCGCAATGGACCTAACAATCTCCTTAGTTGTAAATAATAACAAGCCGTCATCCCCTATAATAGTGACATCTCCTTCTTTGGTAATATCTAACTTGCATTTTGTTTCCCTTTCTATCTCCTTTTTAGTCCCGCCGGCAGCGCCAATCAGTACTGCGACTCGCTCTTCCGGAATTTTTAGTTCATAGGAAAATTCTTCTGAAGCTTCAGTTTTGGTGTTCATATTGGTCCTGTTTCGACTATGTTTTTTAATATTTTCCCTTCGTTTTCTTTCAGGCCCAATTTAGAAAAAAAATTAAGGATGTTCCGGATGTCCCGCTCCAATAATTCCCGAGAGTTGGGTGTTTTTGTTAATGTAGCCTGAGAAAAATCAATAAAGTACGGTTTTTCTTCGTAATTAAGAATGTTAAAAGACGATAAATCTCCGTGTATCAAACCCCTTTTATATAATTTTTCGATGTCTTTGATGATAAGGGAGAAGAATTTCTGGGCATCCTGAGGTTTTACGTCTTTCAACATGGGCGCGGGCTCTTTATTTCCAATCATCTCTTCCACTAAAATGTGATTCATGACTGCGATCGGTTTTGGCGCTCTGATTCCTGCTTCCTGCGCCCGCATCAGGTTTTTGTATTCTCTTTGCGTCCAGGCCATAATGATCTGCCGGGGATGCTTCTTCATGAATTCGTACCGTGGATCTTTCTTTATATAATCAAACATGCGGTTAAAATCGCAATTCTGGATGCGGTAAATCTTGATGATGACCTTATCTTTTCCCTTGCTGGCCAGAAAAACATTGCTTTCCTTGCCCACGATAACCGGGCTTATCAGCTCATCGAAGTGATCCCTGCTTTGGAGCTCAAATAAAGTCCTGTTGGTGAACTCGTCAAAAACGCCTTTAAGCGTCTTAAACCGTTCCTGATAAGTCAAGGTAACCATTTATTAATATAAAAACAGCGATTCTTTAAAAAAGGTTCTGTTAACTACTAGTGAGTAATATCTGCCAAAATATTTATATATTAGTACCCCTGCACAGTTGTTAAACACCTCTAAACCACCTCTTTTCGCTCTGAGGAAATATTTCCTTTGAGCGGACCAAAGGCGAAAGCCTTTGGCTCCTCAGCAAGTTCTTGGGCTTCGGCTTAAGGGTTTGCTGGGGATTTTTTATAATTGGAGTATGGAGTAAAAAAGGTTCTTTTTGTTTTCTGTTGCATCTTAACTTAGAAATTAAATTACAAACGATTTAAGAAAAGCATACCCCAACTATTTTGTTGATTGAGGGAATTTTTACCATTTTTACATAAAATCAAGGGTAAATAATTACTATTTTCTTTACAAACCGCCACTTAACGGCCGATATTTTACAGCAACCTACACCACAATCTTTAAAAATACTCCACCCCCTTCCGAAATCATGACCCAGAAGAGCGCGGAAGAACTGGCCAAGAAACAGCGAGAAATTTCTATTGCCGAATTCTTTGAAAAAAACCGGCATCTGCTGGGATTTGATAATCCCAGAAGAGCGCTGCTTACCGCAGTCAAAGAAGCGGTAGATAATGCTTTAGACGCCTGTGAGGAAGCAAGAATCCTGCCGGAAATCAATGTGGAATTGATTCAATTGAGCGAAACCAGGTTCCGCATGATTGTAGAAGATAATGGCCCTGGAATTGTTAAAAAACAGATTCCACACATTTTTGCAAGATTATTGTACGGCTCTAAATTCCATAAGCTGGCTGCGACCAGAGGACAGCAGGGAATAGGAATCTCTGCAACCGTTCTGTACAGCCAATTGACTACCGGAAAACCGGCCACCATCAATTCAAAAACAGCAGCAAATAAAAAAGCATCACTGATAAAGCTGAAGATAGACACGCAGACTAATTTGCCGCAAATCATAGAGGAACAGGAAATAGAATGGGATGGAAAAGAGCACGGCACGCGCATAGAAGTTGATTTAGACGGCAGCTATGTGAAAGGAAGGCAGTCGGTAGATGAATATATTAAAGAAACTGCCATCGTCAATCCGCACACGACCATTATCTACACTAATCCGGAAGCTCAGCAGATCATCTTTGCCCGCTCAACCAACCAGCTTCCTCCGGAACCGAAGGAGATCAAGCCGCACC
>CAYHXT010000069.1:0-3358 GCA_964360675.1 uncultured Methanosarcinales archaeon
GCATAAGATAAGAAAACAAATTAAAGAGTACCTCCAATATGAACCTTGACCATGTTGGTGATGATGTGATTTCTAAACTGCAAGCATTAGAACTAGAAAGCCTTGCCAGGGGCATCCCCATCATCGGATCTAAGAAAGGTTCTTGGCTGTTGCAGAAAGTACAGGAAACAAAACCGGCGCGGATTCTGGAATTAGGGGCAGCTAACGGCTACAGCGGCTGCATCTTGGGAAGCGAAGGAGCTGAACTTACCACCATAGAAGTAAATGCCGTCATCGCTGATGAAGCAAGAAATAATTTTAAAAAATATGGAATTGATGCTAAAATCTTGGTGGGAGATGCGGTAGAGATAGTCAAGCGTTCAGCAAAAGAAAAGCAAGAATACTACGATATGATTTTTATTGATTTTACCAAGAAAAAATACCTCGAGGTTTTAGAGGACTGCATAAAGTTAGTGCGGAAAGGCGGTTTGATCATCGCAGATAACATCGCCATGGAAGGATGTCAAGACTACCAACAAACGGTGCTTAGCCATCCGCAATTAAAGACTGAATTAATCCCCATCAGGGACGGATTGAGCTGCAGCCGTAAAAATGCGTGAAGCTTTTCGAAAGCTTCTTAACCACGCATTTTGCGGCGCCAGAAAAGTCGTTGCTTTTCTGTGCGTAAGAAGATTTAAAAATCACCACTCTTCTTTCTATTCTCTAAGGACCCGTAGCCTAACCTGGATAGGGCGACAAGACTTATGTCTCGCTAAAGCCTCCTAAGCTGTAGGTTGTGAGTTCAAATCTCATCGGGTCCGTTTTTTATCTAAAAACATTTTTATACTCCTCCTTCTCCCAGCGTCTTATGGCTTCAGTCTTGAACTATCTCACTGAAGGACCGAGAATTTTCCTCACCAGCTGGAAGAACCGGATTTTGCCTAAAAAATACGAAGGGACCGCGGATGAAATCTGCCACCAAATAATTAAAGACTGCTGGAACAAACGATATCTGCAGACATCTACCGGCAATTTCGCCCAGTTCTGGACCAGAGATTTTGGCTTGTGCACCAAATCACTGCTGGATTTAGGATATCAAAAAGAAGCGCACCATACTTTGCGCTACGCCCTAAATCATTTTAAGGAACACCAAAGAATTACTACTACCATCACCCCCGGAGGGAAGCCGTTTGATTTCCCGGCTTATGCCGTTGACTCTTTGCCCTGGTTGATCCACAGCATCAAAATATCTAAATTCCATTATTATCCCTACAAAGATTTCCTTAACAAAGAAATCCATAAATTATTCAAGGCAGTAATTAATCTTCACACCGGGCTGGTAAAACCAGATGTTTCTTTTTCTTCTATCAAAGACTTTGCGGTAAGGAAAAGCTCCTGCTACGACAACTGTCTGGTCGCCATGCTGGCCAAAGATCTTAAAAGCATGCGCTTGGACAATCCTTTCGATAAATTCTCTTACCCAGAATTGATTAAGCGCCATTTCTGGAACGGGGAATATTTCAACGATGATTTAAGCTCATATCAATATGTTGCCAGCGACGCAAATCTTTTCCCATTCGCCTTAGGAATTATTACTGATAAAGAAATGATTCAATCCGCGTTGAATAAAGTACACCAAGCTGGATTAGATGAGCCGTTCCCATTGAAATATACCGCCGGAAGACAGCAGGTCAATTTTATCTGGCAGGAAGTTTTCCTCCGTAACTATGAAAGTAATGCAGTCTGGATGCACATGGGTCCGCTGTATGTGAAATTACTGCAGCAAATCGATAAAGAACGCGCCAAGGCGTATAAAGAGAAATACCGGCAGTTGATCGAACTGCATAAGAATTTCATGGAAGTGTTTGATGCCCAAGGCAAACCATTTAACACTCCGTTTTACCATTGCGATTCGGGGATGCTCTGGGCGGCAAATTATTTGACGCTGTGAAAAAAGAGGGATGGAGATGGATGATGATAACGGTGAAAAAATAAGAAAATTCTCTGAGGAAGATATTCTTCATGCTAAAATAAATAGGATTTACTTTGGTCTGGAGATGAGAATAACTGTTGATCATTTTCTTAATCATGCCGGGGCGCAATTAATAAGTTCACAAGGAAGAAGCATCGATGTCCATCCTGATACGGTTAAAAAATACTGGGAATTGCAATCACTCATCTGCGAGTATATAAAAGGGTTTGGGACAAATCCAAGTATAGAAGAAATAAAAAATAAATGGGCTACTCCTGCGAGAAAAACGCATCACGATAACAATTGAGATAAGTTTTATAAAATAAAGGGTTATTTTTAGTTATGTGATTAGAGATAGGGGAAATAATATGAAATACCAAAATATAGTTGCATACAGTTCAATCATTGCTGCCGGATTGCTAGGCTGCGAGGAAAATGAACAAAAAGAAACACTGCCGGAACCGCCAAAATACTTTGCTACTGTGCCTATGACATCTGAATCAGGGATGGCTTTAACTTCTGGAGATTTTGATGGGGATGGAGATTTAGATTTAATAGTAGGTACTTCTCTAGATTTCAGCGGAAAAGGAAATCTTTATCTTTACCTCAACGACGGAAAAGGTAATTTCACTCCCAAGGAACTGGCTAAAAAATAATGGGTGGGGCGTATAGAAAATGGATGGTTATTCGATAAATATCAAAAAAGAAACGATAGAGAACAAATATTACCGAAAAGTGCTGTTTACTGGTAAAAAAATGCAGCTAGTGGTGATGAACTTAAAACCAAAAGAAGATATACCTTTAGAAGTCCATGAAAATATTGATCAATTCATAAGGATTGAAGAAGGAGAAGCTTTAGTGAAAATTGGAAATAAAACATTCCATCTTAGAGATGATGATGTAATTATTATCCCGGCAGGAAATAAACATTATGTTAAAAACACTTCCGAAAATAAAAAACTGAAGATTTACACCATATATGCAACACCGGAGCACGCTCCGGGGACTGTTCAGAAAACTAAAAAGGAAGCTGATGCTGATGGACATCCCCATTAAATAATTTTATCGGTTTCCTACGGGGGCAAACACGCACTTGCAAAATGTATTTTCCAGCATAATAATTCTTTAAAACACTCCTTATCCAGACTATATCATGACTTTGTTCTCTATCGTCATCCCGGCCCATAATGAGGAAAAATATCTGGAAAAAACTGTCCAGAGCATTAAAAAACAATCCCTGCATGATTACGAAGTCATCATCGTCACTAACGGCTGCACCGACAAGACGGAAGAGATCGCCAAAAAATTAGCTAATAATAATGGCAGCAATATCAGCTGCCTTTCTCTGCCCAGGCCGAACGTTTCCGTGGCCAGAAACGCCGGAGCTTTAAATTCCAAGGGAGATAT
>CAYHXT010000070.1:0-3213 GCA_964360675.1 uncultured Methanosarcinales archaeon
TCCCACCACCCTTAACTTCTGTTTTCACTCCAGCATTCTTCACCACCGCATTCTTCACATCAACTTTCCCTTCAATGATCTTCATCATGGTTTGGCATTTTGGATAATTGTTACACCCTAAGAATTCTCCGTAATAACTTTTTCTCAATACCATTTTCCCCTGATTGCAAGTCGGGCAAGTCATGCCTTCTTCAGCATATTTTTGTTCAGTCGGTTTATCTTTTTCTTCTCCGACCGGCCGCAAAGCTATAGTCTGCCTATTCCTCCCCGAATTTATATCCAGAATAGGATTGCCGTTTTTTTCGTCCATGTTTCCCGTGAATTTGATGGTCCCCGTTTTAGGGATGTTGAACAGGGTCTTACAATCAGGATATTTGTCACAGCCGATGAACCGGCCGAATTTACCTCTGCGCACCATCAATTTTCCTTCCTTGCACTTCGGGCATACGCCCATATAATTGGCAGTGTCTGCGGTCTCTCTGATCGAGAGCAAGATCTCTTTTCCGATCTCTTTCTCTTTTTTCTTGAAGTCGCTCAAGATTGAAATCAGCACCTTTTTAGCTTTTTCAAGGACGGTCTCAGGTTTTTCTTTGCCTTCGCGTATTTTGTCCATGTCCTCTTCAAAGTCAGCGGTCAATTTTTCGTCTACGATGGTCGGAGCAAACTTTTCCAAAAGCCGTTCAATTTCTATTCCCAGCTTGGTTACGGTAATTTTTACCCCTTCTGCATATCCGCGGCGTAATAAAGTGTCCAGAATTTCTGCTCTGGTAGCTTTAGTGCCCAGATTTCTTTTTTCTAATTCTTTGATGATGGATGACTGGTTGTATCTTGCGGGCGGCTGAGTCTCTTCATCGTGTTTTTCTATTTTGTTTATTAGTGCTTTTTCTCCTTTTTTCATGTTCGGCAGAGTAATTTCTTCCAGCTTGACGTATGGTTTATAAAATTCATGCCAGTTTTCTTTTACCGTCCTGGTTCCTTTCGCGATAAAATCTTCTGCATTTACATTAAATTGCACGGTTATGGTCTCCCTGATTGCAGGTTCGGCAAAAGTAGCCATAAATCTTTTGACGATTAAGTCGTACAATTTCAACTCTTTCGGTTTTAAATTTCCTGGAATTTGCCCGGTCGGATAAATCGCCGGATGGGCCGGATCAGTTTTTTTGCCGTTGTTAGGATTTAATTCTTTTTCATTGAGCAGCCTCTTTGCAAGCTCCTGATAGTACGGTTGTTTCGCCAGATCAGCAAGAATTTTTCTGAATCCTAATTTTGGATCCAACTGCTGTGAAGAAGTTCTAGGATATGATGTCACTCCTGCCAGATATAGATTTTGCGCAATCGCAAGAGTTTCTTTAGGCGTGATTCTGAATAAGGAGTATGATTCTGTTTGTAAATCCGTAAGATTGAACGGGGTCGGAGGTGATTGGGTTCGTGATGCGGCATTTACGTCATTTACTTTTGCTTCTTTGGCATTTTTTATTTTCGCAAGAATCAGCCCGACTTTTTCATGGTTAAATATCTTGTCATCTTTATGCCATGCTTCAATAGGGTCTTTGCCGTAAGTTCCGTTGAAAGAAATGCGCCAGAAAGGTTCAGGTTTGAATAACATTATTTCTTTTTCCCTTTCTACTAATAAATGTAATGCCGGGCCTTGCACTCTTCCGATGGACATCACTTTGAAAGAGCCGGCTGCTTTAACTGAAGAAGTAAGCGCTCTGGACAGGTTTATTCCGTAAAACCAATCTAATTTATGCCGTGTTTCTCCCGCGTTGGCCTGCCCCCAGTCGATATGGTTCATCTTATGGTCATAAGCTTCAACAAGGTCTCCCTTGGTAAGCGTGGAGAATTTCATCCGGTTAGCGTCTTTCTTTTTGCAGGCAAAGCGCATGAGATTAAGGCCGATGACTTCTCCTTCCACATCGTAATCGCAGGCGACGGTGAATTCTTCCGCCTTTGCCGCCAGCAAAGCGATGGTGTCGATGTAATCCTTGACGTAGTAAAGTTCTTTGGATCCTTTATATGAAGCTTCCCAGACAATCTCAAATACGGGATAAGTCCAGCCGCCTTTGTTTTTTTCTACTAATCCATAAAGATGTCCTACTGCCGAAGTGACCAAAATCACTTTGCTGCCCCGCTTCAATTCAAAATAGGTGCACTGCTTGTTTTTCTTCTTGACCGGTTTGCCGTCTGCAAGAGCATATGCTACTTTTTCTGCAGAACTGGGCTTTTCAGTAATTATCAATTCGGTCATGTTTATAACAAATTTAAAAAGGATTTAAAAATGTTTGTAAAATTATTTAAAACATATTTCAATATATCTGCGCAGATTTCTGTGCTTACGGAAATTGTTAATGAGTTTCCATTGTTCAGAAACGGGAATTTGCCGGTAATGTTCAGTTTTCTGCAGCTCGCAAAGCAGCTGTTTGGCTCGGTGATGCATGGTATTTTCTACGTAGCTTTTATTGTAGCCGCACATTTCCTGTACAAAAATAGCTATAAATTCTTTCATGGTGGGGGTGCATTTCAGGTACTTTTCAGGACACAGGTTTTGGTGCATATAGTGTCCATGCTCATGAGCGACAGTGCTGCGGATGTATTTCGGCTCTTCGCATAAAGAAACAACTATTCCATAATCATCGAAGTGTCCCACCACATCTATTTTCGCATCGCCGTCTTTTTCTTTTTGGATGGCGGGCTTAATGGTATTATATGCATCAGCGCTGGCAAAAGCGAAAGGAACTGCAGTAATATTTTCGTAGCTGGCTTTCTCTTCCTGTGGAGTGTCTTTTAAGAGGTTGCTGAATAATTGCTGGACTTTTAGTAAAGGTTTTAAGTATAATTGTAATAGTATTTCACAGGTGTAAGTTTCATCATTAATCCTTAATACTTCCTTTTCCAAGGGGCCGTATTTGTTCACAGTGGATCGCTGCGGAAGGTGGTCCAACGTAAACTCCGCTAATGGAACTCGTTTAGCTTGTCCATCTTCAAGCACAATAAGATCAATGGTTTTTGTTCCCACGGTGTAGTTAAAAACCCGTAACTTTTTAAATATTTCTTCAGTTTTAAACCCCAAATGTTTATATAAACTAATGGGAATTTCGATAACAGAGGGAGAGCTAGGCTGGCGCGCTAGTCCTGCGCTGTTACCGTGAATGGACTTCACACGGAGCCGAAGCCCAAGGAAGGGTCATCCTAGTTTTGCTGGTCCTCGTTGCC
>CAYHXT010000071.1:0-3160 GCA_964360675.1 uncultured Methanosarcinales archaeon
GGACAAAAAAATTTCTTAGAAAATATAACTCAATTTATGAAACATAGCTTAGTATTTTTATCGTACTTACCGCTGAATTTTCTAAGCGTTTTATCAAAAGCATCTATCTTCGGCAACAATTGTTCAAAAATAAGATAATCAGCAAGATATGCCCCGACTAACCCGCCTGCGCCAAGTACGCCATACTTTAAAGCATCATCAGGCTGGACAGTTACAATATATGCGCTCACCGTTGCCGCTTTCAAATCACCCATTACTCGCCAGGCTGCCCTGGTCGCGAATCGCACTAAAGAAGCCGGTTTATACCTATCATTTTCCAGTTCTGCTAATATGTCTGTAAGGGTTATCCTGCGCCCTATTTCGTTTAATATTTTGGCCATAGTCATTGTATACTTGTTTTTTGAAGAGCTATAAAAAACTATCTGGCAATAAACCGCCAGGTAAGAATTTGATAAGATTTAAATAACCAAAACTTATTTGCAAGATTATGGATTTTCAAATGCTGGTCGATCTTTATCAGGAACTGGAAAATACTTCTTCCGGAAATAAAATGCGGGAGATTCTTTCCGATTTTTTTAAGAGCGTCCCTGAAGATGACATCAGGGTCATCAGCTATCTTACTTTAGGGCAGATTGCATCCGAATACGAAAATGTCGTTCTGGGTATGGCCGAAAAATCTGCTATTAAAGCTGTCGCCAAAGCTGCCGGCGCAGAGGAATCAAAAACTGCCAGAATTATGCAGGAAACCGGGGATGCTGGATTGACCGCAGAGAAATTGCTACAGAAAAAAACGCAAACTCTTATACCTCTAGGAAAACTCAGCGTGAAAGAAGTCTTTGAAAAACTGCATAAAATCACCGAAGCAAGCGGCACCGGATCACAGGAAGTGAAGATAAACATTTTGGTCAACTTGCTGCAGAAAGCATCACCAAAAGGAGCTAAATATATCATCAGGATTGCGCTCGGCACGTTACGCATGGGCGTTGCGGACATGACCGTGCTTGACTCGCTGGCCATCGCTTACACCGGCAGCAAGAAAGCTAAAGAATTATTGGAAAAAGCATACAATATCTGCCCTGATGTCGGCATCATTGCGGAAACCTTAGCCAAGAAAGGATTGAAAGGCATTGAAAAAATTGATGTGCAGGTAGGCCGGCCGATTAAAATGATGTTAGCACAGCGGGTAGATGCATTGGAAGAGATAACCGCAAAGATTCCAGGTAAACTGGCGATAGAAGCGAAGTATGATGGTGAAAGAATGCAGGTGCATAAAACCAAGGATAAGATCACTATTTTTTCACGGCAGATGGAAAATATCACCGGGCAATTTCCCGACGTGGTTAAATGTCTTAAAGAACATGTTTCCGGCAAAGAATATATCATTGAAGGGGAAATTGTCGCTATTGATAAAGAAGGGAAACCGTTGCATTTTCAGGTATTGATGCAGCGCAAACGTAAGACCAACATCGAAGAATATATCAAAAAAGTTCCGGTGCAGCTGAAATTGTTTGATCTTCTTTATCATGATGGAAGCTCATATCTTCACCTGCCTTATTCTGAAAGAACAGAACAACTGGCAAAAAATGTAGCTAAAGGAAAACACATCACTCTTGCTGACCGAATAATCACTGATGATTTGGATGAAGTGAATGCTTTTTTTCAGAAAATGCTGAAGGAAAGACAGGAAGGCATAATGATCAAATCAATGGATTCAGAATATCAAGCTGGAACCCGCGGCTGGAACTGGATCAAGTGGAAGAAGGAGTATCAAAAAGAAATGACTGATACTTTCGATCTGGTCGTGGTCGGCGCATTTCATGGCAAGGGAAAACGTTCCGGGACATATGGGGCACTGTTATGCGCTGGTTACAATGAAAAAGATGACGTTTTTGAAACCATTACTAAATTGGGGACGGGATTAACTGATGAAGTGCTGGCAGAGCTGCCCGGCAAATTAAAAAAATACGAGAGAGATAAAAAGCCGGCGCGAGTGTCGGTAAACCAGATAAAACCTGAAGTGTGGCTTGAACCTGTGCTCGTAGTAGAAGTGTTGGCGGCAGAAATAACCAAAAGCCCCAGCCACTCTTTAGGATTGGCGTTGCGCTTTCCGCGGTTTATCCGGTTCAGGGATGACAAGAAAGCTGAACAGGCTACCACCAGAAAAGAAATTGAGCAGATGTATAAAAAAAGCAGCAGATGATCGATAAGAGATCCGATCATTTTCTCTGAGAGAAATAAGGCTATTAAAACTATTGCCCGGGCGATTTTTCCGGAGAAATATCTTTCAAGAGGTCGTCTACTGATCTGACCAGACAGGGATTTTTTCCATATTCGATGTTTGTTGGTTCTCCTTTTTCTAAATCCACGGTGATGATATCCATGGAACCGTCTTTATTATAATCTTCGGCGCAGATCCCTTCTTTAGAACCCATTTTTACGCAAAGGCCATTATCCCCGTCAAGGTTGAAATCATGAACGTACACTTCCGGCTCGCTTTTAGAATAACCGAAATATAATCCTGCGCTGCCGCAGCTCGCACCGCCGATAGCAAAACCGCCGAGTGCAATCAATATCAATTCTAATCTCTTTGACATAAATCAAAAAATCATTTCATAGTATATAATCGTTTAGCAAATAATGTATAGATCAAAGTCAATATTTGTCCAAAAGGTGTTCCTAACAACGGAATTCCCGTTATATTCCCTGAAGGGCTGAAATTTGGTGCAACGCCCCGAAGGGAAATTTCAGAGTTTTTCTAAAAACCGGCCCTAAAAACCAAAAAATTTTAATAGTCATATGAATATCTAAAAAATATGAGCCTGGATAGAAAATTAGTCAAAGAAGCTTGTATAGAATTATGGAATAAATACCATAATAAAATTGAAGAGAAAGGATATTCTTTGAGTAAGGATTCATTTATACAAGCTACTGATGGCTTTACTATAGTTGCATCAATTGGAAAAAATTGTCCTGAAGAAATGCTAAAATATTTTAGACAAATTATACCTCAAGAGTTTACTTATCAAAGAGATGATCAGATTCAAATATACCCAGTAGCTGTTTCTCCATCACTGAGTGATATGTTAGGTTTTTAGAAAAATTGAATATAACGTATGCCATTAACCGAAGTTCCTAGGGTGCAGAGCTGATTGAGGCAACC
>CAYHXT010000072.1:0-3150 GCA_964360675.1 uncultured Methanosarcinales archaeon
GTAATCACCTCTTGTGGGGTAGAAATATAACCTAATATATAAAACTTATCTTAGAATATTAAAATTAGGCGGAGCTTCCGGATTTAGGCTGTTAAGGCCGTTAACGCCGCCGTTAACAAAAATCTTTATAAATAAGCTGCCTTTTTGAACCACTATGGAAGCTACAGTCGTAAACTTCAGGCAAGGAAGGCATCATAAAAAGGACAAGCAGATGGTACTCAAAGTAGCTGATTCCGCAGATGCCGCAACTAAAATGATAGGTAAAACTGCAGTATGGACTTCTCCAGCTGGAAAAGAAATCAAAGGCAAGATTACCCAATTACATGGCCGGAATGGAAATGTCCGCGTCCACTTCTCAGAAAAAGGATTGCCCGGACAAGCTCTGGGACAGAAAGTAAAGGTCGATTAGAATTAACGAATAAACTAATAGTTTCTTAATATATCGATTAATAGTTTATTATATGGATTATAATAATGCTCATAGGATTATTTCCGAGAATGCAGCAGTTCTAACTGCTTGAACACGTTTCCTAACGAGCCGCGAAGAGTTTCAAAAGCGTCTAAGATTTCTTTGACCTCGGTGCGGCGGTTGATGCTTGCCGGAATCTTATCTTTAACATTCCCTAATTCTTTCTGCGCAACCTGCATGAAATTGATTGTTTTTATCACTGCTTCTTTATCGCTGGCTTCTAAATTGCGCAACAGCATATTGGAACTGCGGACGGCTTTTCTAAGGTTATCTTGAACGTCATTAATCTGCCTTCTGGCCTTGTCGCCTTTCAAATCATTAAGATTATCTTCCACTTCACTTAATCCGCTTATGGCTTTAATTACATAATCCCTCACCGGGCTGGTTAAATCTTTTTTCCGGCTCATCTTTTCTTCCGCTTCCTTCCCTTCCCACTTTTTCCCAGCCCACTCACGCATAGCTGCTCCCCTCTCTCCCCATTCCTGCTCCGTCCTGGTTTTATCTGTCGGCGAAGTTACCCAGAAAATCTTTATTAGATACCAGATAATCATGAGGCTGACGATAAATAAAGCCCAGGAAATGAACATTCCCATAGTAACAATTACTGATGGCGAAGGATCGGTAGCCGCGGTGAGTAAAAGTTGATTCGCCATCGCGCTTAAGATCCAGAACAATATCATAGACAAAATTAACTTGATAATTACGGTCATTCTGGTTTCCTGATCTTTGCCCGGCCATTTCCAGATAAAATACCCATATCCAAATACTGGGCCGCCAATCAACAGCAAGGCTACGGCCGTAGCCCAGCCAGCTCCTACTGCTAAAATAGCTGAAGCGGGAAGGAAAACCGCGGAAATTGTAGCTAAGACTGCTGCTACTACAATGGATTGGCTTCGCTTGAAGAAACCAAAAGGCTTTTGCTGAGCCGCTCCCAGACCGGTAATAACCGCAAAAAATAAGGTAAATGACAAAATCCAGATAAGTATTCTGGTGAACGGAACAGTTCCAGAAATGCCGATGAATTCTAATGTGCCTATTTTAGATAGGATAATGTCCCAAGCTCCCTTTAATATATCTAATGGATCGGCATAAGCTATGGGAAGGCCTAACATCAAAGCTAATAACCACTGACTCTTTTTCATGGTAGGAAGAAGAATTTAAAGATTTATAAGATTTGTGGGAATGAAAAGATTATTCCTACTGATTACTCGTATAAACTTCTGGTCTCTTGGATAATGCCCGTCATTTCTTTCTTTGCTTCGGTCTGTCTCTTGTAAGCATCTTCCAGCAGAAATTCTTCTTTTCTGAATCCTTCAATCAATTTATACAACTGTTTTAAATTGAATGGGACTGAATCAGTCAGGATTTTGTAAGGTCCGCCCTCAAACATTTCCAGCTTGAGAGACTCCAACGCCTTCATATCATCCGAAGTTAATATGCCCCTGTAAACATCTTCCACCCCAGCTATATCTTTAGCAGTTTGCTGATGCAGCAGCATGATATTAGTTTCCAAAGCTTTTACTTCTTCCGGGACTTTGATCTTTTTTTTCTTAAAATAATCAAACATCTTGTCCAGTTTTCTATCTGCTCTGTTCGTGGTTTTACTTAAGTCAGTGAAAGTGCGTTTTACTGCACGCAAATTCTCTCCGAAGCCCCAAATCGTTCTAACCAGCTTAGTGTGTTCTGAACCGACAAAATAACGGCGATTACCATATGTTTCCAATTCAGCAAGAATATCCAATGCTGCGTGTTTGAGCGTATCTAAATCTTTCTGTTCTTTCTCTTCATCGATATATTCATTGAGTTCAGCCTTATGCGTCCTGCGTGCAAATCTTCGCGGCAGATTTTTCACCCAATTTGCCGCATCAAACGAACCTCCGACAACATTAGACAATCGGCCAAGCTGGATAACTTCCCATACTATCATTAAAACTATGATGGTGATACCCCAATTTACTAAAGAAAGGATTTGTTGGGCAAGATTTTCTAAGACCATGTTTTTTCCTCAGGAAAATATTTTCTGTACTTCCTGCATACCCCCTGTTGCTGCCGGTAATAAATCCATGGCTTCGCTTTTTACTGAAATTAAAACCATCAGAAGTAATAAAAGAACAATTATCCTTAAAATTATGTAACTGGGCTTGTCAGCTGGAATCATCCTGAATGCTAACAATCCGCCAACTATAGGAGCGGCGATGAATATCACTGAAATGATGGTGGCATACGCTGCGCCGATTCCGGCCAAAACTGCTCCCGGGATGAACATTCCCGACATTATTGCTAAAACTAGAGCTACTGCGATACCCGAATTGTGGCTTATTCCAGTAACTTTAACGCCTTCATACAATAAGGCAAATACTAAAATTACAATTAAAATGCGCATAAAGCCAACTAACGAATCTTCATTATTGCCTAAAAAACCAAGAGTTCCGAACCACAATAATTTATCCCATATGTCATCTGCCGAAGGACCGGACGCTGGCGTACATGATACCAAAAACAAGGAAAACAAAATTAATACTATCACACCCGCTTTTTTCCACTGCATAGCGTAAAGTAGTCCATTAGTATTATTAAACTTTTCTGTGGCTCACACCAAAAAGAAAAATAGGCGTGTTAAAGAAGAGGTTAATGCAACTTTATGCTGATTTCATCCACTAACCCAAACACCTTCATTCAAA
>CAYHXT010000073.1:0-3112 GCA_964360675.1 uncultured Methanosarcinales archaeon
CAGTCTTTATAAATTTCTCTCACCATTAAATAGTTATGTCATTAGAACATAAAGTGCTGGGGCTGCTTGCGGTATTCGGTTCAGCTGGATGTTCTGACGATGAATACAACATAAATCTTGGCGGAGTTGCCATAAAGGAAAGAATCACTGACAGCGAAGGCGTAGTTTCTTTTACTGACGACCAAACTGGGGAAGATGTTGATGTAAAAGTAACCGCATTTGGAAATCCCGTTCCGGATACCAGAATTTTATTCTTTGACAATCATCTCTCGGAAAGCTTTTTGCTTTCGCATCCCGCATTTGCGCCGCGGTTAGAGATAGCTCTTCACAACAGCGGGCATGAATATTCACTGACTCCAGCCCCATTGCAGATTTTATATGAATCTTTTAAGAAAGAAAGATCAAAACCGGGAGCAAAAAAATTTTATGAATGGGCAACAGGCAGCGACTGGGCGGCAGCCAATTGGGAATATACTGGATGCTTGAACCGGGAAAATATGGTCACTCTAATGAAACCGGGAGTGTATATGCTAAATAAAATAGATATTTCCTCATTAGGCGTTTCTGAAAGAGATATGGGCGATGCAGTGGAATATATAGAAGAAGGATTGCCGGCATCAGCAACTGCGGAAGTATATTCTTTCATTCCTTCCAAATATGGGTTTGGAACGACAACAACAATCACCGCGTTAGTAGTTAATTTTGAAGGCGGCTGTAAAGAAAATAATCAAAGCGATGCGGAAGAATACGATTGCAAAGGGATGTTGTTTTGTGATTATTTCAATGGAACTTCCCTGAATCAGGATAAATGGAGCATCATCAATGATGCCGGGATGACCGTGGGCGGCGGATGGCTGCGTCTATACGATTCTTCTTCCATCGGAACTAAGAAAGAATTTACATATCCTTGTTCAAATGCCAGCGCGGAAGTCAAAGGTGCCTTGGATGGAGGAGCATTGTATTTAGGCAACGACATCGCTTTGTATGCTGCAAATGGCATGGCGCAATTATTGTGCGGGGAAGAAGAGGGGATTTCTTATGCTGATTTGAGTTCAGTAAGCAAAATAAAACTGGAGAAAAATGGCGAAACATTATCGCTACTGGTAAATGGAGCAAACGTGAGCAGCATACCCTGCAACAGCACCTTTTCCCGAGTGCATCTCACCGCCGGATTTGATGGTGAAACAGCATTGGATTATGTAGAAGTGAAGTGTAAGTGAATCTATGAGAACTCAACTAAGAAATTGATAAAAAAAAAGAAATTATTTAAACCATTAAAATTAAATCTCTTTCTTCTTTCCCAAAGCCTTATCTAACTATTTCATATTCCTTGAGAATGATTATCATGAATAAGAGCAATAATACCGCGCCGGCAGCCATATGCCAGATTCCTTCAAGGATGCTTTCTGCGGTCAGAGATAGATACATCCCCCAGCCCATTACCACAAATCCCAACCACAGGAACTTGTCTAACACCAACTTCATGATTTCAAATTCTTGAACTTCCGAAAGACGTTTTTTTCCGTTTGATTTTGCCATCTTATTCTTACCTCATTTAACTTACGCGGACAAAGAAACTGCGCGTATCATACAATTCACATTCCGGACCGGGCAGTTCAGTAACTGCCAGACAAGCACGCACTTCAACTTTATAGAGATAATTTCCAGATGCCGTGCTTTTTGCAGAGATAGTTATTGGAATGACATCGCCGACAGTAGGAGATAACTCCTTATCAACGTATTCGCTAAAAAAGAAATCTATTTCACTTTGTGCTCCTTCACTGGTATCCTGAGAACCGTCCGGCAGCTGTTTTTTTATGAAGCTTACTTGGATGCCGAAAGCCCTTTTGCTTAACCCGGTATTTACAACACCGACATTCTCAACTATCTGATTGCCTCTTTCCAAGGCAACCTGGGAAGTGATAGATAATTTTTTCCCTGAAACCCGCATATCTTCAAGTATCTGCTCTTTTATTTTAGCCTGCACTTCTTTGGTAGTGCCAGTAATATCTTTAAATGTATTTTTTACAAAACCCAGGCCTAGACCTAGAACTACAAATGCAATAACTACTATTATAATAGCTTGAATTGAAAGTTCAAGAGAAGCTTTCTTATTGAATCTCATCCATCACACCTCTTTTGATACCTATTTTTCAATTATGATATTAGAAACAAATCTTTGGTATATAAAAAACTATCGGAAATCTAAATGCGGCGATTTTTCCTCTACCCTAACACGCTCCGAACAATAACTGGTAT
This sequence comes from uncultured Methanosarcinales archaeon, assembly GCA_964360675.1. GTDB lineage: Archaea > Nanobdellota > Nanobdellia > Woesearchaeales > GW2011-AR9 > JACPIL01. The sequence continues at coordinate 2,260 of CAYHXT010000073.1, forward strand.
AAAATTTTTCCCAAACATCAGCAACAAATACGCTATCAGGAAACTGGGAACGAATGGTATACCTTCTTTGATTGTAACCGAACTTATGTTTTTATCCCGCAGTTTTTGGATATCTTCTTTATGAAGAGTCTTCTTTTTGACGATGGTTTTGCCGTGAACAACCACATCTTCCGCCAGCCAGTCGCCCTCCACCAAAGATTTAGTTTCCTGTTCAGATACAAAACAACAATATTGGACTGCGACCAAGAATAACAGAAGATAATACAAAGCAACCATTAAAACTAAGACGTATAGCAATGCGCTTATGAACATTCCACCGCTAAATAGAACCAGAGATGCGAAACCTACGCCCAGATGAATCTTTTTATGTCTGCCCAGAAGACTTCGGAGTTCTGGAGCTAAGCAGGATCTTTTCTTTAAAGCCACGACTAATAGCCAAACCAGCCCATATACTGCTCCGGAGAATAATAAAGAAAGCAAGAACCACAACATAGTAAAGCTGGAACCGTTAAATGGATAAGCTATACCTATCGCAGCGCCCATGCCCATGAGCAATTTACTGTCCCCGCCGCCCCATTGATGGGTATAATAAAACAATAAAGCCAGAAGATAGGCTACAGCTAACCCCAATAGCCCGGTTATCAGGAAAGACCAGCCATTTTGAAAGGAATATATCGCCCTGACACCTACTGCGGCAAAAACAAACCCATAATTCAGCCAATCGGGAACTTCTTTAGTCTTAAGATCTGAATAAGAAGCTATGAGCAGAACTAAGACCGTAAGAATCAGCAATAATAATTCCGCAGTCATGAAGATAAGAAAGAATAAGGGATTTATTAATGTTAGCTAACAT
>CAYHXT010000074.1:0-2988 GCA_964360675.1 uncultured Methanosarcinales archaeon
TGCCGCAGCAACTCATGGAAATGGTCCAATCTCTGCTCACCAAGCTGGGCCTTTTAGCCGGAGGACTGTTCGGCATTTACGTCATCCTCATCGCGGTCAAGATTCATTATGAACGGAAAAAAATGAAGTTATTGCAGGATATCCGCAATGATGTTGATAAGCTGACCATACATTTCGGCATCAAACATGCCCACCCCGCCAAAAATATTTTCAAAAGAATCTTACATTTTTTCGTGCCGGAAGAAAACGGGCATGATAAAAAAAATAATAAAAAATGAAGATTACTGTTAAACCGGAAGTGTTTCAGAAACTGCACCAGAAATTTACGGCGGCGTTTATTCTTGCTACAGATATCGATAACCGAAGTAAAACAAAAGAAGCTGGCCATCTCCTGAGAGAGATGGAAAGGATGGTGTTGATGACGTTCAATAAAGATACCTATAAAACGCATAATTTGATTGCGCCGTGGACAGTTGCGCGGGAAGAATTCGGTAACGAAGCAAAACACCACCGCACTTCAGTGGAACAATTGCTGAGGAAAGTGTTAAACCACAAAAATGTCGTAGCTAAAGATACAGCCACTAACCTGCTGCGTTATGTGGCCTTAAAGCATATCGTGCCGGTGAGCGCAGATGATATGAAAAATATCTCCAGAGAACTTACTTTCGCCTTGAGAAAAAACGACCTGTACTACCGCGACGCAAAAAAAATATTGGGGACGAAATTAGATTACTGGAAGAGTGCGAAAACGGCATTGAAACCAGGCTCAAAATCGGCGCTGATCCATTTTGAATTCCTGCCTCCGGTAAGCCCGGCAAAACAAAAAGAAATCGTGAAAGAGACGGAAGAGCTGATCCATGCATTCTGCGGCGGAAAAGTCAAATCATTCCTGCTGAATAAACAGAAAAATTCTGTGAAAATCTAATCGCTTCCAGCAAAATATATAAAACCGGTTGGTTTCTGAATAAACGTGAATTTCAAGGAAGAACTTATTGCCCTGCTGCATAAAGAGACCAAAATGCAGGCAGAAGAATTGGCTAATCAAGTGGTTACCCCCCCCGACCCCAGATTAGGAGATTATGCCTTTCCTTGCTTTAGATTAGGCAAGAATGCTAAAGAGGAAGCCGAGAAAATAAAAGCGAGATTGAAGTTGCCTGATTTTCTGGAGAAAGCGGAAGTGGCCGGGCCGTATCTTAATTTTTTCCTGAAGAATAAAGTGGTGGCAGAGGAAACGCTCAATGCCATTTACAAAGAGCGGAAGCAGTATGGAAGGCAGAATATCGGAAAGGGAAAAAAAATAGTGATTGAATTTTCCTCCCCGAATATCGCCAAACCTTTCGGCATCGGACATCTCCGCTCTACAGTCATTGGCAGCTGCCTTTACAAGATATACTATGCTCTGGGCTATGATGTGTTTGGAGTGAATCATCTGGGCGATTGGGGGACGCAATTCGGTAAATTGATTGTCGCATATAAAGAATGGGGTTCAGAACAGGAATTGGAAAACAATCCCATCCAATGCCTGCTGCAGCTGTATGTTAAATTCCATGAAGAAGCGAAAAAAAATCCAGGGCTGGAAGATCAAGCCCGCGCAGAATTCAAAAAACTGGAAGATGGAAATAAAGAATCAATAGCGTTATGGGAATCTTTTAAGGAATTAAGCCTCAAGGAATTTCATCGCGTCTATAACATCTTAGATGTGAAATTTGATTCATTCCACGGAGAAGGATTTTATAATAATTTATTGGAAAGCGCCATCGTCCACATAGATAAAAAAGCCGGTACGAAAATGTCCGACGGCGCGCTGATTGTAGATTTGGAAAAGCAGGGCATGCCGCCCCTGATGCTCCGCAAATCTGACGGCGCTTCCACTTACCATACCCGTGATGTAGCTGCTGCGCTGTACAGAATCAAGAAGTATAAACCTGAAAAAATAATTTATGTGGTCGGCTCAGAACAAAAACTGCACTTTCAGCAGCTGTTTAAAGTTATGGAACTGGCGGGAGTCGACAAAAATAAATTTGTCCACGTTGATTTTGGATTATTTCGCTTCCCCGATGGGAAAATGTCCACCCGGAAAGGAAATGTTATTTTCTTGGAGGAAGTATTGAATAAAGCGATGGAATTGGCAGAAAGAACCGTGGAAGAAAAGAATCCTTCCCTGCAGAATAAAAAAGAAGTTGCCGCAGTTATCGGCGTAGGAGCGGTAATTTTTGCTGATTTAAGCAACGACCGAATCAGAGATATTGAATTTGATTGGGACCGGATGCTGTCTTTCGAAGGAGAAACTGCCCCTTACCTGCAATACGCTCATGCCCGGGCCTGTTCGATACTGCGCAGAGCGCTTAAAGAGCATAACTTGGATGTTTCTCCGCACGTGAACTTTGAAATAATACAGTTGGAAGAAGAAGCGGCAGTGATCAAGAAACTGTATAATTTTCCTGATGTGATAATTAAAGTGGCACAAACCTATAAGCCGCACCTTTTGGCGCATTACCTGATAGGATTAGCGCAGGCATTCAATGAATTTTACCACAAATGCCCGGTATTGTCAGAAGAGAAGAACCATACTAAAACAAGGCTGCTGTTAGTCGATGGTGTCCGGCAGGTGTTAGAGAACGGTTTGAACCTGCTGGGCATCACGGCTCCTGAAGAGATGTGAAGTTTGCCCGGCCAGTAAATTCTTTTTTTTATGTTTTATAGCCGCAGATATGTATTTCTCAGAATAACAATCTTAATTAAATAGGAGATTCTAATATAGATAGTAGGGAATTTATAAACATGAAAAAAACTATCTGTGCGATGGTGCTGGCATTAAGCGCATCCAGCTGTAATAAGCCCTATGATCAAAAGATCGGGACTTATTTCACCAATGAAGGGATGGAACTTCCGGTCCGGGTTACCATTGTTCCCGATTCTGATGATCTTTGCAGGATGTATGTTGATGTAAATGGCAACCAGAAATATGATCCGGGGAAAGACATCGTC
>CAYHXT010000075.1:0-2728 GCA_964360675.1 uncultured Methanosarcinales archaeon
CATAACTTTAAGCAATCAGTATACACTTTTATTCTTTTCCGGACAGAGCCTTTTACACCCAAAAGAATATATAGGCCGGCTTATTTTAGAACTAAAAATGTATGGAGGTTTGAATTATGGAAGAATTCAAAAAAGTTAATCACGATGATAAACCAAAAAAATCAAACAGTAATATGTTTTGGAAAATCACTACTGTAGTATTGATTGTAGTTTTAGCAGTGTTGGCGTTCAAAGGCAATAATAGTTCTGCTCCTACCGGAGGCACGGTTGCTGACAACCCTGAACCAGCTGCCGCAGTCAATTTTGAAGACTTATTAGATGATGACGATGTGAAAGGAGATAAAGACGCTCCGGTTACTATTATTGAATGGAGCGATTTTGAATGTCCCTTCTGTGCGCGATTCTATCGTGACACCTTACCCTTGATTGAAGAAGAATATATCAAAACCGGAAAAGTAAAATTAGTATTCAGGGACTTTCCGTTGAGTTTCCACCAGAACGCTCAGAAAGCTGCAGAAGCTGCAGAATGTGCTGGAGAGCAGGGGAAGTTTTGGGAGATGCATGATTTACTGTTTGAGAACGGTGTGGAAGGCGGCGTGACTACCTTTAAGCAATACGCAAAACAATTGGGCTTAAATACCGCAAAGTTTAATGAATGCTTAGATTCAGGAGCGATGGCTTCAGAAGTGCGTAAAGATACTGCTGATGGAGCTGCTGTTGGAATTCAAGGAACACCCGGATTCTTAATAAACGGGAAACTGGTTAGCGGAGCACAGCCGTTCAGCAACTTTAAGCAAGTCATTGATGCCGAATTGGAATAAATATCTATTATTTTATTTTTTTAATCTTTTTCTTTAATATCCGGATTACTAAGTCAAAAAACTTATATAGATGGCAGAAATTATCTTTTTCATGAGATTTTCGCTGGCTGCTTTAACGGCGTTAAGCCTGCTCCCCCATTCTTATGCGCCACAGACGTTTTACAGGCTGGATACTTTTGCGCCGTACCCCCTGCAGGAAGCAGCCGAGGCAGCCAGAAAACCGAAAGATAATGGCGGCCAAAAGAATATCACCAATTTAATTTATGCAAAAATTCTTGCGAATACTCTTTACACGCAAATGGAACAAAAGGACAATATCTTTATTTTATTCTTTGAAAGCTATGGCGGGAAGCATAAAGGGTTTTATGTAGAAAGAAATCTGCCCAATGAACCAAAACACCTTATTCTTCATGCTGAGGATCAAAAAAATGGTGTTACTGCGGCCATTAAAGTTTGTGGAAAATTTAGAGGTATCGATAGTATAATCATTAAAAAATTTGAAAGGGGAAAAATGATTAAAGGGGCCAACGTCTCTCCCGGAGATGGAGATGCGTTGCTGCTTTACAGAAGGATGCTGGAAGCGTCTGTCTGGCACATTAGTGAGGCGGATGTGAGCAAGGATCCGGTCGGCTTTAATATCGCAAAATATAACGGATACATTGAAGATGGTCAATTTGTTTCATCTCTGGAATATCTTATCAGTAAAGCCGGGATGTAGTTTACTGGTAGTTTATTCTGCTCTTTTTCACAAAATCATCTAATAAATGAAAAAAAAGAGAAAAAATATTGAAAAAAAATAAAAATTAAAATGTTTCTTTCTTAAGCAGCACTTGCTCTAAACTCCATTTGCCGTTGCCATGTACAGCTACGATTACGAAACAGGCCAAGAATAAGAGCGCCAATTCCCCTTTATTTACTATCGGCACTAATCCCATTGGAAAATGCACCGTTGCTAATGCGCCGACCATAATTGCCGTTCCACCTACAGAAGCAAGACGAGAGAAGAATCCTAACGCAATTGCCAATCCGCCGATTAGTTCTATCATGCCTGCGAATCCCATCAAACTTAGCAGCTGGACCGCCCCTTGAGCGCCGAACCACCCTAACAATTTCTGTGCTCCATGCTGCACGAACATCAACCCCACAATTATACGGAAGATCGTATACCCCTCCGCGTGATACTTTTGTAATTTATTTAAGACCATTTGCAAACCTCCTTTTTAGTTTGTGAATTTTGATTGATGAGAAAGATATTTAAGCTTTCCGAAAACGCAGTTATACATGGACCCATTATGGATATTAGTTTTAGTTTTATTTATAGCGGTTGCTGCTCTTGCTTACAGAATCGGCGTTTCGGCCGGAGCCATGAAACAGGATAAGCATTGGGAAGAACAAATTCCAGATATCAAGAAGGATTCTATTGAACGGTCGCGGGCTTCATTAGGCGGACAATTTTCTGAGCAGCTTGCGCCATATCTGCCCAATTTTAAGTATAAACCTACAGAATGCAAATTTTTAGGCAAGCCGATTGATTTGATTGTGTTCAGTGGATTAGATGAGAAAGCTGTTACGGAAATAGTGTTTGTGGAAGTGAAGAGCGGCAGTTCAGAATTGAATACCGTGCAGCGGAAGATACGAGATGCAGTTAAAGAAGGAAGAGTCAGATGGGACGAATATAGGATCCCGAAGGAGCTGACGATCAAGAAGGAAGAGAAATCTATTTAAAGAAGTAATTTATCAAGAAAAATATGGGATTAATCCAGAGGTATGATACTCGGGAAGAAGTGGGGCAACGAGTAGGGCAAGTAGTTTATGATTCTAACCTAAAAACCAGAGAAACACTAGAGAGCCTTACTAAGATAAGTTTTATATATTAGGTTATATTTCTACCCCACAAGAGGTGATTA
>CAYHXT010000076.1:0-2610 GCA_964360675.1 uncultured Methanosarcinales archaeon
GAATGATTCAGGAGGTTCTGGCTAAACCTAAGCACTAGAATCTTCCATTACACCACATTTGACTAACTAGACTTTTGGGCGTAGACCAAAGGTAGATGCAAAGGAGGTAGCCGTGCATGCCCAGAACACATTCGAGCTCATTGCCATGGCAGAGAATCCCCGGGTTAGTGATCAGGAATTTGTTGATGCCTATGTGCATTACACGCCTGGTAGTGATGGTGCCTACTCGGCACTACTAACTGCGATGCTTACCAAACGTCGTAGTGCGTTAAAGGTATTGGGGGTTACCCTGCAACACGCACGCCGTACGCGTGCAATGCTCATTGCCTTGCAGCAAAGGCTCAAGGAGAATTTTGCCTCGTGATTAAATTCATGAGGCTTTTTCCTGCTATACTAACCACTACTTATGGCGCGTGTCATTGCGGTCGTCAATCAGAAAGGCGGGGTGGGGAAGACCACTACCGCCATAAACCTAGCTGCAGAGTTAGCAACGCTCGGTAAGTTTGTCTTGCTTGTGGATATTGACCCGCAGGGGAATGCCTCGTCTGGTATTGGCATAGATCACCGAAAGGTTGAGCATGGGGTGTACCACGCACTTATTGGCGCCAAAGCGTTCCGCGACATCATTCTGCAAACCAATGTCGACGGTTTGAAAGCCGCACCTGCAAACATGGATCTTGCCGGGGCGAATGTGGAGCTTGTACCCCTCGAGCGTCGTGAGCATCGGCTGCGGGAATCGCTGGCCGAAGTGCGCCATGATTTTGACTACATTCTCATCGACTGCCCGCCCAGCCTGGGCTTGCTCACGGTGAACGGCCTCGTCGCGGCGGAAGAAATCCTCATCCCGGTCCAGACCGAGTACTACGCACTCGAAGGCCTGGGCCAGCTGGTCGAAACCATCGACCTCATCCGCCAGCACCTGCAGCCCGGCCTCACCGTCCTTGGCGCAGTTATGACCATGTACGACGAGCGGAATAAGCTCTCGCAAGCCGTGTTTAACGAGTTGTACCAATACTTCCCAAACAAAATTTTCCGCACAGTCATCCCGCGCAACGTGCGCTTAGCCGAAGCCCCAAGCCACGGCAAGTCCATCCGGCACTTCGACGGCAACAGCAAGGGCGCGAAGGCCTACGAGAAGCTGGCGCGTGAAGTGGTGGAAAGCGAGACTCCGCACGTGTAGACTACCCATATGGCAACATCCTCACTTGGCCGCGGCCTATCATCGCTCATCCCGGGCGCGTCCAATGCAAACTACTGGAGCGCTGACACGGCACACAAGACTGGCGAGCGCATCGAACACATTTCGGTGGCGCGCATTGTGGTAAACCCACACCAGCCCCGCGAGCGCTTCGAGCGGCAGGGGATGGAAGACCTCGTATCGTCAATTAAAGAACACGGCATTTTGCAGCCGCTGGTGCTAACCGAAACGCCTCGCGGCTACGAACTTATTGCCGGGGAACGACGTTTGCGTGCAGCCAAGTTGGCCAACCTCAAGGACGTACCAGCGATTATTCGTAGCGCCACGAACCAGCAGAAGCTAGAGCTGGCGCTCGTAGAGAACGTGCAGCGGCAAGATCTGAATGCCCTGGAGCGTGCCAAAGCCTACCAGCAGCTCATTGACGACTTTTCGCTGACGCAAGACGCGGTGGCGCACAAAGTTGGTCAGAGCCGATCGGCCGTGGCAAACATCCTCCGCCTCTTGCACTTGCCAACAGATATGCAAGCCGCCATTGCCGAAGGCAAGCTTACCGAAGGCCATGCCAAAGTGCTGCTCGGGGTTTCTGACGCAAAAGCGCGACAGCAGTTATTCAAGAAAATTATTGAAGAAGGCTTGAGCGTCAGATCGGTAGAGAGTGAGAAGCAGACGAATGTGCGCGGGCACACACGCAAGCAAGCCGATGTGGAGACGAAGGCGAGGGAGGCACGGCTGCGTGCTGCGCTGGGGGCGAAAGTTACCATCAAACCAGCCGGCAAAGGCGGGAACATTAGCATTCACTACAGCGACGCTGAAGAGCTAGAGGGGATTGTGCGGACGGTGGAAGGGCGCTAGGATAGATTCAGAAACACCAAATAATACCGTACAAGGAGGTCTTGTGTTACCTGTTTTCGCACTTGCAGCTGTACTGAGTACTGATTCGGTGAACATCAATGACGTGCACGCGTTGAAGAATCTGGATTCGGTTCTCACGACGTACCAGGTTGTCCTGACTGATACTCCAACAGTTATCATCCAGAGTGGTGACGTAAATCTCGATTCAGTCGGCGCAGCGTTCCAGTTTGCCAGGCGGTACTTACGTGGCGAGGTGAGTGACGTCAAAAAGGTGCCTGGGTATGAGCAGGCAATTGTGGTGGTTGAACACCCTGAACCTAAAACTGTCAAAGTGTACGTTCTCCTCTGCCACGACGACGGGAACTTGCCGGAAATCATTTTTCGGAACACCGGCGACCTCGGTGTGCTGGAGCTCACATACATTACCCGCGAAGGCATGGTGATTGCCGTCGAAAAACTGTAGACGTTTACGAAAATATTTGACCCTCGAGAAAAATCGGGGGTCTTTTTTATTGTCCCTCTTTGGGAGCAAAACCCCCGCCTTGCAGGCGGTCCTTTCA
>CAYHXT010000077.1:0-2566 GCA_964360675.1 uncultured Methanosarcinales archaeon
TGAACTACTTTATATAACTTCTGAATCAAAGCCGGAGGGTTTCATATTAGCCTGCCGTAACAAAATCTTTTAATACTCTTAACTAATAGCATGATTATGCTGGGATTAGGTAAACCAATTCTTAATTTCGTAGAGAAGCACAGCCCCATCTTTCATAAAATAATGAAAAATTCCCTTAAATTAAAGGGAGAGGAAATCCTGGTTATCAGCGATTATGGCGTAGGCCAAAGCATCTTCTCCAGCATGCTGGGATACGGATATTATCATGCAGCAAATAACAAGGGCCTTAACGCCAACATCTTATTTCAGGAACCAAAAAAAGGTTTTATGTTTTCTGACCATCACGTCGTGAATGCAATCAACCGATTGGAAAAAAACAGCATCATTATCGTCGCAGTTTCAAATAAATTGGGCCGGTTCGGAGAAGAAAAAAGTTTCCGCAATTTCTGCGCAGAGCGGGGGCATAGATTTCTGTCCGCAACCGGTCTGAGCGATGTCAAGCCGCAGCATTTCGGCCTGTTTCTGGAAGCGATGAATGTTAATTATTCACGCATGAAGAAAAACGGTTCGGCCATCAAGAAGCTTTGGGATAAGGCAGAAGAAATTAAAGTAAAGACTGAAGCGGGAACGGACGTAACTTTCAACGTTTCTGGTATGGAAGCGATAGCTAATATCGGCGAGTATCACGAGCCGGGAATGGGCGGCAATATGCCGGCAGGAGAGGTGTATATTCCTCCGGCAGGATTCGAAGGGGTGAACGGAAAAGTAGTTGTCGATGGCAGCATGAAAACCGAAAATGGCGCAATATTGCTGCAAAGCCCGGTTACCTTGCACATCAAGGAAGGAAAAGTAACGCAGGTGGAAGGAAAAGATGCGCACCTATTAGAACAGACTTTCCAAAAATTTGAAGAATTGGCAAAATATCGGGAACGGGTGCGGCACATCGGCGAGTTAGGCATAGGGATCAATCCCGGCGCGGTATTGATAGGTTCTATGATTATGGATGAGAAAGTCATGGGCACCGGGCATGTCGCCGTAGGCAGCAATTACTGGTTCGGCGGAGCAATAAAAACAATTTATCACGGAGATCAGGTATTCAAGAGGCCGACGTTTTATGTTGACGGGAAGAAGATGGATATCTGAATATCAAGATAGCTAAATTTTTTGAAAGCCAAATCTTTAAATAGTTCCAAGATATTCTTAAAACGATGAATTGGACAAAATTGCTTTATGTTTTGATTATCGTGCTGTTATATGTTCCTATGGTCTTCTTGGGAGCAAATGTGTTCTTTCCGAAATATACCGGAACGAATGCCTATTATCAAGGCCCTTTCGGTGATTGTTACGCCAAATATCCTTACCCGGCCAATCCGGAAAAATTGGGCATTCCAGAGCGCACGGCCATAGATGAAAACCAGCGCAAGTGCAGCGAAGAATTCCAGAAAGAGCAGGAAAAATTTGAACAATCCAAATTATCCTACGAAGGGATGAAGTATGTGTTTATATCCCTATTTAATCTGTTCATCTTATTATTGGCGTTGTTTCTTCCAAAGATGCAGGACAGCGTCACCATGGGCTTATTCCTGGGCAGTATCGCGGCCACTTTTGGCGGAACGATACGTTATTTTGACACGAAAAGCAAAATAGGATTTTTTATTTTAGTGGTAACTTTCTTCGCCATGCTGTATTTCATCAACCGGAAGAAAGATAATTTCTTGGATTGGGGAACAACTAAGAAACGGTGAGTTTATTTCTAATTTTTAATCGTTTTAAGGTAGGGCAAAATGCCAGCCAAGTTATTACCCTCAACAATGTGGGTTGCTGCTTTCTTTAACGATGCAGATTGAGAATTGAAGGCAATTGATAAACCAACTTCTTTAAACGCTTCGATATCGGTGTCGCTATCGCCGATATAAATTACTTCTTCCGGTTTGATTCCTAAATCTTTGCACAAATGATGGATAATTTCTGCTTTTTTGTGTTTTCCCGCACCAATCGGCCAAATGAATTCTCCTGAAACTTTTCCCTCTTTAATAACCAATTCATTTGCAAAAATGTGATCAACCCCATAATCATGCTGGACTCTTCTGGCAGCATCAATGCTGGAGGCAGAAATTATGGCAGTAATCCAGTCCTGTTTTTTAACATACTCAAAAACTAATGACGTCCCTGGAAGATATTCCAATGAATCGACTAATGCATAATAAGGTTTTGTATTTTTACCTTTCCAGAGCTTTACCACGACTTCTTCCACTAATTTTTCGTAATTGTTATGAAGATATTTCTCGGTAAGTTTAAGGCCTTGTTCCAGCGTTCCGAATTTTTTATGGAGTTCTATCCAGAAATTAATATCTTTGAAAATAACTCCATCTAGGTCAAAGCAAATTAGTTTGTAAGCCATGTATTTTTCTTACCTCTCCTTAATCTTTCCTTCCACCAAATTAATTATCTTGGATGGTTTTCCTTCTTTTCTGCCTTCGTAGATAATAAAATCTACTCCGTCTTTAATGGCCTGATCCAGATCATCTAATGAGGTCATGAATGGCTGTCCGGAACGATTGGCGGA